>WHSL01000150.1 GCA_009380095.1 Streptosporangiales bacterium | reverse complement strand
GGTCAGCGCGCGCGCCACGTCCCCTTCGCCACGTCGGGCACGAAGTCGTCGAGGTCCGCCGAGTCCCAGCGGATCGACCGCTCCTCCTGGGCCGACAGGTACGCCGCCATCAGCAGCCGGGTCACGAACAGCCCGTCGTGCAGGGACTCCGTGGGCTTGGTCCCGTCGAGGAAGGAGCGCACCATGTGCCGGTTCTCGTCGGTGTGGCCGTAGGAGGCGGCCTCGTCGGCGAGCAGCGGCATCAGCCCGCCCTCGGCGTTCTGCTTCTCCACCAGGTCCTCGCCGGACGGCCCGGAGATCTCCCGGGACAGGAACACCTTGGCCTCGGTGTCCAGCGTGTTCGCCGCCATCGCGTACTCCGGGCCGAGCAGCTCGAAGGAGAGCCGCAGCCCAGCCCCCACGTACGACCACGAGGTGGTGGCCTCCACCATCGCCTCCTCGCCGTCACCGTTCACATAGCCGATGGTGGCGTGCGCGTAGTCCTCGGCGGGCGCGCGCCGGTAGTCGACCTCGGGACCGTACCGCCGCACGAGCTGGTCCGCGTACGCCGGGCGCGCCCACTTCAGGCAGGAGATCTGCGCGTTGACCGTCACCGGCGTGAGCCATGCCGACTTGACCGCGCCGGGCGGCGTGAGCAGGAACCGGCCCGCCTCCACGCTGTGGCACATCATGTCGTTGAGGACCCCGCCGCCCTGCTTCTCGCCCTGCCAGAACCAGGCGCGGTGCGGCCCGCTGTGCTCCTCGGCGCAGCGCGCCAGGTACGGCGAGCCGGCCACCGCGGCGCCCCGCCCCCAGGCGAGCTCGTGCGCGCGGGTCAGCCCGGGCGCGAACACCTGGTTCTCCAGGTACCCCCCGGCCAGCCCGGCCTCCTCCACCAGCGCGACGATCTCCTTGGCCTCCGCGACCGTACGCCCCAGCGGCTTCTCGATCGCGATGCCGCGCAGGCTCCCCCGCCCCGAGGTCACCTCCTCCGCGATCGCCCGGATCGTCTCCAGCCGCACGTGGTTGGGCGTGGTGACCCACACCGCGTCCACCTTCGGGTCGCGGACCAGCTCCCGTACGTCGCCGTAGGACGTGGGGTCGCCGATGCGCAGCTCCCGGCAGGTGTCGCCCAGCTCGTCGACGCTCTTGCGGGTGCGCCCGGCGATGGCGACGACGTCCGCGTCGCGCACGCCGACGAAGGACCGGACGTGGAAACCGGCCATGAAGCCGCTGCCGGCGATTCCCACCCCGAGGCGGTCAGCCATGGAGCCACTCCTCTCTGGGGCTGCGATCACGATCGCAGCCTGCGTTGCCGTCCGTAGATCGAGAGCAGCACGAGCAGCACGGCCCCGTACACGATCTGCCGGGGTGCGTCGCTGCCCGACCCTCCGATCTGCAGGATCTTCAGGAACGAGTCGAGGACGGTGAGCAGCACGGCGCCGAGCACCGTGCCGAGGTACCCGCCGACCCCGCCGATCAGCGCGGTGCCTCCGACGACGACCGCGGCCACCGTGGGCAGCATGTAGGCGTCGGCGAGCCGCAGGAAGACGGACTGGGTGTAGCCGAGCAGCAGCAGCCCGCCGACGCCGGCGAACAGGCCGGACAGCGTGTAGACGGTGAGCAGCGTAGGCCGCACGGCCACGCCGGAGAGCCGCGCCACCTCCCTGTTCGCGCCGACCGCGTACAGCCGCCAGCCGAAGGAGGTGCGGCGCAGCAGCACCAGCACGATCGCGCCGAGCCCCGCCCACAGCCACACGCCCGGGATGCCGAACACGGTGTCGCCCGCGACGAGCTCGCGCATGGCGGGCGCGGCCGAGCCCTTGGGCTGGCCGCCGGTGTAGAGGCGGATCACCCCGTACACGACGCCGATCATGCCGAGCGTCATGACCAGCGGTGCACGAGGGTCAGCACGATCGCACCGGCGATCGCGCCGCCCGCTCCCCCGGCGCCGCCGCGCAGCCGCGTGCCACCGATGACGAGCGCGGCGATGGAGCCGAGGGTGAGGCAGCAGCACCGCGGCGACCGGGACCACGCCGCCCACCGCCTGCCGGTACCCCTCGGTCATCGCCTCTGCACCTGCCCGCCGGGTCGCTCGGGATGGCCGTCCACCAGCTGCACGGTCACCACGCTGGAGAGCGTCACGATCGTGCCGATGGACAGGTCGATGCCGCCGGTCAGCACGATCACGGTCTGCGCGACGGCGACCGTCGCGACCGGCAGGATGGTGGCGAAGTTGGAGGTCAGACCGTACGGAGTGAAGAACTCGGCCTGCAGCGCGGCGCTCGCCGTGACGGCCGCCACCAGCAGCGCCAGCGTGGCCAGCTGCGGCATCCGGGCGGCGGTGAGCATGCCGCCGGCCCGGCCGGGAAGGGTCACGATCCACCCCCGTTCACCTGGAGTGCGCTGGCGATCAGCGTGTCGTCGGAGAGACGCGGGCCGGCCAGCTCGTCGGCCACCCGGCCTTCGAACATGACCAGCACCCGATCGCAGAGCTCGATCAGCTCCCGATCGTCGCTGGAACCGAACAGGACGGCCGCTCCGCCCTGCGCCAACTCTCTGATGACGGCGAAGAGCTCGGCCTTCGCCCGCACGTCGATGCCCTTCAGCGGGTCATCCAGCAGCACCACCCGGGGTTTCACCGGGAACCACTTGGCCACCACCAGCTTCTGCTGGTTGCCGCCCGACAGCGTAGCGGCGAGGTCCGACAGTGAGCCGTAACGCGTGGCCAGACGCTCGGCGGTGGCCCGCGCCGCCCGCGTCTCACGCCGGCGGGACAGCAGCCCGCCGCGGGAGCGGGTGCGCAGCGAGGGCAGCGCCAGGTTCTCCAGGATCGGCCGGCGCAGCGCCAGCCCCTCGCTGCCGCGGTCGCCGGGGACGTACGCGATGCCCGCCCTGATGGCCTGCGCGGGGTTGGGCGCGCGGACCGGCTCGCCGTCGATCTCCACCTCGCCGCCGCGCCGGCGCCGCGCCCCGAACAGCGTGCCGAGCAGTTCGGCCTGCCCCTGGCCCTGCAGGCCGCCGAGGCCGACGATCTCCCCGGACCGTACGGTCAGCGAGACGCCGTTCATGCCCGGACCGGCGAGGTCCGTGACCTGGAGCCGGACCTGCTCGGTGGCGGCGGAGGCGGCGCGCGGGACCGTGGCGAGCTCGCCCACCATGAGCCGGACCAGCTCGTCCTCCGCGGTCGTGGCCACGTCCACGGTGGCGACGTGCCGTCCGCCGCGGAGGATGGTGGCGCGTGCGGCCAGCCCGCGCACCTCGGCGAGGCGGTGCGAGATGAACAGCACCAGCACGCCCTCGTCGCGCAGCTCCCGGACCACGTCGAACAGCACGTCCACCTGGCGCTGCCGCAGCGAGGCGGTGGCCTCGTCGAGGACGAGCAGCCGCGGGCGCCGTACCAGCGCCTTGCAGACCTCGACGACCTGCCGCTCCCCCGGGTCGAGCGCCCCAGCGGGAGTCCGCAACGGTACGGCCCCGCCGAACGCGTCGGCGAACCGCTCCAGCACCGGGGCGGCCCGGCGCTCGGCGGCCCGCCGGTCCAGCAGGCCGCCGCGGCGCACCGGCTCCACCCCGAGCACCAGGTTCTCCGCCACGCTCAGGTCGTCGAGCAGCGACAGCTCCTGGTAGACGGCGGCGACCCCGGCGCGCAGCGCGTCCCGCGGGCCGCGGGTGACGAGCGGCTCGCCGTCCAGCCGTACCTCGCCCGCGTCCGCCGCGACGACGCCCGTGAGCACCTTGAGCAGGGTGCTCTTGCCGGATCCGTTCGGCCCGAGCAGGGCGTGCACCTCGCCGCGGGCGGCGGCGAGGTCCGCGCCGTCCAGCGCGACCACGCCGCCGTACCGCTTGCGCAGGCCGCACATTTCCAGAAACGGCACTGATGGATCCCCTACTGGATGTAGCCGTCGGCGTCGGCGGCGCCGCGCGCGGGCTCGGGCATGCGAAACGCCCGGGGAGGCGGTGCCTCCCCGGGCGTCTGTGATCACTGTGCCGCCGCGGCCGTGCCGCGGCGGCGGTCAGCGGTGGTGGTCGGCGGAGCGGCCGTGGCCACCGGCGGGACGGTCGTGGTCCCGGTCGCGGCGGTACGGACGACGCGGTCCGCCACTGGGGCCACCGCGGCGCGGCCTGTCCCCCCAGCGGTCGCCACCACGGCGCCGGCCGCGGGGCCGGTCGTCGTAGTCGCGGCGGCGCACCGGCCGGGCGGCGGGAGCGAGCGGCTCCGCGTCCGCCGCGCCGAACAGCCGGACCAGCTCAGCGTGCGCGGCGTGCACCCGCACGGTCTGCGCCTTCACCCCGGCCCGCTGCAGCATCCGCTCGGTCTGCCGGGCCTGGTGCGGCAGCGCCAGCGTGACGACGATGCCGGAGGCCCCGGCCCGCGCGGTACGGCCCGCGCGGTGCAGGTAGTCCTTGGAGTCGTTCGGCGGGTCCAGGTGCACGACGAGGGTCACCCCGTCCACGTGGATGCCGCGCGCGGCCACGTCGGTGGCGACGAGCACGCGGATCACACCCTCGCGGAACTCGGCGAGCGTACGGGTCCGGACGCGCTGGGTCTTGCCGCCGTGCAGCCCGCCCGCGGCCACGCCCGCGGCGGCGAGCCGCTCGGTGATCCGGTCCACGGCCTGCTTGGTGCGGGCGAACAGGATGGCCCGCTCGGCGCCGCGCGCGATGTGGTCGGTGATGACGGTCTTGTCGCGCGGCGGCACCAGCAGCAGCCGGTGCTCCATCGTGTCGACCGAGGCGGTCTCCGGCGACACCGAGTGCGTGACGGGGTCGTGCAGGAACCGCTTGACCAGGCTGTCGACGTCCTTGTCCAGGGTGGCGGAGAACAGCAGTCGCTGCCCGTGCTCCGGCACCATCTCCAGCAGCGCGGTGACCTCGGGCAGGAAGCCCAGGTCGCACATGTGGTCGGCCTCGTCGAGCACGGTGACCTCGACGTCGCCGAGCTCGCACTCGCCCTGCCTGATGAGGTCGTGCAGCCGTCCGGGCGTGGCGACGATGATCTCAACACCGCGCCGCAGCGCCTGGATCTGGCGGCCCATGGAGGTGCCGCCCACGACGATCTTCGTACGCAGGTCGAGGCCCCGGCCCAGCGGCTCCAGGGCGTCGCTGACCTGCATGGCGAGCTCACGGGTGGGGACCACGATGAGCGCGCGGGGCCGCTTCGGCGCGGCGGGGAAGCCCGCGATCCGCGTCATCAGCGGGAGGCCGAAGGCGAGCGTCTTGCCGGAGCCGGTCTGGCCCCGGCCGAGCACGTCACGGCCGGTCAGTACGTCGGGAATACAGGCGTCCTGGATCGGGAACGGCTCGGTGATGCCGCTCCGGGCCAGGGCGTTGACCAGGGGCTTGGGGAGCCCGAGGGCGTCGAACGAGGGCACGGCGACAGCCGCGTCTGATGTCAATGCGAACCTTCCGAGAGATTGGCGCGACTCGGAAGGTTCCGCGGCCGCCCGGTTGGGCGGCATCGAATGGGGCGCGGTCTGCGAGGCGGGCCATGGGCACGCGAAACCGCGCGCAAAAAGAATCGGTCAATGAACTCTACAGGCCCCAACACCCCCCTCGCGCCATGCATTCCCCAACCGCCCGGCATTCCCTGCCGCCCGCCGGGGATGTGGCCGCCGGCGGCACCGTCGCGCGCCCGGCGTCAGGCGCCGGACCGGGAAAGACGGACGGCGTCAGGCGCCGGACCTGGGAAGACAGGCGGTCAGGCGCCGGACTGGGGAAGACGGTGGGCGCCGCGCTTGGCGGGCTTGGCGGAGGGCGGCGGAACGACGGGGCCGATGTCGCCGTCGGGAGCCTCGTCGAGGTCGACGATGACCGGGGCGTGGTCGCTCGGTGCCTTGCCCTTACGGGCATGCCGGTCCACCCAGGCCGCCTGGACCCGCTCCGCCACCGGGCCGGTGGCCAGCACCAGGTCGATGCGCATGCCGAGGTCCTGGTGGAACATGCCGGCCCGGTAGTCCCAGTACGTGAAGACGCGCCGGTCCGGCCAGCGATCGCGGACCACGTCGCGCAGCCCGAGGTCCCGTACGGCGGCCCGCTCCGGCGGGGTGACATGCGTCTCCTCGGCGTACGCGTCCGGGTCGAAGACGTCCTCGTCGGCGGGGGCGACGTTCATGTCCCCGCAGACCAGCGCGTTCTCCGGCCCGGCCTCCACGACCTTCTTGAGCGCGGCCAGCCACGAGAGCTTGTAGTGGTAGTGCTCGGAGCCGGGGGTGCGGCCGTTCGGCACGTACACCGAGTGGACGCGGATCCCGCCGCAGGTCGCGGAGACGGCCCGGGCCTCCGGATGCGGGAAGCCGGGGGCGTCGGCGAGGCCGGTGGTGACCTCCTCGAGGCCGACCCGGGAGGCCAGCGCCACACCGTTCCACTGCGCCTCGCCGTGGACCGCGAGCGCGTAACCCCGGGCCTCGAACTCCGCGCCGAGCAGCTCGGTGAAGGCGGAGTCGGCGAGCTTGGTCTCCTGCAGGCAGACGACGTCCGGCCGCCGCTGGTCCAGCCAGGGCAGCAGCCGCGGCACCCGCTGCTTCGCCGAGTTCACATTCCAGGTGGCGATTCGCACCCTCCCCAGACTAGGGCGTCACCGCGTCCAGCGCGGGTCGCGGCCGGAGAGGGCGAGGGCGCGTTCGAAGGCCGTGGCCCCCTCGGGGGCCGGTACGGGGTCGGCGTAGCCGTCGTACTGCCGGTACAGCTCGGCATGGCCGTCCACCACGCGCAGGATCAGCTCGCCGAGGGCGTCCGAGGTACGGAACTCCTGGCCGGTCGCCACCGCCACGTCCCAGCCGTGCACGGCCATCTCCTCGAGCACCGCGGCCGCGACGTCCGCCGCGGGCATCGACGCGAAGCCCAGGTCGATCTCGCCCTGCCACGCCGCCGGGTCCTTCCACGCGGCGACGGCGCGGTCGAGTTGGGCCGCGTACGCGTCCGCCCAGCCGGGGTCGGCGGTGAAGTCGCGCTCGGTGAGGTCTTCAGGGATCGGCCGGCGCAGAGCCCGGGCCTCCAGGCCGTGCGAGGTGTAGAGCACCCAGTGGTCCACCAGGGCCCGTACGTCGAACTCCGCGCAGGGGGTCCTGCCGTCCAGCCGGCCGGAGGGCACGCCGCGCGCGACCCGGGCCGCCTGGGCGGCGCATTCGATCATCAACTCGTGCATGTCACCAACCCTAGAAAGCGGCATATCCGCAGGTCTTGTATAAACGCGACGGATAACCTGGGGCGCATGACGGGGCTCGGGCGGGGTGTGCTGCACCAGCGGACGCAGTCCACGTTCACCGAGGTCGTCCGGCACGAGCCGGGCGAGGCGGCCCGGCCGTACGTGGAGTTCTACTGGCACGTGCGGTGGAACGTGCGGGAGCCGTACGAGACCAAGGTCCTCGCCCATCCGAACGTGCACCTCGTCTTCGAGGAGCCGGAGCCGCTCGTGTACGGGGTGGACAGGAACCTGTTCACCCGCATGCTGGAGGGCCGGGGCCAGGTGCTCGGGATCAAGTTCCGGCCGGGCGGGTTCCGGCCCTTCACCGAGGGGCCCGTCCTCGGCCTCGCCGACCGCCGGGTCCCGGCCGCCGCGTTCTTCGGGGCCGAGGTGGCGGAGGTGAGCCGGCGGGTCCTGGAGGCGGGGGACTCCGCGGCCATGGCCCGGCTCGCGGAGGCCTTCCTGGTGCCGCGCCTGCCCGCCGCCGTGGACCCCACGGCCGCGGAGGTCGCGGCGATGGCCGAGCGGATCACGGCCTCCCCCGGACTGTGCCGGGTGGAGGCGGCCGCCGCGGAGTTCGGCGTCTCCGTACGGCACCTGCAGCGCCTCTTCGCCGAATACGTCGGCGCGTCCCCCAAGTGGGTGCTCCGCCGCGCCCGCCTGCACGAGGCCGCCACCCGCGCCGACGCCGGCGCCCCCATCGACTGGGCCACCCTGGCCACCGACCTCGGCTACACCGACCAGGCCCACCTCGTCCACGACTTCACCGCCACCGTGGGCACCTCCCCCGCCCGCTACGCCCGCACCCCCTGAGCACGGCCACCGGCCCGGGGGCGGTCACTGTGCGACGATCTTGACGAGTTCCGCGAGCAGCTGGAACAGCGCGGCCAGCGCCGTCAGCACCGCTGGTAGGACGACCGGCCACGTCCTGCGCCAGCGACTTGCCCGCGGCGGTCGGCTGGGCTCTCTTCCGGTCACGGGAATGACCCTCCTTCATACGGCTGCTTCCCATGCGCCGCAGGGACGTCGGCGCCGAGCTCATGCCGCATGGTGCACGACCGCACAACCCGAATGCAATTACAGATGCACGTGCATCCGATCGTGCATCTGCAATAAATCGCGAATCGGCAGGTCGTGGAATCCGTCACGACCGACCCCGCCATTTCGGTCGCCAGGTACGGCGGCACGAGCATCCCGGCGGCCGGATCCAGGCGTGGCTCGCCGCCGAGGCCGGGGTGGTGCGCGGGCTACGGCGCTGGGTGCTGGACGCCCTCGGCGTGGCCCGCGACGACCTGCACGCGGCCATGGTGCCGGCCGATCGGCACCACCATCGGCGTCCCCGACACCGGATCCGGCACGACCCGGCACGGCATGCCGAACACCGACGTCACCATCTCCTCGGTGACGGCGTCCGCGGCCGGCCCCTGCGCGACGACCCCGCCGTCCTTCATCGCGATCAGGTGGCCCGCGTACCGGCAGGCGAGGTTGAGGTCGTGCAGGACGAGCACGATCGTCTTGCCGTCCCGGCGGTTCAGGTCGGTGAGCAGGTCCAGCACCTCGACCTGGTGGGCCACGTCGAGGAACGTGGTCGGCTCGTCGAGCAGCAGGATGTCGGTGTCCTGGGCGAGCGCCATCGCGATCCATACCCGCTGGCGCTGCCCGCCGGACAGCTCGTCCACCGGCCGGGAGGCGAGGTCCAGCGTGCCGGTCGCGACCAGCGCGCCGGCCACGGCATCGTCGTCGGCGGTGCTCCACCGGCGGAACCAGCCCTGGTGCGGGTACCTCCCCTGGGCGGCGAGGGCGGCCACCCGGATGCCGTCCGGCGCGACGGGTGCCTGCGGCAGCAGGCCGAGCCGCTCGGCGACGTACCGGGTGGGCTGGGAGTGGATCTCCTTGCCGTCCAGGTAGACCGCGCCGGACCGGGGAGCCGGCAGCCGCGCCAGCCCGCGCAGCAATGTCGACTTACCGCACGCGTTCGCGCCCACGATGGCGGTGATCTCGCCGGTGGCGATGTCCAGCGACAGTCCGTCGACGACCGGCCGCCCGCCGTAGCCGAGCGTCAGGTCCCGGGCGTACAGGCGACGCTCCTCATTGGCCGAGCCCGAGCTCATCCCGTCCTCCTCGTGCCTCAACCGCCGTGTCCGATCCGATTGGTGTTCGCGAGCAGCCACAACAGGTACGGCGCCCCGACGATCGAGGTCACCACCCCGACCGGGAACTGCACGCCCCCGAACGCGTGCTGCGCCGCGAGGTCCGCAGCCGTCAGCACCAGCGCCCCCACCAGCGCCGCCGGCACCAGCGCGACCCCGTTGTCGCCGGCCAGCCGGCGGGCGATCGGGCCCGCCACGAACGCCACGAACGTGACCGGCCCGACGGCGGCGGTGGCGACCGCGGCGAGCGCCACCGCGACGACGAGCAGGGCCAGCCGGGAGCGCTGCACCGGTACGCCGAGCCCGCGCGTCGCGTCGTCCCCGAGGCGGAGCGCCGCGAGCCGGCGGCCCGCGAGCAGGGCCAGCGGGATCAGTACGGCGACGCCCGGCGCCAGCACGGACACGGTCGTCCAGGTCTTCGCGTTGAGGCTGCCGGTGAGCCAGACCAGCGCGTCACGGGCCTCGTACACGTCCACCCTGGTCAGGCAGTACGAGACCACGGAGGTCAGCATCGCCGCCATGGCCACGCCAGTCGCATGGCCGTATGGATGTTGTGCACCAGGTTGTCGCCGACGTTTACCCGGGGGAACGGTTCGTCGGGGACGTCAACGCCGGCGGTTCTCGGCCGGCTCAACGCCGAGGGGTTCCTGGGGTTCTGGCCCTCGATCGCCGAGGACGAGAACGCCGATCCACGTGACCGCGGCTATGCGAAGTGGCTGGTCGACACGGAGAAGGTGGTCCTGTCGACCACCTTGACCGACGCGCCGTGGAACCGTGCGCGCGTGGTGAACGCCCCCACCGAGGACGTCATCGCCGAGCTCAAGGCCGCCGGCGGGGGCGACATCCTCGTCAACAGCAGCGCGAGCGTCATCAAGCCACTCCTCGCGGCGGACCTGCTCGACCGGCTGTATCTCATGATCGCCCCGGAGATCGCCGGGGGTGGGCAGCGGCTGTTCGACGACGGCCTGCCGGCCACGAAGTGGACGCTCAGCTATCAGGAGACCGGTGAGCTTGGCGAGATGGCCATGGTCTACGACCGCGCACGCTGACGTGTGCCGACCGCCGCGGTATCGCCGACACCGCGGTGGTCGTACGCCATCGCGGCCCACGCGATCTGTTCATCGGCCGGCGCGGCCGGCATCACCAGCGTCTCGGCCAGTCACAGCAGAGAGGTCGGCACGTCGGGCAGCCCTTCCGGGTCCCGGCCGGGGCCGGAGTTCATCGGCGCCTCCCATCTACGGCATGGCACCCCTTATAGCCCACACCTCCACGGTCTGGGCCGAGCTTGAAGCACTTCACCGGACCTGATGCGGCCGCGCAGAACGGCGACCACCGGAACGCGGCGCGAGACTCCGCTAACGCGCGCTCCGGTGCGGCGCGAGCACGGCCTCGACCTGCTCGCGCATCCAGTCGGCGAGCGGGCGCTCGCGGTGGATCGCCCAGCCGATCATCGCGCCGTGGTACGTGGTCTCGACGAGCGTCGCGAGCGTCGACGTGTCGGTGCCGGCGCGCAGCTCGCCCGCATCGAGCGCGGCGCGCAGGTCACGCTCGATGTGGGCGCGGACCGCTCGCGCTCCGCGGAGCGTCTCGGCGTGAAAGTCGGGATCGGCGAGGTCGAGCTGGAGCATCGCGAGCGAGTTGACCATCAGCTCGGGCGTGGCGACGCGCTCGACGGCGAGCACGAGGCCCTCGACGACGCGCGCGAGGGGCGAGGTGGCCGCCGACCGTTCCAGGGCGCCGACCCAGAGGCCGACGGCCTGCCTGTCGGCCGCGAGCAGCAGGTCGCGCTTCGTACCGAAGCGCTGGACCAGCGTCGCGGCCGACAGTCCCACCTCCGCGGCGACCGCGGCGAACGTCAGCCGCGCCGGGCCGATGCGGTGGGCGAGGTCGAGGACGGCGTCGAGGATCGCCTCGTCGCTGACCGTTCGCGGGCGCGGCATCAGACGGGGCCGGGCATGCCGTGGGCCAGGGTCGCCCGCCGGGCCTCGAGGTCCACGGCGCCCCAGTCCGGCCGGGTGCCGTCGGTGTCCTTCAGGTCGTACTCGCGCATGAGCTCCCAAGAGCCCAGGCACCGGCCGGCGAACCGATCCCGGCCGGGGTCGGCCGCCAGCGCGGCGATCCCCCGGGCGAGCAGGTGCGGCGTCTCGGAGTGCCCGAAGTACGGAACGTGCTCGGCCCGCTCGCGCCACGTCTCCTCCGTGACGCTGAAGTAGTCGAGCATCGACTCCGACCGGAGCCAGCCGGGCGTGACGGTCAAGGCCGTCACGCCGTGCGGCTCGAGCTCGTGCGCGAGGCCTTCACCCATCCGGACGACCGCCGCCTTGACGAGGTCGTAGGGCATGTTCGCGCGGTACGGCACATCGCCCTTGCCGTCGCCCACCTCGACCACCAGACCGCCCGTCCCCTCCAACATGAGCGGGATCGCGAAGTGGCTCGTGATCAGGTGCGTCTCGATACCGTTGCGCAGCACGCCGAGCGTCGCGTGGAGCGGGTGCTCCCACACCGGCTTGTCCCACTGCACGAACGGGTCCCCGCCCCACACGTCGTTGACCAGGATGTCGAGCCGCCCGTGATCGTTGCGGATGCGCTCCACGAGCGCGGCCACATCCTCCACATCGCTGTGATCGCAGCGTACGGCGACCCCTTCACCGCCGGCCGCCGCAACGCGCTCGGCCGTGTCCTCGATCGTCTCGGGCCGATCCATCGGAGACCGCCCGGACCGCGTCGAGCGGCCGGTCCCGTAAACGGTCGCACCGAGCACCCCGAGCTCGACGGCGGTGGCACGACCGCAGCCACGCGTGGCACCGGCGACGAGGGCGACCTTGCCCGCGAGAGAACGTTCGTCGTTGACCATGCCTCCAACATAAACGAACATTCGTTTATAAATGAACCCGGGACCGGCCTTGATCGTGGCGAGCGTCAGACTCCGGCTGATGGCTGGGCGGTCGTGCCAGGTCGTCCCGGGCAGGTCGACGGCCCCGGTGCGGTGTGTGCGCACGGCGCTGCGGTCCCAGCGCACCGCGGCGCGCCAGCCGGGCCAGGACTGGTCGAGAAGACGCTGTACTCGGCGTTCGGCGTCGGCTTTCCGCTCGCCTGGGGCACATGCGGCGGAGATCTGGATGAGCTCATGCCCGGGCGGGGCCAAGGTGGGGTCGGCGAGGCTGTAGCGGGCGGCGTAGATCCGGTCATCCAGGTCCAGTACCCGGAACCAGTCCGGGCCGCCGTCGGCCCGCAAGCCCAGGTCGAACGTTGCCGTGCGGGCGCTGGGCCAGGTCAGCGATCTGTCGCCGGTCAGCTGGCGCGCCGTGGCGAGGCTGGTGGCCAGGATCGTGGGGCCGGCGGGCAGGGCGGGTACCCGTGTCCGGGTCTGTATCCGCACGCCGAGGCCGGCGGCCCGGCCGGCGAGAAGATCGACCAGGGTGGACCACCCGCCGGCCACGTACCGGGAACCGCCGGCGAGCGCAGGGCGGAGGCCCTGATGGGCGAACGCGGCCGATAGCCGCCCGGGGTCGTGGTCGAAGGTGAAGATGAAGGTCACTCCGACGATCGCCTCGGCCGTCTTCGCGTCGACGTGCCGGAGCAGCCATGCGCGGAACGATTCCTCGGCCGGCGCCTCGGCCGGTAGCGCGGCGATGGCCTCGCTGAGCTCGGCCGGCCTGCCTTCGCTGCGTACCCCTGAGGCGATCATGACCTGGGTCGGTCGGTCACCGTCCGGACGGCGATCCGGCTCGCCCGCCAGGATGACCTGGAGGTCGCCGTGGAGGAAACGCTCATGGACGGGGCCTCAGCGAACAAGAGATCGCCACCACTTTGGGGATCCCGGCAGGAACCGTGAAATCCCGATTGCATCGAGCCAGGGCCGCGTTCCGGGAGGGGTGGGAGTCGTGAACGATCCCCGGGCGCTTCCCGATATCGACCCGATCGACCGCCTCGCCATCCTGGCGGCCGCCCTGCCCGGCGCCGCCGTCCGGCAGCTTCGCATCGCCGCCCCCTTCGACGCCGTGTGGCAGGTCATCGCGGACCTGGAACACGCCACCCCCCGCTACGAGCCCGGTGTCGCCCACGTACGTGTCATCGAGCGGCACGGCGAGTATCTGCGCCTGCTGGTGCAGGACACCGCCGGCCGCGAGGACGCGATGGACGCCAGGCTCCGGCCAGGCTGGTGCGTCATGCAATCCGCCAGGG
>WHSL01000377.1 GCA_009380095.1 Streptosporangiales bacterium | reverse complement strand
GTGGGGATCTCGGTCTGCTCGGCGCGCGGCCTGGCCGGCCGCGCCTGCGCCGCCTCCCGTGCGGGCCCGCCCTCCGGTGCCGGCACGGCCTCCCGCGGGGGCGTGGCCTCCTGCAGGCGCGCGGCCTCCCGTCCCGGTGCGGCCTCTTGCAGGCGTGCCGCCTCCCGTCCAGGAGTGGCCTCGTCCCGGCGTGCGGCCTCCCGTTCGGGTGTGGCCTCGTGCGGGTGTGCGGCCTCGCTCGCGGCGGGCTGGGTGGCGGCGGGTTGTGGCTCGCGGACGGGCTCGGGTCCGCGTGGCGGCGTGGGGTCGTGGGTGTACGGCGCTTCGTATACGGGCTCGGTGGTGCGTGCGGCTCCCGCGTGGCGGATGGAGTCCGCCTCGTCCGCGTACCCCGTGTCGCGGGCGGTGGCGGGCTCCGGGGCGCGGGCCGGCTCGTACGCGGGCTCGGGCGCGTGTGGGCCCGGCTCCGGGGTGCGGGGGATCGGTGGCGGTGCGGGCGCCTCGGTGGTGGGTGGCTCGGGCACGGGCTGCAGGCGCGGCACGAACGGCGTCACCGTGCCGATGATCTCCTCCTGGGCCGCGGTGTCCACGGCCTCCGGCGAGGAGAGAAAACGGGCGTCGTCGTCGAGTGGCTGGACGAGGCGGCGGCGCGGGTCGTAGAGCCACTCGGCCAGCCGGGACTCCCCGGCCTGCTCGAAGGCCAGCCGGACCCGCCAGGTGCCGTCCTCACGCTTCCAGGAGTCCCACTCCGGCTCCTCGGAGTCGATCCCGCGGCGGCCGAGGCGCTCCGTGACGATCTCGCCGAGCTGCGGCCCGGGGCCGCCGCCGTCCGCGCGCCGCATGGGGACCCGCTGCGCCTGCTGCGCGACGTACTCACGCTCTTGGAGGACCGGGCCTTCGAACCACCGCACCCGCTCCAGCGGGATGCCCGCGACCTGCGCGATCGTCTCGGCGGTCTCGCCGGAGCGGATCCGTGCCTGGATCTCCTTGGGTCGCAACGGACTCTCCACTTCGATCTCGTACTGGCCGAGCCGGGAGAATTGACCCCGTGCCGCGGCGCGGAGACTGTCGTCGACGGGCAGCGTGAACCGGGTGCCCCGGCCGGCGCTGGCGAGCACCAGGTAAGTGCCGTCCTCGCTCACTGCGACGAGGTGCAGCTCCTGCATGCCCTGTCCCTTCACCCGCCATTCCGCGCCCCCGTCCGGGGTCGTGCACCGAAGCCTTCCCCATGCCATGAGTCTGACGCCGCGGATACGACACTCGCCAGCTCCGCGCCCGGCATGTCCGAACTTCGGTGAACGGGGCATGCGCGCGGCATGCCCACGGGGTCGTCCCCATCCTGCCATCCCGCCGTGGTCCGGCGCCCGCCGCCCGGAGGACCCGGGAGGCCGGTGATCCCGGTCTCGGAAGGCCCGATCCCGGAACACCAGGACCGGTCATATCGGTTGTCTCCGGGGAATAGGGGGAGCCTACGCCGGGCACCGGAGAGTTGCGGACGAATGGGATGGGGGACGTTTCCCAGTGAGCGGCGGAGTCAGCGGACCGGAAGACAGACGACCTCCGCATACCCGGGCTTCGGCCGAGGGACACGACGCGTACGGTGCCGGCGCCGAATCCGCGGACCACGCCGCCCCGTGGCCCGACGATCCCACAGCCGGGGACCGCGACGGGTCGCCCACCGCGGGAAGTGACCAGGCGAGCGCCAGAGAGCGTGAGGGGCGGGCGGGGCCGGCCGGGATGCGCGAGGCGCGTTCGGGCGATGGTGCCGCGGAGCCTGACGAGGGCCGCCGGGGACGGCGTCTCGAGTTGAGCGGTACGCAGGTGATAGGGGCGGCGCTGGCCACCGTGACGGGGACGGTGTTCGCGTCCCAGGTCGGCGCGCTGGGCACGGTCGTCGGCGCCGCGCTCATGAGCGTCGCCAGCAGCGTCGGGACGGCGGTGTATCAGTACTACCTGAAGCGTGGCCGGGACCGTCTGCGCGACGCCCGCCACCTCGCGGAGACCGCGGCCCTCCGCCACACCGGCCGCACCCGGCGCACGGGCGCGCAACCCAACGACCCCACCACCGGCCGCCCCGCTCCCACGGCCCCAACGACGCCAACGACCCCGACCATTCGAACGGCCCCCGGCACGGCATCCGCGGCGGCTGGGAGAGCGGCGACCGATCCGGTTCAGACCACGCTGCCGTTCTCCGACGGCGTCCTCCCAGCAGACGCGGCCGCCGCTGAAGGCGGCGCAGGGAGCGGCGCCGCCGACCGAGCAGACGGCGGCGCGGGCGAGGCTGTGGACGCCGGCGACTCACGCGGGGCCGGCCGTGCGGGGCAGAGCGCTGAAGGCGGCGGCGCGGGCGAGGCTGTGGACGCCGGCGACTCACGTGGAGCCGGCCGTGCGGGACTGAGCGCTGAAGGCGGCGGCGCGCGGGGCGGCGATGGCGATGGCGATGGGGAACGCGGCGTGAACGGTGGCGCGGCGGGAGCGGCATCGCCTGGTGGGCGGTGGCGGTCGTGGAAGCTGTACGCGGCGATGGCGGTGGGGGTGTTCGTCCCCGTCATGGGTGGAGTGACCGCATTCGAGGCGATCGCGGGCCAGCCGTTGTCGTCGGTGGTCAAGGGGGATGACAGCGGCTCCGGGACCACGCTCGGTGAGCTGGGTGGCGGCGGATCCGGTCCCGGCGGTGCGCCGGCGGACGGTGAGAGCACCACCCCGACGCCCGACCCTGGCTCCACCACCGAGGACCAGGGCGGTGGCGGCTCCGAGAGCACGCCGACGCCGGACGAGAGCGACCCCTCCGAGGGCTCGAGCGAGACCCCGGGCGCGCCCACGCCGCAGCCGACCGGCAGCGCGGCGCCGACCTCCCCGAACGACGGCGGCGCGCTCGGCGACGGTTCCGGCGACGTGCAGTCGGACGCCCCGGGGATCACCACCCCCTGAC
>WHSL01000184.1 GCA_009380095.1 Streptosporangiales bacterium | reverse complement strand
CGAGCCACCACACAGGGGCGCATCTCAAGCGCCTGACGTCGAAGAATGGGCTCTACCTGCAGTAACATCTTCACGTCGAACACATGCTCGATAGTGTTCCAGTCATGCCAAGCGAACCCCACGAGATGCCGCTGGAGCTGAACCGCGACCGGCCCGAGCTGGTGCTGGACCTGCTGGAGCGCTACTGCGGCATCACCCTCCCTCGAGCCGATCCGGTCAGCATCGGCTCCGAAGCCTGCAACCTCGTCAAACCGCTCGCCGCGGTCAAGGATCGGACCATCATCGTCGGTCCCCCCGCCCGTCCCGAGTACGCGATCATCGTGGAGGTCCAGCGCCGGCCCAGCCAGACCAAGAGGATCACTTGGCCGCTCTACCTCGCCGTGTTGCGGTACACGCGGAAGTGCCGGGTCCTCCTCCTGGTGATCCGCCAGGACACCGGCACGGCGAAGAAGCTGTCCGAGCCCATCCGCACGGGCCACCCCGGCTGGGACCTCCGCCCAGTCGTGTGCTCACCGCGTACGCGGCCGCCATCGACACGTGCGAGCTCGACCGGGGCCGCCGCTACCATGACTTCACGCAGTCACAGCTGTCGGCCCATGCGAAGAGAATTCTGGAGGCGATCGTGCCCGCGGACGGATACCAGTGGCGGAGCGACTTCGCCCTCGAGCACCAGGCCGAGGGCGAGAGGCGCGGGCGGTGTCAGGGCGAGGCGACCGCGGTGCTCGACGTGCTCGACGCGCGCGGTATCGAGGCCACGCCGCAGCAGCGTGAGTGGATCACGCAGTGCACGGAGGAGGACACGCTTCGCACGTGGCTCCGTCGTGCCGCCACGGCCAAGACCGCCGACGAGGTCTTCGGCTGACGCAGGTCACTTCGGAACGGCCCGGGTCATCACCCGGGCCGTTTCCATGGGGCCGCGGGCGTGCGAGAAAGTTTGCGCGACACGCCGGGGGGTCGCGTCGGGGCGGGTTCGGGTTGTGCGCTGAGTTGGAAGGATGCGGGGGATCACCGGCCGCGGCACCGTCCTGAGACGGTTCACCTCGTCGCGCTGCCGGATCGGCACAACGGATCGCGGAGGTAGGCGTGGCGACGGGGGAATACGAGTGGGTGAGCGCGTTCGCGCTCCGGAACCAGGCCATAGGTGAGGCCCGAGGGCGCTGTTGGGGCGAGGGCGAGCTGGTGCTGCAGCTTCTCCGCGAGCGCGGCATCGACACGACGCCTCAGCAGCGCCAGCGGATCGACACGTGTACGGACGAACCCACGCTCATCGAGTGGCACCGCCGCGCCATCACCGCCAAGACCGCCGACGAGATCTTCGACTGACGCCCACCCGCGAACGGCCCAGGGCACCCGCCCTGGGCCGTTCGATGTACGGGCCGCCGCCGGCCGGACCCGCCGCGCGGCGGGATGAGCGGCCGGCCACGGCACGTCGCGACGGAGGGCGGCTACGTGCGTGCCGTGGCCGGCTGACCACCGCTGCCGGCCGGCCACCGCAGCGGCCGTAGCGGCCCGTTGCACCGCGCTCAGGGTGCGGCGAGTGCCTCGGTGGGGGCGAGGCGGGCGGCTCGGATCGCCGGGTAGAGACCGGCGATGCCCCCGATGATGAGCGTGGCGCCGATGCCCCCGGCGGTCGCCCAGGGCGGTACGACGACCGGCCACCCCTGGGACACCGCGAAAGCCGCGGTGACGAGCACCCCGAGCGCCACCCCGCCCGCCCCGCCGAGCGCGGCGAGCATCTGCGACTCGGTGAGGAACTGCAGCCGGATCTGCCCCCGGGTGGCCCCGAGGGACCGGCGCAGCCCGATCTCGGCCCGGCGTTCCAGCACCGAGATGACCATGGTGTTCGCGACACCGACGCCACCGACCAGCAGCGCCACCCCGCCAAGCCCGAGGAGCAGCCCGGTGAAGGCGACGTTGGCGGCGTTCTCCGCGGCGAGCGCGTCGGACGGCCGGCCGACCTCGACCTCGTTGGGCGCCTGCGGGTTGGCGGTGCCGGCCAGCAGGTCCCGTACGGACTCGACCGCGGCCTTGTCCGTCCGGGTGTAGACGGTCGTGGGGTGCCCGTCGAAGCCCAGCCGCTCGGCCGCGACCTCCCAGCCGACCAGGGCCGATGAGTCCAGCTCGGGCGCGAGCGGCGCGGACGCGAGGATGCCGACCACGGTGAACCACTGCGAACCGAGCCACACCGGCACGCCCGTCTCCACGATGCCGAGGCGGGAGGCCGTCTCGGAACCCAGCACCACCGCCGGGTAACGCGAGGTCCCCGCGTTCAGCCAGGTCCCGCGCGCCATGGTCAGCCCCACCGCACGGGGCAGGTCGGTCCGCGCCGCCTGGACCGAGATACCGCCGGTCTCCGCCTCTGGGATGCGATCGTTGCGGTACACGCCGGCGTCGACCTTCGCGGTGGCCGACGTGGACTGCACGCCGGTCATCCGGCTGATCATCGGTACGGCGTCCGTGGGCAGCTTGGCGTCGTCGCCGAGGAAGGTCTGGCCGGGCGCCACGGTCAGCAGGTTGGTGCCCAGCCGATCGAGGGTGGCCTGCAGCTGGGCGCGGCTGGACGTGGAGATCCCGACCACCGAGATCATGGCGGCGATCCCGATCGCGATGCCGAGAGCGGACAGGAACACCCGGAGCGGCCGGGCGCGCAGCCCGAAGGCTCCCACCCGCATCACGTCACCGAACCCGAGACGGCCCGGTAGCTCGTTCATCGCCGCGCCACCTCCGACCCGTCCGGCCCGAACGCCCCAAGCGCCCCGGCATCCGAAGCGCCCACGGAGCCACCGGAACCGGCGGAGCCCGCGGAACCGGCGGAACCGGCCGAACCGGCGGAACCGGCGGAACCGACAACGACATCCCACACGACCCGCCCATCCCGCATCTCGACCCGCCGCGGCAACGCCGCCGCGATGTCCCGGTCATGGGTGATCACGACCACCGTCGTCCCGCCCGCGCCGAGCTCCCGGAGCAGCGCGATCACGCCCGCCCCGGTGGCCGTGTCGAGCGCGCCGGTGGGCTCGTCGGCGAGCAGCATGGCCGGCTCGCCGGCGACCGCGCGGGCGATCGCCACGCGCTGCTTCTCGCCCCCGGACAGCTGGTGCGGCCGGTGCCCGAGCCGATGCCCGAGCCCGACCCGCTCCAGCGCCCGGCGGGCCAGCGAACGCCGGCGGCTCAGCGGCAGGCCCCCGTACAGCAGCCCGTCCGCGACGTTGTCCAGGGCGCTGACCCCCGCTGCCAGGTGGAACTGCTGGAACACGAAGCCGATCCGCCGGGCCCGCAGCCCGGACAGCCGCCGGTCGGACATCCGGGACACGTCGTGGCCCTCCACGAGTACGGTCCCCGTGCTCGGCCGGTCCAGCGTCCCGGCCAGGTGCAGCAGCGTCGACTTACCGGACCCGGACGGCCCGACCACGGCGACGAGCTCGCCCGCGGCGATCGTCGCCGACACCCCGTCCAGCGCGGTCACGCCGCCCGGGTACGTCTTGGTGACCTCGCGCAACTCCACGACGGGGGTCAACTCGGGACACCCACCTTCATGCCCTCGGCCAGGCCCGCCCCGGTGACCTCCACCTTGCCCTCGGTGAACAGGCCGGTCTCCACGGGCACGGTGCGCGTGGAGCCTCCGCTGACGACCTGCACCGCGTACCCGCCGTCGGCCTGCGCGAGAAGCGCCGCGATCGGCACCGCCAGCACGTCCTTCCGCCGGTCCGCGGCGAACGTGACCTCGACCGGGGCCTTGTCGTACGACCCCAGCGACTTCTGCTTCTTGACCGCGATGGTCACCTCGATGGTGGTGGTCTGCTCCTCCCGCTCACCGGTCTCCTCCGCGACCTTTCCGACATCGGTGATCGTGCCCTTGGTGGTCGAGTCGTCGGGCAGCTCGACGGTGACGGTCGCGCCCTCCTTCGCCATCTGCTGGTACTGGACCTCGAGATCCACCGTGACCACCCGCGTGGTCCCGGTGTAGGTGAGCACCGGCCCGCCGGTCCGCTCGCCCTTGGACGCCTTGCGTTCGGCGACCCGGATGGCCCCGGAGGCGACCACCGCGGAACCCGGCGCGATCCGGCCGGTCTCCTCCGCCCCGAGGTCGTCCTGCCAGCGCTCGACGGCCGCCGCCGTGTACGCGTCGTACGTCTCGTCCACGGTGAACCCCGTGTATCCGAGGGCGCGCAGGTTCCGTTCGAGCTGCTCCACGTCCTCGCCCTCGCTGCCGGAGGCGAGCGTCCGGTAGATGGGCAGGGACCCGTACAGCAACGGCACCGGCGCGTCGTCCACCTTGTAGACGGCCTCCCCGCGGAAGATCGAGGCGCCAGGGGCGGCGACCCAGGTCAGGATGCCGCCACCGCCCCCGCTCGCCGCGGTGCTGGGGTCGCCATAGCCGAGCGTGCCGTCCAGGCTGCGGCTGTCCACCAGCGTGGTCCGCTCGACCGCGGCCGTCTCCAGGGAGGTGGTGGGCCGGGGGGTGACGGGCTCGGCACCGCCGAGGCCGGCCGCCGCGACCCCGGCGGTGCCGAGCACCGCGGCCCCCGCCACGCTCAGCACCACCGTCCGTGGCCTCATTCGGACCGCTCGCTCAACATCGGCCCGCCCTCGTACTTGGCGCAGGCCTTCTGCGCGGCCTGGAACTCGTCGCTCTCCGGGTCCATCTCGGAGCCCGGGCCGCCCTTGAACTCGATCTTGCCGCTGCCATCCGGGTCCGGGAACTTCTCGATCCCGTTCTCCCGCATGCACTTGGCATGCTCGCGCGCCTTGGCCACCTGCTCGGGCGACATCGAGGGCGGCTTGCCGCCGTTCGGCATGAGGTGCCGGCACTTGGCCTGAGCGGCCTGCAGCTTCTTCTCGCCCTCAGGCCCCTCGTCGTTCTTCAGCACCATCTTGCCGTCCTGCGGATCCGGCATGTCCACGCCGTTCTGGCGCATGCACTTCGCGAACTCGCGCATCCGGTCCTCGTCGGAGGCCTTGGCGTTCTTGGTCGTGCCGTCGCCGCCGTCACCGCTGCCGGTGGCGCCCTGGATCCAGCCGCAGGACGTGAGGCCGAGCATCATCATCAGCGCGAGCGCGGTGAGTATCCGTCGTCGCATCTCTTCTCCTTGCCGTCGCCGCCGGCGGATCCCGGCGGTCGGCGAGAAGTTCAGCGCGTGGGCGATAAACCGGGCGTAACCGCTTCTGGTTATGTCCCGCTTACGCGCGTACCGGCAGGATGACGCCGTGCGCATACTGATCGCCGAGGACGAGCGGATGCTGGCCGACTCGATCGCGGAGGGCCTCCGCGCGGAGGCCCTGGCCGTCGACGTCGTGTACGACGGCGACGCCGCGCTGGAGAACCTCGCCGTCAACGACTACGACGTGCTGGTGCTGGACCGCGACCTGCCGGTGGTGCACGGCGACGACGTGTGCCGGGCGGTCGCCGAGTCCGGCGCGCACGTACGGGTCCTCATGCTCACGGCCGCGGCCGCGGTGCCGGCCCGGGTGGAGGGCCTGCGCATCGGCGCGGACGACTACCTGACCAAGCCGTTCGCGTTCGAGGAGCTGGTGGCGCGGGTCCAGGCGCTGGCCCGGCGGACCCGCCCGGCCGAGCCGCCCGTGCTGGAACGGGCCGGGCTGCGGCTGGACCGCGCGCGCCGCGAGGTCTACCGGGACGGCCGGTACATGCACCTGGCGCGCAAGGAGTTCGGGCTGCTCGCCGAGCTGCTGCGGGCGGACGGCTCGGTGGTGTCCGCGGAACGGCTGCTGGAGAAGGTCTGGGACGAGCACACCGACCCGTTCACCAACACGGTCCGCGTGACGATGATGAAGCTGCGCCGCAAGCTCGGCGATCCCCCGTTGATCGAAACCGTGCCGGGAGTGGGGTACAGGATCCCGTGATGACCCTTCGCGAACGTTTCCGCCCCACCATCCGGGCCCGCCTCACCCTCGTCTACGGCGGGGTGTTCCTGCTCGGTGGCGTGGTGTTGCTGGTGCTCACCTACGTGCTGGTCAAGAACACCCTGCCCCGGGGGATCGACGCGATCAGCATCGGCCCGGCGCCCGCGCCCACCCTCGGCACGAGTCCGGAGTTCCGCGATATCCCGCCCGGCAAGGTGATCCCTGAGGGTCCGGCCAGGCAGGTGCTGACCCAGGTACGGGCCGTCTCCCAGGAGGAGACCCTGAACGCCCTGCTGACCTGGGGTGCCGTGGCGCTCGCCCTGGTGACCGTGGCGGCGGTCGCGCTGGGCTGGCTGATCGCGGACCGGGCGCTGCGGCCCGTACACATGATCACCGAGACGGCGCGGCGGGTGGCGCACAGCCAGAACCTGACCGAGCGCATCGCGTACGCGGGGCCGCGCGACGACGTACGGGACCTGGCGGACAGCTTCGACACCATGCTGGGGCGGCTGGCCCGCGCCTTCGACGGACAGCGCCGCTTCGTCGCGAACGCCTCGCACGAGCTCCGCACCCCGCTCGCGATCAACCGCACGCTCGTCGACGTCGCGGTACGGCGCTCGGACGCGACCGACGACGTCAAACGGCTCGCCGAGTCGCTGCTGGTGGTCAACCACCGGCACGAACGGCTGATCGACGGGCTGCTCACGCTCGCGGACAGCGAGAACCAGGTGACGGACACCAGCCCGGTGGACCTCGCCGACGTGGCGGATCACGTACTGGACCTGGCCTCCGCCGACGCCGCGGAGCACGGGCTCACCGTGCGGCGCGCGCTCGATCCCGCGGTCGCGGCCGGGGATCCGGTGCTGCTGGAGCGGCTGGTGCAGAACCTGGTGGAGAACGCGATCCGGCACAACCACGACGGCGGGGAGGTGACCGTGGTGACCGGCGTCGCCGAGGGGGCCGCCGAGCTCCAGGTCACGAACACCGGCGCGGTCGTGCCTCCGTACGAGGTGGAGGCGATCTTCGAGCCGTTCCGCCGGCTCGGCGACCGCATCCGCTCGGAGCGCGGTTCCGGCCTCGGCCTGTCGATCGTCCGTGCCACCGCCCAGGAGCACGGCGGTACGGTGACCGCCCGCTCCCATCCCGAGGGCGGCCTCACCGTCACCGTCCGCCTCCCCCCGCCCCGGGAATGACCAGTGCGGCGGGGATGGGCTGTCAGGTTTCCCGGCGCCGCGTTGTCCTACCCGTAGGACCGCACATCCGGGAGGCAGTTCATGAACATCGCCCTGTGGGCCGCGCAGATCCTGCTCGCCGGCCTGTTCCTGATATCCGGCTCGCTGAAGATCTCCTGGCCCAAGAAGCGCCTGATCGACAGCGGGCAGACCGGCGTGGCACCGTTCCCGACGCCGGTCATCAGGCTGACCGCCGCCTGTGAGCTGCTGGCGGTGGCCGGGCTGATCCTGCCCTGGGCGACGGGCGTCGCACCGTGGCTGACCCCGGCGGCCGCCGCCGGGCTGTGCGTCGTGATGATCGGTGCCCTGTCCAGTCACACGATGCTGCTCGTACGGGACCGGGCGGCGGGCCGCGGCAACCGTGAGGCCGTCAACGTCGGCGCCAACATCGTGGTCCTCGCCGCGCTGATCTTCGTCCTCGTCGGCCGAATCTGACGGTGTGCCCGGGACCCCCTCGGCCCCGGGCACACCGCCCCTCCCAGGCCCGCGCCGCGCGGAGCGGGCGCGGGCGACCCGTCAGATCACGTCGCGGCGGCGGAAGCCGGCGAGGCCCGCCAGCAGCAGCGCCACGAGCACCCCGCCGAGCCAGAGCAGCGGCGCCGCCGTGACCTCGCCGCCAGGCAGCTTCGGCAGGTGGGTGAACGGCGAGATGTCGAGCACCCACTGCTCGAGCCCCAGGATCGGCCCGAAGAAACTGATCACGAAGATCGCCCCCAGCGCCCCCCAGCTCAGCGAGGAGGCGTTGGGCGCCAGACCGATCAGCGCGACCGTGAGCGCGGACAGCATCCACACCGCGGGCAGCTGGATCGCGGCCGCGCCGAGCAGCCGCGGCACCCAGTGCCCCGCGTCACCGGCGATCGTTCCCTGCACGATGCCCGCGCCGAGCCCGCCGACCATCACCGCGAGCCCCGACCCGAGCAGCGAGAACACGATGTGGCTGAGCGCGTACGAGACGCGGCCGACGGCGGTGGCGAGGACCGGCTCGGCTCGCAGGTTCGTCTCCTCGGCACGCCAGCGCAGCGCGGCCTGGATCGCGTACGTCGACGCGATCAGTCCCATCAGCCCGAACAACGTGCCGAACAGCATGTCGGTGAGCGTGTTCGCGCCGCCCAGGGCCGCCATGATCTGCGCCAGCTCCGGGCTCTCCTCGAGCATGTCGTTGACGGTCTCGCCGAGCGACCCGAACAGCGAGCCGAACACCGCGAAGCCGATCACCCAGCCGAGCAGCAGGCCCCGGTGGAGCCGCCAGGCCAGGGCGAACGGGCTGCGCAGCCCCGGCGCCGCGTTGGCCGGCCCGAGCCGGGTGGGCAGCAGCCCGGCCGCGATGTCGCGCCGCCCCTGGAGGACGACCGCCACCACGATCAGGACGACCGCCAGCCCGCCCACCGGCGCCAGCACCCACCAGCGCTCGTCCGCGAACGCCCGCAGCTCCTGCACCCAGCCCAGCGGGCTGGCCTGGACGAGCCAGTGCAGCGGCCCGTCCTCGCCGCTCAGGTTGCCCACCATGCGCAGCACGAACGTGACGCCGATCGCGCCCAGCAGGATCGCGCGCGCCGAGCCGGCGCCCTCGGTGAGCTGCGCGCCGAACGCCGCGGCCGCCGCGAACAGGATGCCGAACGCGGCCAGCTGCACCCCGAACGCCACCGAGCCGGCCACCGGCACGTCGGAGGCGGCCATCGTGAGCGCCACGACGGCGCCGACCACCAGGTCGGCGAGGATGGTCACGATCAGCGCCGCCGCCATACCCGCGTGCCGCCCGATGACCGTGGCGCCGATCAGCTCGCGGCGCCCCGCCTCCTCCTCGGTACGGGTGTGCCGGATCACGACGAGCGCGGAGATGATCCCCAGCACCACGATGAGCAGGGACATCCGCCAGGCGACGAGCCCGCCCACGGTCGGCGAGTAGACCGGCCCGTACAGCGCGGTGAGCGACGGGTTGTCCGTCATGGTCTGCGCGAACGCGGCCAGCTTCGACTCGTCCGGATACAGCTCGCGGAAGCTGGCCGTGGTGAACACCGGCATCACGGACATCCAGAACACCCAGATCGGCAGGATGACCCGGTCACGCCGGAGGATCAGCCTGATCAGCCCACCGGTGCCGGTGAGGGGGCTCATCGCGCGGCCTCCTCGCCGTTGAGCTCGTCCTGGTAGTGCCGCAGGAACAGCTCTTCGAGCGTGGGCGGGCGGCTGGTCAGCGAACGGACCCCGGCCGAGGTCAGCTGCTTCAGCGCGGCGTCGAGCTCCGAAGTGTCGACCTCGAAGTGCACCCGGTTGCCGTCCACCATCAGGGCGTGCACGCCGTCCAGGGCGGACAGCCCGTTCGGGGGTGCCGCCAGCTCGGCGCTGATCGACGTGCGGGTCAGGTGCCGCAGCTCGTCCAGCGTGCCGGACTCCACGGCCCGGCCCTTGCGGATGATCGTCACGCGGTCGCAGAGCGTCTCGACCTCGGAGAGGATGTGGCTGGAGAGCAGCACCGTGCGGCCGTCGTGCAGCTCCTCGGTGATGCACTCGTTGAACACCGCCTCCATCAGCGGGTCCAGCCCGGCCGTGGGCTCGTCGAGCAGCAGCAGCTCGACCTCGGAGGCCAGCGCCGCGATCAGGGCCACCTTCTGCCGGTTGCCCTTGGAGTACGTCCGCCCCTTCTTGCGGGGGTCGAGGTCGAACCGCTCCAGCAGCGCCTTCTTGCGCTTCTGATTCAGCCCGCCGCGCAGCCGGCCGAGCAGGTCGATGACCTCGCCGCCGGTCAGGTTGGGCCAGAGGGTGACGTCACCGGGCACGTACGCCAGCCGCCGGTGCAGCTCGGTCGGGTCCCTCCACGGATCCCCGCCGAGCAGCCGCGCGGAGCCGCCGTCGGAGCGCAGCAGCCCCAGCAGGATCCGGATGGTCGTGGACTTCCCAGCCCCGTTGGGGCCGAGGAACCCGTGCACCTCGCCGGTGCGTACGGTCAGGTCGAGCCCGTCCAGGGCCCGTGTCCGGCCGAACGACTTGACGAGTCCCTCGATGTGGATCGCCTCAGCCATCGCCGTCTTCCTCTCTGACATGCTCGTCGCGAGCCGCCGTTACGTCTTCGCGGATGTGCGGGGCGTGCCGGTAGTCCCTGAGGGCGACACGCGCCCGGCGCATGAGGTCGGGAGAGAGCTTCGGGGAGAAGATGTCGAGCATCGCGGCACCGACGCGGGCGTAGTTCTCCCCCACCATCGGGTCCTCACCGAGGGCACGGGTGAGGTGCCGCCGCAGCAGCAGCGGCGCCAGCTTCACCGCCACGAGCATCACGCAGCGGGCCCGCAGGTCCGAGAGGAACGGGTCCTCCGGGTCCTCGGGCACCGTGGCCATGACGTCCTCGGTCAGCTTCACGCTGAAGTCGAAGAACTCGTCCGCCGCCGGCGACCCGTCGACCATGCCCCGGGCCACGTACTCCATGATCGGCATCGCGTCGCGGTAGGTGGCCATGATGAAGTCACGGTCGCCGAACCCGCTGTCGTCGTCCGCCAGGGCCAGGTCCACCGTCTCCTCGATGAAGCTCACGACGTGGTCGTCGCAGGCCTTCCGCAGCTCCTCCTTGGAGCCGAAGTGGTGTTGCACGAGGCCGGGTGAGACCCCTGCGGCCTTGGCGATGCCACGGATCGTCGCGCCCTTCACGCCACGCTCGGTGAACTCCGCCATCGCCGCATCCCTGATCCGTGCCCGGGCGGTGAGGTCCTCACTGGACACGACCCCACGCCCCACCTGGTGAACCACGCCCCCGCCTCCAATACATCCGTACGGCCGACAATACGCACGTCCAGTATGCCGCACAGATGTATTGACGTGCCCTTAACGCGAGCCCTCCGACCGTTGACGCTCCCCTGACGGCCCGAGCCCGGGCCGGGCCGAGCAGGCGGCATACGGAAGCATCGGAGACCGAACCAGGTACGACGTCCGAGGCACCGCGAGGAGACCCAGATGCACCCCACCCGCAGACACTTTCTCGGTATCTCCGCGACCGCGGCCGCCGGAATCGG
>WHSL01000026.1 GCA_009380095.1 Streptosporangiales bacterium | reverse complement strand
TTCTCGCCGAAGGAACCCACGGAGAGCTCGGCCTTGCCGTCGGCGTTGAAGTCGAGCACGGCGTTCGCGTGGCCGAACCTGTCGCCGGCCTCCGGCCCACCCGGAATGTTGCTCGTGTCCTGGTTGATGGCCCACGCCCGCGCGGTGTCGAGCTCGGTGGCGCCGCCGTACAGGAAGACCGTGGCGCCGCCGTCGGCGCCGCCGGGCAGGTCCTCACCGGGCACGCCGACGGCGAGGTCGCCCCTGCCGTCGCCGTCCGCGTCGCCGATGGCCAGCGACTGGCCGAACCTGTCGCCCGCCTCGGCCACGCCCGGGATGTTCGCAGTGTCCTAATTGTACTTCTTCGCCCCGGTGAGCCGGCTGGGCGTGTCGCCCTGCTGCCACACGGTGACCTGGCCGCCGGCGAACCCGCCGTCGGAGTACTGGCCGATGACGACCTCGGCCGGCGCGTCGCCGTCCAGGCTGCCCACCGCCAGCGTGTGCCCGATGGTCTGCAGCGGCTCGGTCCAGCTCGGCTCGCCGCCGTCCCAGGTCAGCATCCCCACGTTGCCCTGGCCGAGCGGGTCCTCACCCTGTTCGTCCCGCCAGAGCGCGACGAGCTCCTGGCCGGCGTCACCGAACACGTCGCCGGTGTCGACGCGGAAGAACTCCGCCCCGACGGCCTGCGTGCCCACGTCGCCGTTCTTCGGCAGCGCGATGCGCTCCACCCGCCGCGGCTGCTTGGACGCCACGGAGGTGCCCTCCACCGGCGCGAAGCTCCAGACCTCGAGCGAGCCCGTGCCGGGGGCCGCGATGATCGCCTCGGCGTAGCCGTCGTTGTCCAGGTCGCCCGCGGCGACGGACTCGCCGTAGCGGTCGTTCTCGTTCCCCGGGGCGACGCTGACGCCCTGCCAGTTGGTGAAACCGTACGGCCCGCCCAGGGCGAACATGGCCATGCCCTCGTCCGGGCCGGTGCTGCCGCCCTCGCCGGGCGCGCCGATCACAATGTCGGCGAAGCCGTCCCGGTTGAAGTCGGCACTGTCCACCGAGGACCCGAACCTGTCGTTGCGGAACGGCTCGCTCGGCACCGACTCCGGGAACTCGCTGTAGACCCGGCGCTGGTTCGTGTCGAGGCCCGCGGCCGTGCCGAAGACGACGCTCAGCAGGCCCGCGGACGCGTGCCCGGCGACGGACGCGTTCGGGCTGCCGATGGCGAGGTCGCGCCGGCCGTCCCCGTTGAAGTCGAAGGGAGCGGCCGGTACGGCCGCCGCCCCGGCCGGCGTGGCGATCAGTGTGGCGCCTATCAGGGCCATCACACAGGCGCCCGCGGCGGCTGTGTGACGGCGGGAAACACGTCTACTCACCTGAAACTCCTCGTTGAGTGCCCCGAGCCAGGAAGGGACGACGCCATCGAAATGCTCGCTTCGACGTTCCCGTACCGGAAAACGAATCTCTTCTCTCCTGTTCGACGCCCCATTCGGCGGAACGCCTTACCTGAGGACCGCATGCGGTCGAAATCAGCGGCCCAGCGCGGATCCCAGCCGTCGGCGGACCGCCCCGCCACTGTGTGTGGGTGGCGGGGCCCGGTTGGTGGTTCGCGGGGGTCAGTGGCCGAGGGTCGAGCCGAGGCGGGCGGTGGTGGTGACGCCGACGGCCTGGGGGCCGAAGGCGCGGGCGCCGACCGAGGTCAGGCCGCCGCGGAGCAGGGTGACCAGGCCTTCGGTGCCGTTCTCGCCTGCGGAGCCGACCGTGAGCTCGGACTTGCCGTCGGTGGTGAAGTCGAGCACGGAGACGCCGTGGCCGAACCGGTCGGAGGCCTCGGAGCCGCCGGGGATGTTGCTGGTCTCCTGGTTGATCGCCCAGGTACGGGCCGTGTCCGGTGCGCTCGCGCTGCCGTACAGGAAGACCACGGCGCCCGCGTCGGCACCGCCGGGCAGGTCCTCGCCGGGGACGCCGACCGCCAGGTCGCCCCGGCCGTCGTTGTCCGCGTCGCCGATGGCCAGGGACTGGCCGAACCTGTCGCCGGTCTCGCCGACGCCCGGGATGCCCGTACTGTCCTGGTTGATCCGCCGCGCGCCGGTCAGGTACGTGGGCGCGGTACCCGGCTGCCAGATCGTGATCTGCCCGCCCCGGTGACCCGCGTCGGAGTACTGGCCGACCGCGAGCTCGGGCCGGGCGGCGCCGTCGAGGTTGCCCACCTCCAGGCTGTGCCCGGTGGTGATGATCGGCTCCGTCCAGGTGATCTCCGTGCCGTCGAAGTACATCAGCGCCACCGCGCCCTGCTCGAACGGGTCGCCACCCTGCTCGTCGCGCCAGAGCAGCGCCACCTCTTCGCCCGCGTCGCCGAAGATGTCGCCGGAGTCCACCTCATGGAACTCCGCGCCGATGGCCTGCGGCTTCACCGTGGTGCGCCAGGGCAGCGGGACGCGGGTCGGCCGGCTCGCGGTCTTGGCGCCGCTGCCCTCGGGCGGCGTGAAGCTCCAGATCGTGAGCCACTGACTGCCGGGGGAGGAGACGGTGATGTCCGCGCGGCCGTCGTTGTCGATGTCGCCCGCCGTCAGGGACTCGCCCATCCGGGCGCTGCCGTGCTCGGTCGAGTCTCGGATGGCCACGAAGTCGGAGAAGCCGGTGGGGGAGCCGTGGGCGACGATGACCATGCCGGCGCGGTCGACGCCGTCGAGCGTCTCGCCGGGGACACCGATCACCAGGTCGGCGAAGCCGTCCAGGTCGAAGTCGGCGCTGTCCAGGTCCCGGCCGAACTTGTCGCCCGCCTCGGGCTCGTCCGGAACGGCGGCGCCGTACTGGCTGATGACGCGGCGCTGTGCGGTGTTGGGGCCGTTCGCGTCGGAGTAGACGATGGTGACGAGGCCGGCGCCGGCCTGGGTGGCGACGCTCGCGTCGGGGCTGCCGATGGCGAGGTCGCGCTTGCCGTCGCCGTTGAAGTCGAAGGGTGCGGCCGGTACGGCGGCCGCGTTCGCCGGCGCCGCGAGGGCGAGGCCGCCGGCCAGCGCCGTGGCGCAGGCCGCGGCGGCGGCCACGGCGGCACGTCGGGATGCTCGGGTGCCCACCTGGAACTCCTTTGTCCGTGCTGGACCGCGTGTCCCGGCAGATCGCACGCCCCTCCGTCGGCCGAGCGCGAGTCCACGGTGAATGAGGACTCGTTCTCCCTGTGCGACGCGTGATTCGACCACCGCCCTTACGGGGCGGCCAGCAACGGTCAGCGGGACAACCGAATCCCGCTCTCAGGCTTCGGGCCGGCCCCCGCGAACGCCGACGGGGAGGGCCGCCGGGCACGTACCCGCAGGTCGTGCCCGTGGCCCTCCCCCGTCCTCAGGCGCCGGTTCAGCCGCCGAGTACGGAACCCAGCCGCGCCGTGGTGGTCACGCCGACCGCGCTCGGCCCGAAGGCCGCCGCGCCCACCGACGTGAGCCCGCCCTTGAGCGTGGTGACCAGGCCCTCGGTGCCGTTCTCCCCCGGGGAGCCGATGCTCAGCTCGGTCTTCCCGTCACCGGTGATGTCGAGCTGTGTGGACGCGCCGCCGAAGCGGTCGTTGGCCTCGGAGCCGCCGGGAATGTTGCTCGTCTCCTGGTTGATCGCCCAGACCCGGCCGGTGTTCGGGCCGGTGGCGCTGCCGTAGATGAACACGATCGCGCCGGCGTCGGCACCCCCGGGAAGGTCCTCGCCGGGCACGCCGACCGCCAGGTCGCCGAAGCCGTCGTTGTCCGCGTCGCCGATGGACAGGGACTGGCCGAACCTGTCGCCCGCCTCGGCCGCACCCGGGATGCCGGTGGTGTCCTGGTGGATCCGGCGCGCGCCGGTCAGGTACGTGGGCGCGGTGCCCGCCTGCCAGACCGTCACCTGCCCGCCGTTGAAGCCGGAGTTGGAGTACTGCCCCACCACGACCTCGGGCCGGGCGTCCGCGTCCAGGTTGCCCACGGCCAGCGTGTGCCCGGTGGTGGTGACCGGGGCGGTCCACTGCAGGCCGGCGCCGTCGAAGAACAGCATGGCCACGTGGCCCTGCTCCGTGGGGTTGGTGCCCTGCTCGTCCCGCCACAGCGCGACGATCTCGCCACCGGCGTCACCGAAGACGTCGGCACCGTCGATCTTGAAGAACTCCGCGCCGACGGCCTGGGCCGAGATCCCGCCGTTGCCCGGCAGCGCGACCCGCTTCGCGTGCGGGCCACCCGCCTTGGCGGCGGCGCCCGCGTTCTCGAGCGGTGCCCAGGTCCACAGGTCGATGTACTCGGTGCCGGGCCCGCCGATGGCGGCCTCCGGCCAGCCGTCGTTGTCGATGTCGGCCACGGTCACGGTCTCCCCGTAGCGGTCCTCGGCCAGCGGCTCGATGGCGTGCAACGTCTCGAATGTGAAACCGGTCGCGCTGCCGTAGCCGAAGGTGACCGTGCCGGCCCGTACGCCGTTCGTGGTGGCCTCGCCCGGCGAACCGATGATCAGGTCGGCGAACCCGTCCTTGTTGAGGTCCGCACTGTCCACGGCCGCGCCGAACTTGTCGCCGACCTCCGGCTCGCCGGCCACGGCGGCGCCGTACTGGCTGATCACGCGGCGCTGCGCGGTGTTGGGTCCGCTGGTCCCCCCGTACACGACGGTGACCAGGCCGGCGCCCGCCTTGGCCGCCACGCCGGCGTCCGGGCTGCCGATGGCGAGGTCCCGCCTGCCGTCCCCGTTGAAGTCGAACGGAGCGGCCGGTGCGGCCGCCGCGCTCGAAGGCGTGCTGATCAGGGATACCCCGATCAAGGCCGCGGCGCCGGCCGCGATGGCGGCGGTGGTGGCGACGCGACGTGATGCGAACCTGCGCACCTGTGAACTCCTTGTCGAGCTCTCCCAGCCGGAAGCGGGGGGCGGTCGATGGCGAACGCCCGGCCGGGGCGGCACCAGCTTAGAGATGTCCTTCGCGCACTTTGTCCAGTTCGTCGCGTTGTCCGTCCGGCCAGTCCTTACGGAGTCGGAACGTGTTCTGCGCCGGGCACCCGCGGGGTGACCTGCGCGGCTACCGTCCGGGACATGAAGGTGCTGCTCACCGGCGCGTCCGGGTTCATCGGCGGGCAGGTCGCGTCCGTGCTGACCGCGTCCGGCCACCATGTCCTGGGGCTGGACGTCCGCCCCTCGGCCGACCGGGCAGGCCCCCCGGTGACCGAGGCGGACATCCGCGACGCCATCGCCATGGCGGAGCATCTGGCGGGCGTGGACGTGCTGGTGCACCAGGCCGCCCGGGTGGGGCTCGGCGTGGACCTCGACGACATGCCCGGCTACGCCGACACCAACGTGACCGGCACCGCGGTGCTGCTCGCCGCCGCGGCGCGGGCCGGCGTGCGGCGGCTCGTGCTCGCCTCGTCCATGGTCGTGTACGGCGAGGGCGGCTACGCCTGCTCCGCGCACGGGGACGTACGGCCCGGCCCGCGCACCCCCGAGGACCTCCAGGCCGGGCGGTTCGAGCCGCGCTGCCCGGATTGCGGCGCCGAGCTCACGCACCGGCGCGTCGCCGAGGACGCCCCGCCGGATCCGCGCAACGCCTACGCCACCACCAAGCTCGCGCAGGAGCACCTGGCCGCGACGTGGGCGCGGGAGACCGGCGGTGCCGCGGTCGCGCTGCGCTACCACAACGTGTACGGGCCGGGCATGCCGCGCGACACCCCGTACGCCGGCGTCGCGGCGATCTTCCGGTCCGCGCTGGCCCGCGGGGAGGCGCCTCGGGTGTTCGAGGACGGCCGGCAGCGGCGGGACTTCGTGCACGTCTCCGACGTGGCCCGGGCCAACATGTGCGCGGTCGACGCCACCGCCGGGCTGCCGCCGGGCACGCTCCGCGCGTACAACGTGGCCAGCGGCCGGCCGCGCACGATCGGCGACCTCGCGGTCGCGCTGGCCACGGCCTGCGGCGGGCCCGCTCCCGTGGTGACGGGCGAGTTCCGCCTCGGCGACGTACGGCACATCGTCGCAACCCCCGACCGCGCCACCCGCGAACTCGGCTTCACCGCCCACACCGACCTCACCGAAGGCGTACGGTCACTGACCTGACGCCTACGGGCCGGGGGCGGCGACGGGGAGGTGGATGTCGAAGCGGCAGCCGGGGCCGGCGTTGGTGACGCCGATGTGGCCGTGGTGGGCTTCGACGATGCCGCGGGCGATGGCGAGGCCGAGGCCCGCGCCGCGGTCCGGGGCCGGGGTGCGCGAGGCCTCGCCGCGGAACGCGACCTCGAACACCCGGGGCAGGTCCGCCTCGGGGATGCCGCCGCAGCTGTCGGCGACGCTCAGCCGGGCGCCCCGGCCGTCCGCGTAGGCGGCGACCTCCACGACCCCGTCGCCGGGCGTGTGCCGGATCGCGTTGACCACCAGGTTGTGCAGCGCGCGGCCGATCTCCTCGGCGTCGGCCCGGACCGGCGGGCCGGTCGCGGCGGCGGCGCGCAGCCGTACGCCCTTCGCGGCGGCCAGGGCCTCCACCCCGGCGACCGCACCCGCCACCAGGTCGCCGAGCCCGACCTGACGCAGGGTCAGCCGCAGCGCCCCGGCCTGGATACGGGCCAGCTCGAAGAGGTCGTCCACCAGGCCGGCCAGCCGGTCGGCGTCCCGCCCGATCTGCCGGTGATACCGGGCGACGGTCTCCGCGTCGCTGACCACGCCGTCCTGCAGCGCCTCGGTCATGGCCCGGATCCCCGCCAGCGGCGTACGCAGGTCGTGGCTCACCCAGGCCACGAGCTCGCGGCGGCTCGACTCCAGCGCGCGCTCCCGCGTCCGCGCCTCGGCGAGCATCGCGTGCACCTTGGTGAGCTCCTCGGACACGGCGGCGAGCTCCGCCGGCAACGTCTCCTCGGGCGCCCGGTACGTGCCCAGCCGCGGCACCTCCCGGACCGCGCCGAGCAGCGCCCTCCCGGCCGTGGTGGCCTCCCGGCCCAGCCACACCGCCACCGCCAGGCCGACCACCGCGGCGCAGGCCAGCACGATCAGCACGACCGTACGGTCGTGCGGGGAGATGAACATGGCGACCGCGATGGCGACCACGCCGCCCACCGTGGCGAGCACGGTCACCACGGCCACCACCGCGAGCATCGCGCCGAAGGACCGGCCGGCGAGCAGCCGCAGCACGCCGAGGCCGAGCGCGCCGGCGGCCAGCGCCGGCAGGGTGCCCCAGGCCAGGATGAGCAGCAGGTCCATCAGCGGGATCACGGGTTCACGTCCTCCACCGGCTCGTACCGGTACCCGAGCCCCCACACCGTCACCACCCGCCGCGGCGCGGTCGGGTCGTCCTCGATCTTCTCCCGCAGCCGCCGTACGTGCACGGTCACCGTGGAGGTGTCGCCGAAGGTCCAGCCCCACACCCGCTCCAGCAGCGCGGTACGGCTGAACGCGGTGCGCGGGTGCCGCATCAGGAAGGCGAGCAGGTCGAACTCGCGCGCGGTCAGCGACAGCGTGCTGCCGGCCAGCCGCGCCTCGTGCGCGGCCACGTCCACGGTCAGCTCCCCGTCGGTGAGCACGCCGAGCTCGCCCGAGGGGGCGGAGCCGCGCGCCCGGCGCAGTACGGACCGGACCCGCAGGGCCAGCTCGTGCGGGCTGAACGGCTTCGTCACGTAGTCGTCCGCACCGGTCTCCAGGCCGACCACCCGGTCGATCTCCTCGCCGAGCGCGGTCAGCATGATCACCGGCACCGGCCGGCGCTCCCGCAGCCTCCGGCAGACCTCCAGCCCGGACAGGCCGGGCAGCATGAGGTCGAGCACCACGAGGTCGGGCGGATCGGCCAGCGCCGTGCTCAGCGCCACGTTGCCGTCGGCCACGCAGGTGACCTCGTGGCCGTCCCGGCGCAGGTAGCGGGAGACCACGTCGGCGACGGTGGCGTCGTCCTCCACCACCAGGATCCGGCCCGCGTCGGCCGCGTCGTTCGGGTTCACCATGGGGACCTCAGCAATGCTTGGAGCAGGAGCCCGGTGGCGGCCTGGGCCCCGAGCGCCCGTCGGGACGCGGTCAGGCCGGACGCGGCGACGGCGACCATCACCCAGGCCGCATACGGCAGCCAGATCCGTTCCACCTCGCCCCGGGTCACCCCGGCCAGCGCCAGCGCGGCGGCCCCGAGCAACGCGGAGCCGGCGGTGAGCCACACCGTACGCGACGCGCGCGGGCCGGCGCGGAGCGCCGCGGCGACGCCCACCGCCACGGCCGGCCCGGTCGTCGCGGCCAGCACGGCGAAGTCGGCGAACAGGAAGTACGCGTACGGCCGCTCCGCCCCGGCGCCGATCGCCCACGCCACGTGCGTGGCGGCCGCCCCGGCGAACCAGTCGAACCCCGCCAGGGTGAAGAGCGCGGGGACCACGGCCGCGGCCCCGATCAGCGCGGCCCACACCCGCGGGCGGGGCCGTACCACGAGGAACACCCCGGCGGGCAGGGCGAACAGTGGCAGCAGGCCGTAGCTCAGGTACGGAAGCGCGCCGAGCAGCAGTCCGGCACCGGCCGCGGCGGCGGCCGGCCCGCGCACCGCCGCGCGTGTGGCCAGCGCCATCGCCCACGCGCCGACGCCGAGGAACAGCGCGTCCATGGTGGTGGCGAGCCACGGCGCGAACGGCGTCAGCACCAGGTACGGGGCGACCGCGCGCGCGGTCCGCTCACCCGCGCCGTCGCCCGTCCGGTGACCGCCGAGCAGCCGTACGGTCACCACGACCGCGGCGCAGCCTGACGCGCCCACCACGATCTCCAGCAGCGCCAGTGGCACGGAACCGTGCGCGCCGAGCCGCTCCAGTGCCCATGCGATCAGTACCGGCAGCGGCGGGTGCCCCTGGACGTGGATCGGATAGCCGAGAAGGTTTCCCGTGAAACCTCCGAGCCAGCCGAGCGGGTCGTCCCCCACACGGGGCAACACGGTGCGGTACTCGTTGGGGTGGGTGACGGGGCCGATCAGCCCGAACCTCCCCTCGGAGACCGCCAGCAGCACTGCCCAGGCGGCCGCGCCGGCCCCCGTGAGCCACGGCACGGCCGGCCACGGGAGGCGCGCGGCGGCGCGCGGCAGCAGCCACACCCCGAGTGCGGCGGCGGCCACCGCGGGAAGCAGCCCGAGCAGCACCGGACGCACGGTCGCGTGGAACGGCGGTGCGTGGTCGATCCGCAGGTGCCCGGCCCGGCTCAGCGCGACGCCCACGACGATCGCGGCGGCGATCAGCCCGGCCCACACGGCGAGCGCGGGCCAGATCCGGCGGCGCACGACGGAGGTCTCCACTCCTCGAACCTAGGCCAGGTGATCATGCTCGGGCCGGTTCCGTCATCGGTACGTAAGGGTTGCCGTCCCGGTCCCGTGGCTACGGTCCGGAGCGTGGAGGAGATCGATGTGATCCTGCCCTGCCTCGACGAGGTGGAGGCGCTGCCCTGGGTGCTCGGCCGGATGCCGGCCGGGTTCCGCCCGATCGTCGCCGACAACGGCTCGGCGGACGGCTCTCCGGAGATCGCCGCCGGGCTCGGCGCGGTCGTGGTCCCGGCCGCGCCGCGTGGGTACGGGGCCGCCTGCCACGCCGGGCTGACGGCCGCGAGCGCCGCGGTCGTGTGCGTGATGGACGCCGACGCCTCGCTCGACCCGCGCGAGCTGCCCGCCGTGGCGGCGCCGGTCCTCGCGGGGGAGCTGGATCTCGTACTGGGCCGGCGCCGCGCGCGGGGCCGGGGCGCCTGGCCGGCGCACGCCCGGGCGGCCAACGCGCTGCTCGCCGCCGAGCTGCGGCGCCGTACCGCGCGGCTCGGGAACCGGGCGGCGCTGCACGACCTGGGGCCGGTCCGGGTGTTCCGGCGGGACGCGATGCTCCGGCTCGGGCTCGCCGACCGGCGTTTCGGGTATCCGCTGGAGACCGTGCTCAAGGCGGCCGCGGCGGGGTGGCGTATCGGCGAGGTGGACGTGGGCTACCTGCCGCGGCGCGGGCGGTCCAAGGTGACCGGGACGGTACGGGGCACGCTCCGCGCGGTGCGGGACATGCGACGGGTGCTGGCGGCATGAGCGCGGCCGGGGCAGACCCCGTGCCGGTGCGTGGTGCGCACCTGGTGGTGATCGCCAAGGCGCCGGTGGCGGGGCGGGTGAAGACGCGGCTCTGCCCGCCGTACACACCCGCGCAGGCCGCGATGCTCGCCGAGGCGGCACTGGAGGACACGCTGCGGGCGGTGGCCGCGACGCCCGCCGCCGCGCGCACGCTGGTCCTGGACCCCGGGCCGACGTCGCCCACCCTGCTGCCAGGCGACATCGCGGTGATCGGCCAGCGCGGGGAGGGGCTGGACCGGCGGATCGCGGCCGCGCTGGCGGACGCGTACGCGCGGTGCGCCGCGCCAATCGTCCTGATCGGCATGGACACTCCGCAGGTCACGCCGGATCTGCTCGCGCGAGCCGGGCGGGCGCTGAGCGGCGGCCGGGCCGGCGCCGCGTACGGTCCCGCGGCCGACGGCGGCTTCTGGCTCCTCGGACTGCGCCGCCCGGACGCCACGCTCGTGGAAGGCGTGCCGATGTCGGTCCCGGAGACCGGCGCGGCGCAGCGGGCCCGATTCGTCCGCGCCGGACTGCGCGTGCTCGACCTGCCCGTTCTGCGCGACGTCGACACAGCCGCGGACGCCGACGCGGTAGCCGCGCTGGCACCCAAGGGGGCGTTCGCGGCCCGCCTCGCCACGCTCCGCCCCCACGTGGAACCGGAGTTCGCCACATGGTGACCGCCCACCAGCACCGAGGCGCCGCGGCCGGAGGCGTTGTGGCCGGAGGCGTTGTGGCCGGGGTGGCGTGATCGGCGAGGCGTACGAGCGGGCGCTGGCGGGGGACGTGTCGATCGAGGTGGAGTACGACTCGGGTGCGCGGGTCCCGCTGGACGCTCAGCGGTGGCTGCGGCCCATCGCCGGCGACGAGGCGCTGCTCGACAGGTGCGCCGGGCCCACCCTCGATGTCGGCTCCGGGCCAGGCCGGCTGGTGCTGGCGCTGGGTGAACGGGGCGTGCCCGCGCTCGGCATCGACATCACCCCGCATGCGGTCCGGCTCACCCGGCGCGCGGGTGGGCTCGCGCTGTACCGCGACGTGTTCGGCCGGGTGCCGGGGACCGGCCGCTGGCGCCGGCTGCTGCTGGCCGACGGCAACATCGGCATCGGCGGCGACCCGGCCGGACTGCTGCGCCGGGTGGCGGAGCCGCTCGGGCCGGACGGCCGGGCACTCGTCGAACTCCGCCCGCCGGGCGCGCCGTCCCGTACCGATCGGGTACGCCTGCGCGGCCCCGCCGGAGCCGGCCCGTGGTTCGCCTGGGCCCGCGTGGGCGTGGACGACGTGCCCGCGCTCGTCGCCGACGCCGGCCTCGCCGTCCGGGAACGCTGGTCCGCCGCGGGCCGGTACTTCGCCACCCTCACCCCGTGAGGGCGCCGTCCAAGGGCATCGTGGGGGCGTCGTCCAGGGGTGCGCGGTCGAGGGGGCAGCTCATGCAGCGTGGCCCGCCGCGGCCACTGCCCAGCTCGCTGCCCACGATCCTGATCACCTCGATGCCCGCCTTCTCCAGCCGGGCGTTGGTCTCCTCGTTGCGCTCGTACGCGACCGCGAGCCGCGGCGCCACGGCCAGCGTGTTGTTGCCGTCGTCCCACTGCTCGCGCTCGGCGGTGGCCGGGTCGAGCCCGGTGTCGATCACGTTGAGCCGGGGGATGTCCATCGCCCGCGCGGCGGCCTCCAGGAACGGCGCGGCCTGCGAGACCTGCAGGCCATGATGGTTCCGCGTCACCGTGTACGCCTCCAGCGAGTACGCCAGCGGCGGATACATCACCACGGTCTGCTCGTCGACCATCGTGCACACGGTGTCCAGGTGCATGGTGGCGCGCCGCTGCGCGATCGGCACCGCGAGCACGGTGTGCGCGACCTCCGCCTGGAAAGCGCGCCGGGCCAGCCGCTCCACCCCCGCCGGCGTGGTCCGCTCCCCGGTGCCGACCGCCATCACGCCGGGCGCGAGCAGCAGGATGTCGCCGCCCTCCAGGTGCTCGAGCTCGGGGCCGTACAGGCCGGGCGCGCCGGCGAACCGCGGGTGGTGCCGGTAGATGAGGCCGGTGAGCGCGGTCTCCCGCCGCCGGGCGGGCATGGCCAGGCTGGTCACCGCGACGTGGTCGCCGATCCAGGCGCTGGAGTCCCGGGTGAACAGCAGATTGGGCAGCGGGTCGATGATGAAGTCGGAGGCCGACATGAGCCGGTGCACGAGGCCGCGGCCGCCCGGCCGCAGCTCGTCGTGGGCGAGCCCGCCCACCAGGGTGTGCGTGAGCTTCTCCGGGTCCAGATCGTCGAGGTGCGCGGCGACGTACATGCGCAGCTCGTCGCCGAGCCGCGGGTCCTCGAGCACGGAGTCGATGGCCTCCTGCCGGGCGGGACCGTACTCCAGCACGTCCTGCACCAGCTCGGTGAGGTAGCAGACCTGCACGCCCGCGTCCCGCAGTGCTTGCGCGAACGCGTCGTGCTCCTCCTGCGCCCTGCCCACCCACGGGATGCCGTCGAACAGCAGCTTGTCGCTGTTGCGCGGGGTGATGCGCTTGAGCTCGGGACCCGGCCGGTGCAGCAGGACCGTACGGAGCCGGCCAACCTCGGAGTCGACGCGCGCGTTGCTCACAGGTCCGAGCGTACGTCCCCGGTTCGGGCGCCACGGGGGTGCCTGGCGCGTGTCGGGACCGCGGGGTGAGGATGGAGGCATGACGAAAAACCACATAGTCCGTCTCGGGCCCGTGGCCGCGACCCGCGTGTGGGGCGCCATGGTCCGAGACCCGTTGCGGACCTACGGACGGATCGCCCGCGCGTACGGCGACACGGTGGAGATCGGGATCGCCCCGCGGCGATCGTTCTTCCTGTTCGCCAGGCCGGAGCACGCGGAACGGGTGCTCGTCTCCGGGCAGCACAACTACGTGAAGGCGTTCACCTACCGGCCGCTCGCGTCCTTCCTCCGGACCGGCCTGGTGACGAGCGAGGGCGAGACCTGGCAGCGGCACCGGCGGATGGTGCAGCCGGTCTTCTCCGCGCGGCACGTCGCGGGCTTCGCGCCGGCCATCGGGGCGGGCGCGCGCCGTACGGCGGAACGCTGGCGGGCGCTGGGCCCCGACGCCTCGGTGGACATCGCGAGCGAGATGGCCACGCTCACCCTCGACGTGGTGGGCCGCGCGCTGTTCGGAGTGCCGCTCGGCGCCGACACCGAACGCCTCTCCGGCTCGCTCGGCACGCTGCAGTCCGCGGCCGTGGCCGGGGCGTTCGTCCCCATGCTGTGGGGACCGCGCACGGTCGGCGTGCTGCGCCGCGTGGCTCCTCCGGTACGGCGGGCGGTGGACGGGCTCGACGGCGTGGTCTACCGGCTGATCGAGGCGCACCGCGCGGACCTCGACCCGGAGAACCCCCGTGACCTGCTCGACCTGATGCTGACCGCGCGCGATGCCGACGGGGCCGGGCTGAGCGACGAGGAGCTCAGGGATGAGGTCGCGACGTTCGTACTGGCCGGGCACGAGACCACGTCACTCGCGCTGACCTGGGCGTTCGTGCTGCTGTCGGAGAATCCGGGGGCATGGGAGCGGCTCGCCGCGGAGGCCAGGGCGTTGACCGGCGACGAGCTCACAGCGGCCGACCTGGACCGGCTGCCGTGGACGGCGGCGGTGGTCTCCGAGGCGATCCGGCTCTACCCGCCCGCCTGGACGATCGAGCGGGACGCTACGGCGGACGACGAGGTGGCCGGGGTGCCCGTACCCAAGGGCAGCATCGTGGCGATCCCGCCGTACCTGATCCACCGGCACCCGGACTTCTGGCCGAACCCGGAGGGCTTCGCCCCGGAGCGGTTCCTCGACGGCGACGCCGGCCGGCACCGGTACGCGTACCTGCCGTTCGGCGGCGGCCGGCGGGGGTGCGTGGGCGCCTCGTTCGCCCGGCTGGAGGCGGTGCTGCTGCTCGCCGCCCTGGCCCGGGAGTTCCGCCCCGAGCTGCGCCCCGGCGTACGGCCCGCCGCCCGCGGCATGGTCACCCTCCGCCCCCGCGGCCCCGTCCCCATGACCATCCGCAAACTCTGACCCCGAAGGTCAACGGAGTTCGGCGTTGGTGGGGTGGGCCAGGCCGTTGGTGGAGGGGTTGTCGTGGGCTTGGTGTTCGGGGACGCCGACCACGGCCCAGACCGTGGTGGCGTCGTTGTCGTACCGGACGCCCCAGCGCTTGGCGAGGTGCTGCACGATGCCGAGGCCGCGCCCGCCGAGCGAGGAGAGCGAGGGCCGGGACAGCCGCGGTTCGGTGGAGGAGCCCCCGTCGCGGACCGCGACCTCGACGGCGCCGTCGGCCAGGGTCCAGGTCACCTCGATCTCGCCGGACGGGAGCGGGCGGGCGTGCCGCAGGGCGTTACTGATCAACTCACTGACCACCAGTGCCGCGTCATCGGCGACCGGTTCGAAGACCCCCCACGCGACGAGATCGCTGTAGAGGCGCTGACGTGCGACGGCGACGCTGGCTGGCGCGTGTGGCAACAACACGGCGCTCGACGCACTCACCTCCTCCGCTCCGCCTCCGTCTCCACCGGAGCTGGTCACTGACCGAAATGCCCCGATCGATCAGAGGGGAAACGCGGGCACGGAGTCACTTGCGCCACTGCCGCGGCGGGCGGTGCCGCCCGTACGCCGAGCGGTGGTACGACGACGCAGGTGAGAGCGGTCAGCGGGTGTCGGAAGTGGATCCCCAGCCGGGTGGTGTCTCACCGGGATAACAATTGGTGAATCCGTGCAGCATCACGTTCGACTCGCCGCTGAACACGTTCACAATTAGTTCGATGTGTTTCGTACGGGCCCTCGCCGAATAGGTCGAACTGTCGCTCACGGACGTCACTTCGAGTCCGCGTTTTCGCCAGTACTCAATGATCGACTTACCGGCCGAGCGAGGATCGCGCGTCTCCACGAACAATGTGTAACCGTACGAACTCAGATCGTCGGAATCGCATGGTCGGCGCTCCCGCTTGGACCGCGGCTTTTCGTGCGGCGCAATGGAGTCGGCGGAGCCGTCGAGCGTGCTCTGCAACTCCGTCGCGGCCTGCGTGATCGTCGTACCGCCGGCCGTGGGACGCTCGGCGGCGCAGCCGCACGCGGCGACCGCGACCACCATCATCAGAAGTGTCGACCGGACCATGGGACGCCTTTCCCAACGCGCCACGCCACGGTTGCGGACACCTTGGCAGAGCGGACCAAATCCCCAATGGCACCCGGTCGCTCACCGTCGAGCCGGCTCCGCCGAGAACCGGGGACCTCCCGGGGGTGCGGGGGCGGGGCCGTGCGTACGGGTGCCGTTCGCGCAATATTAACCCAGGCCGAACGGACGGTGGAGATACGATTTACCGCCGCGATCACCAAGATCTAAAACGGCGTGAATCGGCTAAGCGGGCGCGATCCGCAGCACGAACCGCATGCACGTTCCGGAAGGTTCCCGGGATCGCGCGGTGACCGCGCCGCCCTGGGCCGCGGCGAGCCGCTGCACGATGTAGAGGCCGAGGCCGATCCCGCCGAACCGGCGCCGGTCGCCCGCCTCGCCCTGCACGAACCGCTCGAAGATGCGCTCGTGGTCGCCCGGCGCGATGCCGATGCCCTCGTCCTCCACGAACAGCGCGACCTGCTCGTCCTCCACCTGCGCGCGCACGGTGATCACGCCGCCCTCGGGGGAGTACTTGAAGGCGTTCTCCAGCAGCTGGCCGACGATGATGTCGGTCGCCACCACGTCGCCGTACGCCTGCGGCATGTCCTCGGGGATGTCCACGAACAGCGTGTGCAGCTCCGAGAAGGTCTGGAACGGCAGCGTCACGCCGCGCAGCAGCTTCCCGAGGTCGAACGGCCCGTTGTTGACGGTCAGCCCGCCCGTCCCGGCCCGGGAGCCGAGCAGCAGGTTCTCCACCAGGCGGCCGAGCGCGCCGGCCCGCTCCGCGATGGTCTGTACGGCGGCGCGGCGGCCCGGCTCGTCGATCTTGTCCCAGCGCTGCACGAGCGTGCTGGCGAAACCCTGCACCACCGTGATCGGGGTGCGCAGCTCGTGGCTCGCGGTCGCGAGGAAGAGGTCCTTCGCCTCCTCCAGCGCCTTGGCCGCGGTGACGTCGCGGAAGTCCACCACCCGCTCGTCCGTCTCCGCGATCTCGGCGCTCAGCACCTCCAGCCAGCGCCCATTGTCCAGCTGGTGGGTGACCGGCGCGCCGGGGCCGGGGATCGGGAACGGCGGCGGCTTGCCGAGCACGTCGGCCGCGGTGAACTCGGTCAGCTCGGTGGCCGCCGGGTTCCACTTGCGCACCCGCCCCTGGGCGTCCAGCACGGCGATGCCGTCGGAGCTGGCGTCGATGACCGCGCGCTCGTGCACCCGCTGCCGGACGACCTCCTGATAGGCCATGGCATTAGCCAGCGCCACGCCGGCCTGCCCGGCCAGCAGCTCGATGAGCTCGAGCTCGATGTGCCCGACTTGACGCTGGCTGTACAGCGCGTAGAGGGCCCCGTACGGCCGGCCCTGCACGTTGGAGACGCCGAGCGCGATCGTGTGCAGCCCGTCCAGCTCGGACCAGATCAGATCGCTGAAGGACCGGGTGTCACCGGAGGCCATCATCACGGTCTTGCGGCTGCGCAGCAGCTCTCCCACCAGGCTGGACGGCAGATCGGCCACGCGGCCTCGTAACGACTCGGGCAGCCCGGTCAGGCTCACCAGCCGGAGGTGATCATCCTCGATCAGCACGAAACCGCCGGCGTCGGCGCCGGTGAGCTCGGTGAGGCTGGCGGCGATGCGGTCCAGCACCGCGGGGAGGTCGAGGTCGGCGTTGATGTCGGCGACGACGTCGTTGAGCCGGCGCACCACGCGGGCCCGCTCGGCCATGTGGTGATGGGCCGCCTCCTCCCGCGCGACCGGATGGAAGACCGTGACCCAGCCGGCCGGGTCGGTGCCGTCCTCCTCCGGGGACCCGCCGGCCGCGGCGGACTCGGATCGCAGCGCGCTGGTGTCGGCCCGCACGTCGATGGCCTTGCCGTCGTTGCGCAGCCGGCGGGTGGCGATCGACACCGGACCGCCGGTGCGCACCCGCTCCAGCACCGCGTGGTGCTCGGCCGCCAGCTCCTCGGGGATCATCCGCGGGCTCGTGCCGAGCACGCTCTCCGCGCTCCAGCCGAACATCCGCTCGGCCGCCGGATTCCACGCGACGACGCGCGACTCGGCGTCGAAAGCGACGATCGCGTCGGCGGCGCTGGCCAATGCGGCGTGCGCCATCGAAGCTCCGCGATCGAAGTTCACAGTGTCATGGTGCCATCGGGGCGGGGCGGTCGCTGCCGTTATCCGAGGTGACGTCCTCTCAGGGTGGGTGTGAGTCGGGTTACCCCCGTGGGCGCCGACTCCCGCTCGGCCGATCCGGCGCCACGCCGTACGGCATCGGCCCGCCGGCGCCTCGCTGTGGCACGATCTCCGGTGCACACGCGCGTGCACCGGAAGGGGAGTGGCGTGGGGGATCCCGACTCCGACATCGAGGCGCTGATCAGGGCCACCTCGCCGGGTTCGACCACCGCCGAGCCCGGCTTCGACGTCGCCATCGGCACCGTCGACACCCCGATCGGCGACCTGACCGTCGCGTTGACCGCGCGAGGCGTGCTGACCTGCGCGTACGAGGAGGAACAGCGGATCGCCGCGCGCCTGGCCCGTACGTTCTCCAAGCGCATCGGCCGCTCGCCGCAGCGGCTCGACCCGATCCGCCGGGAGGTGGAGGCCTACTTCGCGGGCCGGCTCCGCACCTTCTCCACGCCGCCCGACCTCCGGCTCACCAGCGACTTCGCGCGCGCGGCGCTGCGCGCCACGCTTGACGTGCCGTACGGGTCCACGATCACGTACCGGGACCTCGCCGCGCGCATCGGGCGCCCGCAGGCGATCCGCGCCGTGGCCAACGCGCTCAACACCAACCCGGTCTCGCTGGTGCTGCCGTGCCACCGCGTGGTGCCGGACGGCTACGCGGACAGCGGCGAGGCGGGCGGCTACGTCGGCGGCGCCGACGCCAAGCTCTACCTGCTGACGCTGGAGGAGTACGCGCCCCGGCGGCAGGCGGCCGCCGAGGCGCGCTGAGTCAGGCCCCGCGCCGGCGCGCCGCGACGAGGTCGACGACCGCCGCCACCCCGCCCGCGACGAGGAACGACAGCAGCGACGCGCTCACCCATGACTGCGGGGTGTAGCCGATCAGCCGCTGCGCCTCGGTCCACAGGTGGGTCCACCAGCCGCCACCGCCGGGGGCGACGACGTGGTGCGCCACGAAGCCGAGCACCCAGGCGAGCAGCATCCCGTACCGCACCGGCGCGTCCGTGGAGATGTTCCACTCGCGGCCCCGGGAGAACAGGAAGTAGTCCACCACCAGCACGGCGAGCAGCGGCACGAAGACCGAGCCGATCAGCAGCAGGAACTCGGCGTACGCGCCGATGTCGAAGATGACCGCGAGGACGGTGGTGAGCGCGCCGATCCCCAGGCAGAGCACCCGCCGGTCGGCCTTCGGCCGCAGGTTCTGTACGGAGACCGCGGTGGAGTAGACGTTCGCGAAGGACTGGTCGACCTCGCGCAGCACCAGCACCGCGAAGAACAGCGCACCGAGCGGGACCGCGAGGAACGGGTCGAACACGCGGTCAGGGTCGCCGGCGACGAGGATCAGCGCCACGAAGCCGAGCGCGTAGCAGGCGGTCTGGGTGATCGAGTACGCGGTGACCGCGCTGCCGAAGGCGGTGCCCGGGGTGCGGGAGTGCCGCGAGTAGTCGGCGGCCAGCGGCACCCAGGAGACCGCCACCGCGAGCGCGGCGTCCGCGCCGGCCCAGAAGCCGGTCCAGGAGCCCTCGGTGAGAGCGGGGAGGGGCTCGCTGAGCAGCCGCCACGCGAAGTAGCCCATCGCGATGACCACGGCGATCGTCACGTACCTGCGCAGCAGCCGGACCGCGCCGAGCGGGCGCAGCGTGAGCGCGGTGGTCAGCACGCCGGCGGCGACCACGCACACCCAGCGCGGCACCGCGTCGCCGAGGATGGACTGCGCGGCCTGCGCGATCACGATCAGCTCGAACGTGCCCCAGCCGATCAGCTGGACGATGTTGAGCACGGTGGGCACGTACGACGGGCGGGTGCCGAACAGTCCGCGCAGCAGCACCATGGACGGGGCGCCGGTGCGCGCGCCGGGGATGGCGGCGAGCCCCACCATGACGCTGCCGAGCAGGGTGCCCACGGCGGTCGCCACCAGCGCGGCCACCAGCGAGAGGGGCGCGGCCCCGGGCGGGGCGAGCACGGTGTACGCGCCGCTGAAGCCCAGCAGGCTGACGCCGAGGTTGGCCCAGAAGGCGCCCTGATCGGCGAAGCTCAGCGGCCTGGGGGCCGGTGCCTCGAGGGTGTACGGCACCTCGTCGGCAGGTGCCTTGCGGTCGGTCCGCTGATCGAGGGCAGGACTCACGTCACACTCCCTACGCCGGCATTATCCGGACAGGTTCGTGCGGTCGGCGGCGCCATGCCCACGTCCCCAGGCCCGGCCCTCGGGCGGGGGGTCCGGGGGTCGCCCCCCGGGAAAGCACCGCGGGCCCCCGGGGAGCGAATCAGAATGATTCGCGAACAGGGGAACCCGCCTCGGCCGCCCTCTCAGCCCGGTCTGGCCCGAGCTCCCGCGGCATCTTCAGTTGGCAGACGGCAATGTACCCCGACGGGCTAGATGACCGAAGGGTCGGACCCCTCGTCGGCGACCATGGGGCGGCCGGCGAAGGCCCACGCCCGCATGCCGCCGGTCACGTTGGTGGCCTTCCAGCCGGCCTGGTTGAGCGCGGTGACCGCGCGCGCGGACCGGCCGCCGGAGCGGCAGATCACGTACACGTCGCGGTCCTGGGGGACCTCGCCCGCCCGCTCGGCAAGGGCCGACATCGGGATGTGCGTCGCGTGGGGAGCGCGCCCGGCCTGCCACTCGTCGTCCTCCCGGACGTCGAGCAGGTACGCGTCCTCGGGCACGGCCTTGGCCTCGACGGCCGGCACACCCGTTTCGTTCATGGATCCCCCAAGCCTCGTGATCGGCGAACGTTCGCGGGGTCCACGGAACCATGCCGGAGCCCGCCGCGTCGAATCGCCATGAGGAGCGTGAAAGCGATCGCCGGAGCGGCCGTGTCCACCGCCGCCCTGACGCTGCTCGCCGCCTGTGCAGGCAGTGACGGCGGCGGGCAGGATCAGGTGGACGTGGGCGCTCCCGAGCAGCAGAAGCCCAAGACCGAACTGACCGTCACGGTCACCCCCGAGCCGGGTGCCGAGCCCAAGAAGGCGCGGCTGACCTGTGAGCCCAACGGCGGCGACCACCCGCGGGCGCAGGCCGCCTGCACGAAGCTGACGAACCTGTCCGCCAAGGCGTTCAAGAAGCCCGACCCCGACCAGATGTGCACGCAGCAGTTCGGCGGCCCGGAGAAGGCCACCGTGACCGGCACGTTGAAGGGAGAGCAGGTCGACGCGTCCTTCAGCCGCACCAATGGGTGTGAGATCACCCGCTGGCAGAACATGGGGCCGGTGCTGCAGCTCTCCTGAGGCCCCGCGTCCGGCTATTTGAGCAGGCGCGACAGCCGGCGGTCGGCCAGCGGCTTGCCGCCGGTCTGGCAGGTCGGGCAGTACTGCAGCGAGCTGTCCGCGAACGACACCTCGCGCACGGAGTCACCGCACACCGGGCAGGGCTGCCCGGCCTTGCCATGCACGCGCAGGCCGGTCTTCTTCTCCGCCTTGAGGTCGCCGACGGCGAGCCCCTGGGAGCGCTCGACCGCGTCGGTCAGCGTCTCCACGATCGACTTGTAGAGGAGGGCCACGTCCGCCTCGGTGAGCGTCGCCGCGATCTTGAACGGTGACATCTTCGCGACGTGCAGCACCTCGTCGGAGTAGGCGTTGCCGATCCCGGCGATCACGCTCTGGTCCCGCAGCAGCCCCTTGATCTGGGTACGCCGCCCGGCCAGCAGCCCCGCCAGGCTCTGCTCGGTGAAGTCCTCGGCCAGCGGGTCGGGGCCGAGCCGCGCCACCCCGGGCACCTGCTGCGGGTCGTGCACCACGTACACCGCGAGGCGCTTCTGCGTGCCCGCCTCGGTCAGGTCGAAGCCCGACCCGTCGTCCAGGTGCACCCGCAGCGCCAGCGGGTTCTTGCCGCCCGGCTTCGGCGGGGCCTTGGGCAGCTCCTCCTTCCACCGCAGCCAGCCGCCGCGCGCCAGGTGCATCACCAGGTGCACGCCGTCGGCGTCGATGTCGAGGAACTTGCCGTGCCGGGACACGCCCGTCACGGTGAGCCCGGCGAGCGCCGTGACCGGCGGATCGTAGGTCTTCAGCGCAGAGATGGCCGCCACGTCGGCACGCGCGACCGTACGGCCCACGGCGCGCTCGCGCAGGAATCCGGCGAGCGCCTCAACCTCGGGAAGCTCCGGCATACCAACAGTGTGCCCGGATCAGCCGCGTTCCGGTACGTCCCAGAACGCGAGCTCGTGCCGCATGCCCTCGACGAACAGCCGCTCCGCCCGCTCCGGGTCGGCGACGGCCTCGTCCAGCATCTGCGCGCAGCGCCGGGTCAGCACGGCGAACTCCGGGTCGGCGTACGTGTCCACCCAGCGCCGGAAGCGCGGCTCCGCGGGCGGCGCGGCGGCGAGCTCGCGGCCCAGCGTGGAGTAGCCCCACATGCACGGGTAGAGGGCGGCGAGCCCGTCCGCGTAGTCGGCGGCCGCGGCGAGCAGCCAGGAGGTGTACGCGTCGCAGGCCGGGCCCTTGACCGCGCCCTCCAGGTCCGCGCCGAACTCGGCGGCCAGCCCACGGTGCAGATCGAGCTCGTCGTGCCAGGTGGCGTGGGCCAGGTCCACGAGGTCCCCGAGGTGCCCGTCCGGGGCCTGCCAGGCCAGCCGGGTGAACACCCGGACGTAGTCGAGCAGGTAGAGGTAGTCCTGTTCCAGCCACCAGGCGAAGGAGCGGTCGTCGAGGTCACCACGGGCGATGCCGGCCACGGTGGGATGGGCGAGCTGCTCGGCGACGTGCGCCCGCCCGATCCGTTCGAGGTGCTCTGCCACACTCATAGCGGCGAGTGTTCCAGGCGGCCGGGGCCCGGCGCGATCCGGTCCACCCCCCGGCCCGCGCCAATCGTCCGGATCGAATAGGTTCGTCCTATGGCGCTGACGCTCGCGGAGGAGTTCCTGCTCCTCGCCTATGACGAGTCCTCGGGCCGCCCTCTCGCCGGCGGCACCGAGATCAACTGCGGGCTCGCCGGTTCGCTCCTGCTCGAACTCACCCTGCACGGCCGGGTGGACCTCGCCCACGGCCGGGTCGCGGCGATCGACCGGACGCCCGTCGGCAACCCCGAGGTGGACACCGCGCTGGACCGCATCGGGGACGAGTTGAAGCCCCGCAAGGCGGACTGGTGGGTCCGCAAGCTCCAGGGCAAGGAGCTGCAGCGCGGGCTGCTGGACGGTCTCGCGCAGCGCGGCGTGCTCAGCGAGGAGCAGCACCGCGTGCTCGGCCTCTTCCCCGTGCAGCGGTTCCCGGAGCGCGATCCGGGTCCGGAGCTCGCGGTCCGTACGCGCCTCGCGGACACGTTGCGCGGCGTGCAGCAGGCGGACGACCGCACGGCGGCGCTGCTCTGCCTGGTGCATGCCTGCCGGATGGATCGCAAGGTCTTTCCGGACATCGACCGCGGGCTGGTGAAACGGCGGATGAAGGAGATCAGCGACGGGGCGTGGGCCGGCAAGGCGGTGCGCTCGGTCATCGACTCCATCAACGCCGCGGTGATCGCCGCCGTGGTCGCGGCCTCCACCGCCGGCGGCGCCGCGAGCGGCTGACCAGGCGCCGCCCCGTCAGGGCGCCGCGGACCGCGAGACGGGCCGGCCCGCCGTACGGTCCAGCAACACGTCCACCACGTCGGTGAGCCGTCCCCGCCGCGCGTACGCCGCCCGCTGCCGCGACGCCCCGTCCCCGTCCCGCAGCAACCGGTCAACCGCGGCCATCGCGAAAGTGAGATCGCCACCGGCGTCAAGAGCGGCCCGGCAACGATGCAGCAGCCGCAACACCAAGTCGGTGGCCGGCAGCAACCGCCCCGAAGCCGGATCCACCCCGGACCCGGAGAGACCGTCCCGAGCGGCCCGCCAATACGCACTGCGCAACAACTCACCAGGGATCGGCCAAGCCGACTCCCCCCGCTCGACATCACCCAGCGCGGTGGCCACGAGCGCCCGGGCGAGTGCCGCGATCAGCAGGGTGACCTCCGGATCGGCCGGCACGTCCGCCACCCGTAACTCGATCGTCGGCAGGTGCGCAGACGGCCGCACGTCCCAGTAGATGGTGCCGACATCCATCAACGCCCCGTTGTCCAGCAACGTGGCGACAAGAGCGTCGTAATGCGCGACCGACTCGAAGTACGGCGGCGGCCCGGACACCGGCCAACGACTCCACGTCAACGTCCGCCAACTCGCATACCCGGTGTCCCGCCCACACCAGTACGGAGAGTTGGCCGCCATGGCGAGCAAGACCGGTAACCAAGGCCGAAGGTGATTGCTGACCAGAACGGCACGCTCCCGATCCGGCACGTCCACATGGATGTGCACACCGCAGATGCACTGCTCGTCCAGCAAGGCCCGGAACCGCCGCGCGGAGTCCCGATACCGCGGCTTATCGGTCACCGGCACAGGAACCACAGCCCCCAACACCGGCGAACCAGAGGCCACCACCCCCACGCCTTCGGCCCGAGCGGCCTCACCCGCAGCCCCCCGAATATGCGAAACATGCCCGCCCAACTCCGCCAGCGACGTACTGGGCGGCGTCATCACCTCGACCTGAAACCGCGTGACCTCCGCACTGACACACGGCCCCAGCACCCCCGCCGCCCTCGCCACCACGGCATCAGCCCGCGACACAACCTCCCGACTCACCGGATCGACGACAAGAAACTCCTCCTCGATCCCAATGGCAAGACTCCGCACCCCCCACAACGCCCCAGCGTCAACGGGCACCTTCCGTCCAGCAATATTCGCCATCCCCGGCCTCCCGCTGGTCCCGGCGGAACCGGCTCGAGCTCAAAGCGAACTCCCAGAATCCCACCAAAACCCCCGATCGACCATCAACACCTCAACAAAGGCACGAACACCCCAGAAATGTGACCGACCCCTCAAGATCACCGGCAGAGCCAGGTCATCCCGAACGCACCGCCACGCGTCCTACACAAGATGACTCCCGCAAAATCAGCCATCACCAATGACAGGGAACGCCCACATCCCCAAGCAAGTCAGGACCAGAATGTCCACGAAGGCGGGCCCGAAGGGGGAAGCCCACCGGACGGGGGATCGCCACAGGGCGCGCTGCGCCCGAGGACAGTGGGGGGTGCGGGGGGTCATCGCCCCGAAAAGCATCGCGGCCCCGCCGGGAAGGTGCCGAGAAGGGCACCGACCAAACGAGGTCGACTCGTGGGCGAGGAGGGATTTGAACCCTCACGTCCTCGCGGACACACGGACCTGAACCGTGCGCGTCTGCCGTTCCGCCACCCGCCCGAGCGACTGCGTCAGATTAGCACGTCTGACCCGGAGCTCCGTACGCCGATACGATCGTTGTCCACAGGGGAAGGGAGGTAGGCGTGGGAGTCCTTCAGCGCTTCGAGCGACGCCTCGAAGGCCTGGTCGAGGGTGCGTTCGCGCGCGCATTCCCATCTGAGCTCCAACCTGTTGAGATCGCGAGTGCGGTTCAGCGGGAGATGGACGAGCGGGCGGCGATCGTCGCCCAGGGGCGCACGCTGGTTCCGAACGATTTCGTGGTGGAGCTGGGTGACGCCGACAATTCCCGGCTCTCGGTGTTCGCGGAGAACATGGGCCAGGAGTTGGCAACGCTGGCGCGGGACTACGCGACGGAGCAGGGCTATTCGTTCGTCGGCCCGGTCCGGGTGCGCTTCGAGGGTACGGATGACCTGGGCCGCGGCCGGTTCCGGATCCGTTCGGGCGTGATCCGCGGGTCCACGGTCGAGGGCGGCGAGATCCGGCAGCCGGTGAGCGACCTCCCACGCGGTGGCGGTGGCGTGTTGCGCGGCCGGCCGCGGCTGCTGGTGACGGCGGGCGGGGACGCGATCGTGGGCAGTCCCGCGGCGCAGGGTCAGCAGCGTTCGTACGAGCTGACGACGCCGGTGACGATGCTGGGCCGGGGCACGGACTGTGACCTCCGGCTTGTCGATCCGGGCGTATCGCGGCACCATGCGGAGCTCCGCATGGAGGATAATGACATGGTTTTGGTCGATTTGGGGTCCACCAACGGCACGAGTGTCAATGGGGAGCCCGTTCGACGCGCCCTGCTCACGGACGGCTCGCGGGTGACGCTGGGGCGGACGACTTTGGTCTTCCGTCGCGATCACGTCGACTAGCGGCCGCCGGGGTAGCAGACTGTCCCCCCTCCGGGGAGATTGGTAGGGAATCCGTCATACCGATGGGAGTGACTCGCGCAGCGGTGCCGGACGCCGTTGTGCGTCCTCCACGACTGGGGCTGAAGACCAAGTAGATGTCCGATCTCACCCTTACCCTGATCAGGATCGCGTTCCTGGCCGTGCTGTGGCTGTTCATCATCGCGGCCGTCGGCGTGATCCGCAGTGACCTCCTCGGCCCACGGACCGCTCCGGCCGGCCCACGCGCCCAGGCTCCGAAGAAGAGCAAGCCGGTGAGCCGCGGCAAACGCGGCGAGCCGCGCAAGCTCGTCGTCACCAAGGGCCCACTGGCGGGTACCAACTTGAACTTGAGCGAGGCTCCCATCGCCATCGGCCGGGCGAATGACGCCACGCTCGTGTTGAACGACGACTACGCTTCGAGCCGCCATGCCCGGCTCTTCCAACAGAACGGTCAGTGGTTCGTGGAAGACCTCGGTTCGACGAACGGCACCTACCTCGACCGCCAGCGGGTGACGCGGCCGATGCCGGTACCGATCGGCGTACCGGTCCGCATCGGTAAGACCGTTCTGGAACTTCGCAAATGACACTTGCACTGCGATACGCGGCCCGCTCCGACGTCGGCATCCTCCGTGAAGGCAACGAGGACTCCGCCTACGCCGGGCCACGCCTGCTCGCCGTCGCGGACGGTATGGGCGGGCATGCGCACGGTGAGGTGGCCAGCGCGGTCGCGATCGCGACGATCGCGCGGCTCGACGAGGACGTACCCGACGCGAACATGCTCGGCGCCCTCGAGGACGCCGTGAACGAGGCGAACCAGACGCTGCACCGGATGGTCGCGGAGGACCGTTCCCTGGAGGGAATGGGTACCACCCTCACCGCGATGCTCTGGTCCGGCACCCGGATGGCGCTCTGCCACATCGGGGACTCCCGCGCCTATCTGCTGCGCGGCGGCGAGCTCTTCCAGATCACCAAGGACCACACGCTGGTCCAGTCCCTCATCGACGACGGCAACATCACGCCGGAGGAGGCGGCCACGCACCCGCAGCGCTCGCTGCTGCTGCGGGCCCTGGACGGCCGGGGCGAGGTGGAGCCGGACCTGTCGCTGCGCGAGGTGCAGCGCGGAGACCGGTACCTGATCTGCTCGGACGGCCTATCCGGCGTGGTCAGCGCGGACACACTGCACCAGACCCTCACCAACGTGCGGGAGCCGAACGAGGCGGTCCGGCTGCTGATCGACCTGGCGAACCGGGCCGGCGGGCCGGACAACATCACCTGCGTGGTGTGCGACGTGATCGACCCGGCGGCCTCGCCGGTCCCCCCCACGGACGACCCGATCGTCGCCGGAGCCGCGTCGAGCGTCACCACCCGCGGGCCGTCGCCGGACACGCCGGCGGGCCGCGCCTCGGAGCTCACCCGGGAGCCGACCGAGGAGCTCAGCCCGATAACGGAGTACGAGGACCCGCCGCGCCGGCGGCGCTGGCCGAAGGTACTGCTCGCCCTCGTGGTGCTCGGCGCCCTCGTGGTGGGCGGCGCGTACGCGGTGCGCAGCTACGCGCGGACTCAGTACTACGTGGCCGCCGCGGGTGACCAGGTGGCGATCTATCAGGGCATCAACCAGCAGGTCGCGGGGATGAACTTCTCCGACGAGGTGGAGCGCTCGGACGTGAAGGTGAGCGAGCTGCCCACGCTGCAGCGCGACCGCGTCCGCGGCACGATCCCGCAGGACGGCCTGGAGCAGGCGCGCGGCACCGTGGAGGAGCTGCGCAAGGCGGCGGCGAACTGCAAGACGCCGGTGCCCACGCCCGAGCCGACCAAGAGCGGGAAGGCAACACCGCGGCCCACCGCTACGCCGGTGCCGCCCGCGGGCTGTCCGGGGGCGCCCTCGTGAGTGCGGTTCAGCAGACCGCAGGCCCGGGCGCCGTCCCGCTGCCGCGCAAGCGGCGCGGGGTGGAGCTGGTCCTGCTGGTGTTCGCGGTGCTCACCGCGATGGGCGCGTACGCGGCCGCGGGCCTCGGCATGGACGGCCAGGTCCCGGCGGGCATGCTCGGCTACGGGCTGGGCTTCGGCGCCCTTGTCGCGGTCGCGCACGGGGTGATGCGGTGGGTGGCCCCATGGTCCGACCCGCTGCTGCTTCCGCTGGCCACGATGCTGAACGGCATCGGGCTGGTGATGATCTGGCGCATCCAGCTGCCGCTGGAGCAGCTGCGCAAGGACGGCGTGCCGGTGGCCGTGTCCAGCGCCACCTCGCAGCTGATGTGGACCGGCCTGGGGATCGCGCTGTTCGTCGCGGTGCTGGTCATGTTCCGCGAGCCGCGCGTGTTGCAGCGCTACACGTACCTCGCCGGCTTCGCCGGCCTGGTGCTGCTGGCCATCCCGGCGCTGCTGCCGGCCTCGATGAGCTCCATCCAGGGCGCGAAGATCTGGATCCGGATCGGCGGCTTCTCCATCCAGCCGGGCGAGTTCGCCAAGCTGGCCCTGCTGGTCTTCTTCGCGGGCTACCTGGTGGCCAAGCGGGATGTGCTGGCGCTGGCCGGCAAGCGGCTGCTCTTCATCGACCTGCCGCGGGCCCGCGACCTCGGCCCGATCCTGATCGTGTGGTTCGTCAGCATGCTCGTCCTCGTCGCCGAGCGCGACCTGGGCACCTCGCTGCTGTTCTTCGGCACCTTCCTGGTGCTGCTGTATGTGGCCACCCAGCGCACCTCGTGGGTGCTGATCGGGCTGGCGCTGTTCGCCGGCGGGGCGTTCATCGCCTACCAGCTGTTCTCGCACGTGCAGGCGCGGTTTGACATCTGGCTGAACCCGTGGGCGCACTACGACGACCCGATCGGCGGCAGCTTCCAGCTCGTCAAGGGCCTGTTCGGGCTCGCCGCCGGCGGCGTCCTCGGCACCGGGCTCGGCCAGGGGCGGCCGCAGGACGTGCCGCTCTCGCAGAGCGACTTCATCGTCACCTCGATCGGTGAGGAGCTCGGCCTGACCGGGCTGATGGCGGTGCTGCTGATCTACGTGTTCCTGGTGGAGCGCGGGCTCCGTACGGCGATCGCCACCCGCGACCCGTTCGTGAAGCTGTTCGCGGCGGGGCTGGCCTTCATCATCACGCTGCAGGTCTTCATCGTGGTCGGCGGCGTGACGCGGCTGATCCCGCTGACCGGGCTCACCACCCCGTTCCTCTCCGCGGGCGGTTCGTCGCTGCTGGCGAACTGGGTGATCATCGCTCTGCTCGCCCGCATGAGTGACACATCCCGGCGGCCGGCCCCACAATCGATTCAGGACGAAGGCATGACGCAGGTGTTCTCCCGATGAATGCTCCACTACGTCGACTATCGGTGGCCTGTCTCGTCCTGTTCGGGCTGCTCCTGGTCAATGTGAACTACATCCAGGCCTTCCAGGCCGACGAGCTGAACAACAACCCGCGGAACTCGCGCGTGCTGATCGAGCAGTTCAACCGCGAGCGCGGGCCGATCCTGGTGGGCAACGAGCCGATCGCGCGCAGCGTGGCGACCGAGGGCACGTTCAAGTACCAGCGGAAGTACAACAACGGGCCGCTGTACGCGGCGGTCACCGGCTTCTACTCGCTGTACTCCGCCTCCGGCGTCGAGCGCACCGAGAACGCCCTGCTGAACGGCACGGACAGCCAGCTGTTCGTGCGGCGCTTCCTCGACATGATCACCGGCGAGGAGGTGAAGGGCGCGAGCGTCCAGCTCACCCTGAACGAGCGGGCGCAGCGCGCCGCGGACGAAGGGCTGCGCGATGTGGGCCGCAAGGGCGCCGTCGTGGCCCTGGATCCGAAGACCGGCAACGTGCTGGCGATGAGCTCGCTGCCCACGTACGACCCCAACAAGCTGGCCACGCACGACGGCGAGCGGCTCACCAAGGTGTCGGAGAAACTGAACGACGACCCGGATCAGCCGATGCTGAACCGGGCCATCAACCAGACCTATCCGCCCGGGTCCACGTTCAAAGTCGTCACCGCGGCCGCGGGGCTGGCGGACGGCATGTCGCCGGATGACAAGATCCCCGCCCCGAACCGCCTGAAGCTGCCGCTCAGCAGCTCCACGATCGGCAACTTCGGCGGGGCCTCGTGCAACGGCGGCAGCCCGGACACCCTCAAGCACTCGCTGCAGATCTCCTGCAACACCTCGTTCGCCAGCCTTGGCATCGACCTCGGCGCGGACAAGATGGCCGAGCAGGCGAAGAAGTTCGGCATCAACACACCGGGCCTGGAGATTCCGCTCCGGGTCTCGGAGAGCCACTACCCCGAGGGCATCGACAAGGCGCAGACCGCGCTCACCGCCATCGGCCAGTACGAGGTGCGGGTCACGCCGCTGCAGATGGCGATGGTCGCGGCGGGCATCGCCAACCAGGGCACCGTCATGAAGCCGAACCTCATCAAGGAGGTCAAGGCGTCGGACCTGTCCACCCTCTCCGAGGTGGACCCGGAGACCTACAGCGAGGCGATGGACCCGAAGGACGCCGCCACCCTCACCGGGATGATGGAGAACGTCGTCAGCGACGGCACCGCGCATTCGGCACAGATCAGCGGCGTCCGGGTGGCGGGCAAGACCGGGACGGCGCAGAATGCCACGGGCAAGCCTCCACACGCCTGGTTCATCTCTTTTGCACCGGCCGAGGATCCTCAGGTGGCGGTGGCGGTGGTAATCGAAAGCGGGGGCAACCTAGGGAATGAGGCGACCGGCGGTCAGCTGGCGGCGCCTATCGCCCGTGACGTGATGAGGGCGGTCATCGGGAAGTGAGCACAGAGACATGAGTACAGAGACATGAGTAACGCCGGCCTGCTGCTCTCCGGGCGATATCGCCTGGTAGAGCGCATTGCCACCGGTGGCATGGGAGAGGTCTGGGTAGCCACCGACGAAGTGCTCGGCCGCGAGGTCGCGGTCAAGCTGCTTCGCCACGCCCACATGAGCGAGGGCACGTACCGCAGCAGGTTCCAGGCCGAGGCCCGCATCACCGCGTCACTGACGCACGCGGGCATCGCCCAGGTGTACGACTACGGGGAACAGGACGACCAGCCGTACCTGGTGATGGAGCTGGTCGCGGGGGAGCCGCTGTCCACGATCCTGACCCGGGCCGGCCGGCTCACCCCCGAGGTGATGCTGGACGTCGTGGCGCAGACCGCGCGGGCACTCCAGGCCGCGCACGAGGCGGGCATCGTCCACCGCGACATCAAGCCGGGCAACCTATTGATAACTCCTCAGGGGCGCGTCAAGATCACCGACTTCGGGATCGCGCGCCAGGAGGAGGCGAACACGCTGACCCAGACCGGCATGGTCATGGGTACGGCGCAGTACGTCTCGCCGGAGCAGGCGACGGGTGCCCCGATCGGCCCGGCCTCCGACATCTACGCGCTCGGCGTGGTCGCGTACGAGTGCGTGGCGGGCCGTCCGCCGTTCACCGCGGAGTCGCCGATCGCGCTGGCCCTGGCGCACACCCGGGACGCGCCGCCGCCACTGCCGGACGACGTTCCGGTCACGGTCGCGGAGATCGTCGGCCGGATGATGGCCAAGGCCCCCGCGGACCGTCCGGCCAGCGCCGCCGAGCTCGCCGAGCGCGCGGAGCACCTCGGGCACGCCCTGGCCCAGGGCAGCGAGCCCGAGCCGATGCAGGGCCTGGCCGGGGACGCGACCTCGTTCTTCTCCGAGGCCAACCCCACCTCCCCGAATCTGGTGCCGGTCGGCAACGCCGAGGTCGACGACCTCGACATCCCGGAGAAACGCGGCAAGAAGCCGGTGCTGCTCGCGCTCGGCGCGGTCGCCGCGGTGGCCGTGCTCGGTGGCATCCTCAGCGTCAACCTGGGCAACGCCAGCTCCAACAACCAGCGGGTCGGGGAGGCCTCGCCGACCCCGCAGGTCTCGGTGAGCGACACCCCGACGCGGACCCGTACGGCGACACCGACCCCCACCGTCACCCGGGAGTTCACCCCGGAGCCGGTGGAGCCGACGCGTACACCCACGAGGACCCCGACCAAAACCCCGACCCGCACACCCCGGCCGACTCCGACGGATACCGTAACTCCGACTCCGACGGACTCGGTCACCCCGACCGCGACGTCGTCCGTTGATCCATCGGTATCGTCGGACGGTTAGCGTCGCCGACACGGTCTCAGACGGATACGAGGAAAAGTGCAGGACATGACTCAGCCTCGGCTACTCGGTGGCCGCTACGAACTCGACGGAGTCGTCGGGCGTGGCGGCATGGCCGAGGTCTACCGCGCACGCGATATCCGGCTGGACCGGACGGTCGCGGTCAAGACCCTGCGCATCGATCTCGCCCGGGATCCCACGTTCCAAGCGCGGTTCCGGCGCGAGGCGCAGTCCGCGGCCTCGCTGAACCACCCGTCCATCATCGCCGTCTACGACACCGGCGAGGACGACTTCGAGGGCACGACCGTCCCGTACATCGTGATGGAGTACGCCGACGGGCACACCCTGCGCGACCTGATCCAAGATGACCGGCGGCTGCTTCCCGAGCGCACGCTGGAGATCATCGACGGCATCCTGCGCGCGCTGGACTACAGCCACCGCAACGGCATCGTGCACCGCGACATCAAGCCCGCCAACGTGATGCTGACCGGCTCCGGCGAGGTCAAGGTCATGGACTTCGGCATCGCCCGCTCGATGAGCGACGCCCAGGCCACCATGACGCAGACGGCCCAGGTCATCGGCACCGCGCAGTACCTCTCCCCGGAGCAGGCGCGCGGCGAGCGGGTGGACGCGCGCAGCGACATCTACTCCACCGGCTGCGTGCTGTACGAGCTGCTCACCGGGCGGCCGCCGTTCACCGGCGACTCCCCGGTCGCGATCGCCTACCAGCATGTGCGCGAGGACCCGATCCCGCCGTCCCAGTTCGACCCCGACATCCCGGCCTGGGCGGACTCCATCGTGCTGCACGCGATGGCCAAGGACGCCAACATGCGCTACCAGGGCGCCGGCGAGATGCGGGCGGACATCCAGCGGGTGCTGGCCGGCATGCCGATCAACGCGGCCCCGGCCACCATGGCCATGGGCGGGCCGATGACGGCGTCGCCGGCGGGCACCACATCGCTTCCGCCGTACCAGTACGGCGAGCCCGAGGACATGCCGCCGGACAGCGGGCGCGGCAAGCGCATCGCGCTCTGGTCCATCCTCGGCCTGCTCGTGGTGGGCGGTCTGATCATGCTCGGCGTCATCCTGTTCGCGGGTGACGCCGAGAAGGTCTACATCCCGGACGTGAAGGGCAAGACCCCGGCCGCGGCCACCTCGGAACTGCAGGCCAAGGACTTCAAGGTGCAACAGGAGAACGAGGCCAGCTCCGAGGTCGACAAGGGCCTGGTGACCCGTACGGACCCGGCCGGCGGCACCGACGCCGAGCACGGCGCCACGATCACCATGTACGTGTCGACGGGCCCGAAGAAGACCACGGTCCCGAACGTTCTCCAGCAGAGCCAGGAGGATGCCGAACAGGCCATCCGGGAGGCGAAGCTCGAGGTCGGCGAGGTCACGGAACGGGAGTCCACGCAGGCCCCGGGCACCGTGCTGAAGCAGAGCCCGGCCGGTAGCCGCCGGGTGAACGAGGGCACCGACGTCAAGCTCATCGTCGCCAAGAGCATCGAGCGGGTCGAGGTGCCGCGCGTCGTCGGCATGACCGAGGCCGAGGCGCGGCGGGCCATCCTCGACGCCGGCCTGCAGCCCCGCGTCTACACGGAGGAGAACTCCTCGGTGGAGCCGGGGCGTGTCTACCAGCAGGACCCGACGGGTGGCACGGCGCGCAAGAACAGCTCCGTGTCGATCTTCGTCGCGGAGGCGCCGCCCACGCAGGAGCCGACGGAGGACCCGTCGCCCGATCCGACCATCTCGATCCCGGGCCGAGGGGACGGCTGACCGACGCCGGCCGCTGACAGGTGATGGGCCGGGCGGGACCGCGAGGTCCTGCCCGGCCCATCGTCATCATGGGGACGGTCACGTAGCCCCGTCGCACGGGTCAGGGCCCCGCGCGGCGCATACGGCTCCGTGCATGCAAGAGGGCTTCCGCCGCTCGGGGGCAACGGCGGAAGCCCTCAATATGAGGATCGTCCCTAGTGGACCGTTCGTTACCGGATCCACCAAGAAAGTTCGTCCTCGAGGGGCTCAGCGGCCCGGGGCGGCGCCGCCGGGGTCGACCTCGGCCTGGTCGAGCGGGATGTGCGGCTCCAGCCAGGGGAAGGCGACGAACCACAGGAACGCGGCGACGGCGACGGCGAGCGCGAGCGCGCTCACCGCCTTGCCGAGCCGCCCCCCGGGCAGCGCCCGCCAGATCAGCGCGTACACGCGCGACTCACCGTCCCTCCCTGTCCGGCCGGGCGGACACCCGGTCGAGCCTCCCGAGCACCACGTACCGCTGGGCGGCGGAGAATTTCGGGTGGCAGGAGATCAGCGTGATGTAGCGGTCCTTGGGCCGCGCGCCGGCGTGACCGGGCACCGGCGCGATGAGCTCGGTGTGGTCCGGCGTGACGACGCGGTGCCCGGTCATCCGGTACGTGTACCGCGCCACCCGGGTGGTGACCACGATGGCGTCGCCCGGCCGCAGCTCGTCGATCCGGTTGAACGGCGCCAGATACGTGACCCGATGGCCCGCGACGGCGAAGTTGCCGCGCCGCCCGGGCAGGGCGGTGCCGGGGATGTGGCCGGGCCCGTCCCGCAGCTCCGCGGTGCCGGCGCCCTCCACGATCACGAACGTCGAGGACGCGCCCAGCCTGGGGATGGTGACCGTGCCCACCGGCTCGCCGCGGTCCACCGCGCGTTCACGCGGCAGCGGAGGCCGCGCGGCGAACTTGCGGCCGAGACGGTCCTGGGCCTCCGCGGTCCGGTCCCCGGTCCCCCACAGCACGTACGCCACGAAGAAGAGCAGTAGGACGCCTGAGGTCAGGAGGAGCTCACCCACCACCCGGAGCGTTGTGCGCACCGTCCGTACGATAGGCGTAACCGAGGGTCACAGCACCCTGATATGGGGGCAGCTCGGCGTGTTCCTCGGTCCGGACGTCGTAGCCGAGGCCGTAGGCGGCCACGTACTGCCGGTAGACGCGCACCCCGCGCGCGGCGTCGAGCGCGGCGCGCAGCCGGGCCGGATCGCCCAGCGCGACGATCCGGAACGGCGGGGAGTAGACCACGCCCTGCAGGATCAGCGTGTTGCCGACGCAGCGCACCGCGCTGGTGGCGATCACCCGCTGGTCCATCACCTGCATGGCCCGGGCGCCGCCCGCCCACAGCGCGTTCACCACCGCCTGCACGTCCTGCTGGTGCACGACGAGGTCGTCGGGGCTGGGGTCGCCGGGCATCTCCGCGTCGTCCGCGCGCCGGGGCGCGTCGTCCAGCACCACCCGGAGACCGCGACCGGAGACCGCGGTGAAGCCGCTGCGCGGGGCGAGCCGCTCGGCCTCGCCGCGCGCCGTCCGGACCCGGCCGTCGCGCCGGCCGGCCTCCCGGGTGAGCCGCTCCACCTCCGCCTCGGTGAGGCGGACCTCCCGGCGCACCTCCTGATACCGATGCTGCTCGTCGGTGATCAGGTCGGTCAGCCGCGTACGGTCGCCGGAGCGCAGGTCGGTGCCGTGTGCGGTGGAGCCGCTGGCGGCGATGAGCACGCCGGCGAGCATGGTGAGGGCCGGGACCGCGTACGCCCAAGGCCGGCGCTCCCGGGACCGTTGCTGCCCGGCCGGCTGGTCGCCGGGGGCGGTTTCGGTGGTCACCAGCGACTACGCTAACCGACATGAGCCGCGGATTAGAGGCCCCGCCAATCGAAGGGCGCGTAGCGAGCGGCGTCCAGGTGGTGTCCTGGCGGCTTCGCCGAAGCGAGGGCAGCCTGGTATGTGCTGTTGAGCTGCGGCGGGGCCGCCAGGGCGCCGCCTGGGCGACGCGCAGTGGCGCCCTTCGATTGGCGGGGCCTCAAGTGCGATCTCGTCGGAGCGTGGACCGGGGCGACACCCGGCGGGTCTTCGACGCGGTAGCCTTCCCCGGCAGCTTGTGAGCAGCTCACCGCCTGGAGCCATACCGTGCCGAAGTCTCGAAGCGACCGCAAGAAGGCGGTCTACACGCCGCCACCGAAGGCGCAGCAGCCGAAGATCAGCCCGCGCTGGCTGCTCCCGGCCATGCTGTTCTTCCTCATCTTCGGCGTGGCCTGGATCGCCGTTTTCTACGTGACCGGCGGGTCGCTGCCGTTCATGGAGCCGCTGGGCAACTGGAACCTGCTGGTCGGGTTCGGCTCCATCGTGATGGGCGTGATCCTCTCCACGAAGTGGTACTGAGGGGTCGTCCCCAAGCGGGATCCCCTGGCGCACAGGGGATCCCGGACGGCTTCCCACAGCCGCCCACAGTTCGTCCCAAGGAATTCCACATGAGTTATCCACAGTCTGTGGAGAAACCCGGCGGACGCCTGGCGGATCGACACATGTCCAGGTCAGAACGGCGAGGTCCGACCCGTCCACCTCTGTGGAGAAGTGCGGGCACCTGTGGATAACCGAGAGTAAGGTGCCGGCCCGAAGGTAGGGGGCCGCCTCAGAGCAGTGCGGTGCTGCGCAGCAGCACGAGCCCCACGAAGATCGCAAGCGTCACGGCCGTCATCCCCAGGTGCACGGCGCGCTGCCTGTCCCGCGGCGCGTACGCGTAGCCCAGGGCGAGCAGCCCCCCGGTGATGAGCCCGCCGATGTGACCGGTCCAGCTGATGCCCGGCACCACGAACGTGAGCACCAGGTTCAGCACCACCAGGAAGCCGATCATCCTGACGTTGTAGCCCTGCTTGCGGCCGATCACGAACAGTCCGGCGAACAGCCCGAAGATCGCGCCCGAGGCACCGAAGGTGACGGTGCCCAGCGGCGCGAGCAGATAGGTGAGCACCGATCCGCCCAGCCCGCTGAGCATGTACAGCGCGGTGAACCTGCCGTGGCCCAGCAGCCGCTCCAGCTGCGGGCCGAGCACCCAGAGCGCCCACATGTTGAACAGGATGTGCAGGAACGACCGGGGGTCGTGCACGAACATCGAGGAGATCAGCCGGTACCAGCCGCCCTCGGCGACCCCCTGGGGGATCAACCCCAGCGCGAACGCGAGCGCCCCGTTGGCCAGCTCCCCGACGTACATCGCCAGGTTCAGGCCGAGCAGGACATAGACCACGTACGGCGTCGCGACGGTCCGGCCGCCGTACACCGAGCGGGCCTCGCGCATGCCGCGGTTGCCCTCGCGGACGCAGTCCACGCACTGGAAGCCGACCGAGGCCTCGCGCATGCAGTCGGGGCAGACCGACCTGTCGCACCGGACGCACCGGACGTAGGTCTCCCGATCCGGGTGCCGATAGCAGGTCGGGACCGGCTGGGCGCCGGCGTCGTGCTGCGGCGTTGGGGGCGTGCTCATCGGCGGCTCACCGGTGCTCGGGGGTGTGCGGTGGGTCAGCCGCGCTCGATCGTCACGGACTCGAGGACGACGTCGGACAGTGGCTTGTCGAGCCGGTCGGTCTCGGTGTCGGCGATCGCGTCGACCACGTCGGTGCCCTCGACGACCTCACCGAAGATCGTGTGCTTGCGGGTCAGATGCGGCTGCGGCTCCACCGTGATGAAGAACTGCGACCCGTTGGTGCCGGGGCCGGCGTTCGCCATGCCGAGCAGGTACGGCCGGTTGAAGCTGAGCTCGGGGTGGATCTCGTCCTCGAACTCGTAGCCGGGACCGCCGATGCCGCGGCCGAGCGGGTCACCGCCCTGGATCATGAACCCCGGGATGACGCGGTGGAAGATCGTGCCGTCGTACAGCTTCTCGTTGGTCGGCCTGCCGGTGCGCGGGTCGAGCCACTTGCGCTCGCCCTCGGCGAGCTCGACGAAGTTGCGCACGGTCTTGGGCGCCTTGGTGGGGAACAACCTCACCACGATGGCGCCCCGGTTGGTCTCCAGCCTGGCGATGACATCCCCCGGCGCAGTGGTGTAGGACACCTGGCCGCCTCTTTCCATCGGTTATGGAGTGAACGCGTGTCAACGTTACCGGTGTTCCCGGCCGTGGCAGGTGTGTCCCTCCGGCGTGCCCGCGGAGCGCCCCGATTCTCCGTTTCACCTGCTCGCTCCCTAGCCAGGGGTTACCGAGGCCCGCAGCGGGAAGGGGCGACGTTACGGGACCGATTTGGGAGGTTCATTGTGGCCATGTGGAAGTCCCGCCGCCGGCGGGGCATGAGCGACGGCCGGATGTCCCGGGCTCAGGAGCGGGCCCGCATCGCGGCCGAGCATCTCGGCCCGTACGCCGAGCAGGCGCGGGATACCGCGTCCGTCCGGTTACTACAGGCCCGTGCCTGGACCGCACCGCGCCTGATCAGGGCCGGCAAGACCCTCGAGGGCAGCATTGCCCCCCGGGTCTCCGCGGCGATGTCCGCCGCGGCACACCGGATCCAGCCCCCGCGGCGCCGGCGCTTCGGCCGGGCGTCCGTGGTGATGCTGCTGGTCGGCGTGGCCGGCGCGGTCGGCGCCGTTGGCGTCGCCCGCCGGATGCGCACCGCACAGTCGATGCCGTCCGGCACCGAGGCCGGTACGGCCGAGCGGGAGACCGCTGAGGCCGGCGCGGAAGAGACCGAGAAGATGCACACCGTGTGAGTCTCGGCTTCCTGAGCCCCGGCGGCACGTCCGCCGGGGCTCAGCGCCGTCCCGGCCGGGCCGGTGTCACCGCCGGGCGGCCGGCGTCCTGCTTCACGAACCGCAGCCGGAGCGGATAGCTCATCGGCGCGCCGAGCGCCGCCAGCCCCGCGCCCAGCAGCGGCAATAGGACCCAGGAGAGCGCGAGCAGCACATACGCGAGCGCACCGAGGCCGATCGTGACGACCACGATGATCGGCAGGGTCAGGGTGGCGATCAGGAAGGTGAGCTGCATGTTCAGCGCCTCGACCGCGTGCCTGCGGACGAACGGGGAGGTGTCGCCGCGGGCCAGCAGCACGAGCAGCGGGCCGAGCGGGAGCAGCGGATAGCCCAGCAGGTGTGCGGCCGCGGCCCAGGCCCGTTCCTCCCCGGCCGGCCGGGTGGCGGCGGGGGCGGCGGTCGCCGGCCGGACGGAGACCTCTCCCTCGGCCGTTTCCAGGTCGGTGAGCAGGGGCTCCAGGTCGCTCTGGGTCCGCGCGCGCAGGGCGCGGCTCACCCGCTCGTCGAACTCCTCGTGCTCGAGCCGGCCCTCGCTATAGGCGTCCTTGAGCAGGCCGACGACGACGTCGCGGTCGGCGTGCGTGACACGCAGGCGCGTCTCGTGTTCGGGCCCGGGGCGGGGATGACGGAACGACTGACCCACGGCCGACTCCTCTCACGGAGTCCCATGGTCGCCCGAATCCGCCCCGGCCGCATCAGGGTCTTCCCCGATACGACCCCGGAGCCGGTGATGCTCCCTGGTCAGCCCACCTCGAACAGCCAGGAATCGTCCTCATCAGGCCGGATGGCCCGGCGGTTGGAAAGCTCGCGGCGGACGGCGGCGACCAGCGGATCGTCCGTCGGTTCCCCCCTGCCCGCGAGGTAGTCGAGCAGCCCGTCAAGCTCCGTCGCCGTCAGGTGACGGAGCGGCTTTCTTGCCCACTTCACGACATTCCGGTGCGTCACGACGTCCCCCCACCCCTGGGCCCTCCGGTCCAGGAGGCACCACGGAGGACGCTTCGTCGCTCCCCCCGTACGTCCCCCCGGACGACAGCCGTCTCGATGCGCCGAATCGAGCTGGACACATCATGACAAGGCGCCGAGGGCTGGAGTAGCCACCGGCGGGGACGTGCACGACGACCGGTCGTTCCGCTACGCCGAACGGTCAGCGAAACTCCAGTCCAGGGAAGTCGCCGGAGGTCCGCCAGGTGTCGATGTGCCGGAAGAACGCCATGGCGCCGTGCGGGTGGCCGACGTTGAGCCTCGCGCGCGGGCCCGGGTCCTGGCCCTCGTTGTTGTAGTAGCCGGGGGTGCAGTCCGGTGACCCGATCATCCTGCCGCGGCCGGAGAGCAGCAGCTCGATCCAGGCGTCCTCGGCCTCCTTGGTGACCTCGACCACGGTGTGGCCGCGCTCCAGGGCGTGCTTGACGACCGCCGCGATGGTGCGGCCGGACTCCGTGAGGTTGTGCGGCACGTTGGAGATCAGGTTGGCGCCCTGGGTCGGCTGCACGACGAACACGTTCGGGAAGCCGTGCACGTGGATGCCGTGCAGCGAGCGCATGCCGTCGGCCCAGTAGTCCGAGAGCCGCTCCCCGTCCCGGCCGACGACCTCGTAGCCGGCCCGGCGCGTGAACTCCGTACCGACCTCGAACCCGGAGGCGTAGATGAGGAAGTCCAGCGGGTACTCGCGGCCGTCGACGACCACGCCGGTCTCGGTGATCCGTTGCACGCCCTTGCCGTCGGTGTCCACCAGGTACGTGCCCGGGACGTTGAAGGCGTGCAGGTACTCGTCGTGGAAGCACGGGCGCTTGCAGAGCTGCCGATACCAGGCCTTGAGGTTCCGTGCCGTCGAGGTGTCCTTGACGATGCCGTCGACGCGGGCGCGGATCTCCTCCATCTTCTCGAAGTCGGAGTCCTCGTAGGCGGCCAGCATGGTCTCCAGGCTGCGCTCCTCGGGCGGGATCTCCATGATCTTGGCGTTCACCCGGCGGGACAGGTCGGTCCACCCGTCCTTCACCAGGTCCTCCTGGGAGGCGCCGATGCCGGTCTGGTTGGCGGTGAAGTTCTCCAGCCAGCGCTGCTGCCAGCCGGGCGTGGCGATCTCGGCGAACCAGTCCGGATCGGTGGGGCGGTTGTCCCGTACGTCCACCGAGGACGGCGTGCGCTGGAACACGTACAGCTCGCCGCAGGCCCGCGCCAGGTGCGGCACGCACTGGACGGCCGTCGCCCCGGTCCCGATGATCCCGGCCCGCTTGTCCGCCAGCCGGTCCATCGGCGCGCCGTACGGGTCGCCGCCGGTGTAGTCGTAGTCCCACCGGCTGGTGTGGAAGGAGTGGCCACGGAAGGACTCGATGCCGGGGATGCCGGGCAGCTTGGGCACGTGCAGCGGGCCGATGCCCATCGCCACGAACCGCGCGGTGAAGGCGTCCCCGCGGTCCGTGCGGACGATCCACACCGACCGGGAGGCGTCCCACTCCAGGCCGGTGACCTCGGTGTGGAACAGCGCGTCGGCGTACAGCCCGAAGTGCTTGCCGATGCGCCGGCAGTGCTCGAGGATCTCCGGCGCGTGCGCGTACTTCTCCGATGGCATGTGGCCGGTCTCCTCCAGCAGCGGCATGTACACGAACGAGGCCGTGTCGCACTGCGCGCCGGGGTAGCGGTTCCAGTACCAGGTGCCGCCGAAGTCGCCGCCCTTCTCCACGATCCGGACCTCGTCGATCCCGGCCTCCTTGAGCCGGGCGCCGGTGACGAGGCCGGCGAAGCCGCCGCCGATGAACGCGACCGTCACGTGGTCGGTCAGCGGCGCCCGCTCGGTGCGCGGGGTGTACGGGTCCTCGAGGTAGTGCGCGAGATGCCCGCCGGCGAGCCGCAGGTACTGGTCGTTCCCATCGGGCCGCAGCCGCTTGTCCCGCTCCTCGCGGTACTTGCGGCGCAGCGCCTCCCGGTCGATGGGAGTGCCGTCGGGCCTCGTCGGGCTCTCGGTGGCGGTCATGCGTCCTCCACGGCTTCGCGCGGGTGT
>WHSL01000268.1 GCA_009380095.1 Streptosporangiales bacterium | reverse complement strand
CCCCGGCGACCACGCCGGACGGCGGCGCGGGGCGGGATCCGTTGGGGCGGATGGTGGCGCTGGGGCGGCCGCGGGGGATGCGGTTCGCGTTGGGGGTGCTGCTGGGGGCCGGTGCGACGGGGGCCGGGGTCGCGCTGCTCGCGGTGTCCGCTTGGATGCTGGCGCGGGCGGCGCAGCACCCGCCGGTGGTGGCGCTCTCGCTGGCGGCCGTCACGGTACGGGCGCTCGGCGTCGGCCGGGGCGTGTTCCGGTACCTGGAGCGGCTCGTCACACACGATGCCGCCCTGCGCACGCTGTCCGCCGTACGGGTCCGCGTCTACCGGCGGCTCGCCCGTACCGAACCGTTGCGCGCGTTCCGCGGCGGCGACCTCGTGTCGCGGCTGGTCTCCGACGTGGACTCCGCTCAGGACCTACTGGTCCGCGGACTCGCCCCACCGCTGATCGCGCTGCTCGCGGGCGGCGGCGCCGTCGCGCTCTGCGCCACGCTGTACGGCCCCTCCGGCGCCCTGCTCGCCCTCGGCCTGGTGCTCGCGGGCCTCCTGATACCGCTCCTGTCCGCCGCAGCGGGCCGCCGCCCCGGCGCCCGCCTCGCCCCGGCCCGCGGCGAACTGTCCACCGGCGTCACGGACCTTCTCGCCGGCGCCCCCGACCTGGTCGCGTACGGCGCCATGGACGCGGCGGTCGGCCGGGTTAGGAAGGCGGACGCGCGGCTCACCAGGATCGCGCGGCAGGACGCGGCCCTGCTCGGCTTCGGCGAGGGCGCGTCGGCGGCGCTGGCCGGGCTGACCGTGTGGGCGATCCTGCTGCTCGGCGTGGCCGCGGTGGACGGGGGCACGCTCGGCGCGGTACCGCTGGCCGTGGTGGTGCTGACCGGACTCGCCGCCTTCGAGGTGGTGGCCCCACTGCCGCCGGTCGCGGCGCGGCTCGGCGCGATCAGGTCAGGCGCCGTACGGCTGTTCGCGGTGCTCGACCTGCCGCCCGCGGTGCACGACCCCGACGATCCGGCGCCCGTACCGGAGGGTCCGGTGAGCGTGACCGTCCGCGGGCTGCGGGTCCGCTACGGGCCGGACGAGCCGTGGGCGCTGGACGGTGTGGATCTTGACCTCTCCCCCGGCCGGCGGGTCGCGGTGGTGGGGCCGAGCGGCGCGGGTAAGAGCACGCTCGCCGCGGTGCTGTTCCGGTTCCGCGACCCGGACGCGGGGACCGTGCTGCTCTCCGGGACGCCGCTGACCGATCACACCGTGGACGACGCGCGCGCGGTGATCGGCGGCATGCCGCAGGACCCGCACGTCTTCACGAGCACGCTGCGGGAGAACCTGCGGCTGGCCAGGCCGGGCTGCCCGGACGGAGACCTCTGGGAGGTGCTGGACCGGGTCCGGCTCGGCGACTGGGTGCGTTCCCTGCCGGACGGGCTGTCCACCGAGGTGGGAACGGACGGTACCGGCATGTCCGGCGGCCAGCGGCAGCGGCTCGCGCTCGCCCGGGCGCTGCTCGCCGCCCCGCGGGTGCTGGTGCTCGACGAGCCCACCGTCCACCTCGACCCCGACGCCCGCCGCGCGCTCACCGCCGACCTGCTCGACGTGACGCGCGGCGACACGGTGCTGATCATCACCCACGACCTGGACGGGCTCCAGCACGTGGACGAGATCGTCGTCCTCGTCGACGGCAAGGTCCGCGAACGCGGCACCCACACCGAACTCCTCGCCGCCGGCGGCTGGTACGCCTCCGCCCACACTCTCCTCGACACCTAACTTGGGAGGGGGTCAGCGGAGGCCGAGGGGGCGGTTGAGGGCGGTGCGAAGGAGGCGGTCGACGAGGGCGGGGTAGTCGAGGCCGGTGGCGGCCCACATCTGGGGGAACGCCGAGGCCGGGGTGAAGCCGGGCATGGTGTTGATCTCGTTGACGAGGACCCGGCCGTTGTCGGTGTAGAAGAAGTCGACCCGCGCCAGCCCCTCCCCGCCGACCGCGTCGAACGCCGCGGCGGCCTGCCGCCGGATCTCCTCGATCACCTCGGCCGGCAGGTGCGGCGGGATGTCCAGCTGGAGGCCATCGTCGAGGTACTTGGCCTCGAAGTCGTAGTACTCGTGCCCGCTGGACACGACGACCTCGGCGGGCAGGCTGGCGTCGGGCGCGCCGCCCTCCTCCGACTCCAGCACCCCGCACTCGATCTCCCGGCCGCTGATCGCGGCCTCCACGATCACCTTGGGGTCGTGCTCACGGGCCGCCTCGATGGCGGCCTCGAGCTCCGCCGGGTCCTCCACTTTCGTGACGCCCATGCTGGAGCCGGCCCGGGCGGGCTTCACGAACACCGGGAAGCCGAGCTCGTCGACATCGTCGAACACGCGCTTACGCTCCGTACGCCACGCCCGGTCGCGGACCACCACGTACGGCCCCATCTCCAGCCCGCTGCCTGCGAAGATCAGCTTCATGAACTCCTTGTCCATGGAGGCCGCGCTGGCCAACACACCGGCCCCGACGTACCGGACGTCGGCCAGCTCGAGCAGACCCTGCAGCGTGCCGTCCTCGCCGTACGGGCCGTGCAGCAGCGGTAGCACCACGTCGACCTCGCCGAGCTCGCGCGGCACCGACTCCGGCTCGAACGTCACCAGCCCGCGGTTGCCCGCGTCGAACGGCACCGCGAGCGCCGTGCCCGCGTCCGCGGTCACCTCCGGCAGCCGCCCGCCCTCGATCGCCAGGCGGCCGGGGTCGCCGGAGGTGAGCACCCATCGGCCGTCCTTGACGATGCCCACGGGGACGACCTCGTAGCGATCACCGTCGATCACCGACAGCACGCCGCCCGCGGTCACGCAGGAGATGGCGTGCTCGGAGCTTCGGCCGCCGAAAACCACGGCGACGCGGACCTTGCGCTGTTCGGCCATGCTGCCCGACCCTACCGAACCGCGCCCGTCCCCGCTGCCGCGAACGATAGAGCGTCAGGTGAGGGTGTCGAGGGCGGTGGTGGCGTCGGCGATCAGGTCTTCGGCGTCCTCCAGGCCGATGGAGAAGCGGACGGCGGCGGGGTCGATATCGGCCGCCTTGAGGGCCGCGTCGTCCATCTGGCGGTGGGTGGTGGAGGCCACGTGGCTGACCTTGGTGTGGGTGCCGCCGAGGGAGGTGGCGATCTCCGCGAGGCGCAGACGGTCGGCGAATGCCTGGCCCGCCTCGCGGCCGCCGTGCGGGCTGACCGTGACGATCGCGCCGAAGCGTGTCCCTTCGGGGCCCACGTCGAAGATGCGGCGGGCGAGGTCGTGGCCCGGGTGGCCGGGGAGGCCGGGGTAGTCCACCTTGGCGACCGCCGGGTGGCGGGCCACGGTGGCGGCGAACACGGTGGCGGTGGCGCACTGCCGGCGCACCCGCAGCGGCAGCGTCTCGATGCCGCGGCGGAGCAGGAACGCCTCGTCCGGCGCCAGCGAGCCGCCCGTGTCGACGCGCACCGCCCGGACGGCGCGGATCAGCTCGGGGTCACCCACGACGACGCCACCGGTGGCGTCGCTGTGCCCGCCGATGTACTTGGTCGCGGAGTGCAGCACCAGGTCGGCGCCGTGTTCCAGGGGACGGCAGATGACCGGTGAGGCGAAGGTGGAGTCCACCACGAAGGCGGCCCCGGCATCCTTGGCGAGCGCGGCGAGCCCGGGCAGGTCCGCCACGGCCATGGTCGGGTTGGCGAGCGTCTCCGCGTACAGCACCCGGGTGGTGGGGCGGATCGCGGCACGCACCGCCCGGAGGTCGGTGATGTCGACGAAGTCCGTCTCCACGCCGAACCGGGAGAGCACGTTGGCGAACAGCCCGTACGTGCCCCCGTACACGGCCGCGGGCGCGACCACGTGCGCACCCGCGCCGCCGAGCGTCATGAACACCGTGGAGATCGCCGCCATGCCGGAGGCGAACGCCTGCCCGGACACCTCGTGGTCCAGGTTCACGCCCTCGAGGGCCGCCACCGCGTCGGCGAACGCGTCCACGGTGGGGTTGTCGATGCGGCCGTAGGAGTAGCCGGGCCGACGGTCGCCGAGGACGTCGGCGTACTCCTTGGAGCTCTCGAAGCGGAACGCCGCCGAGCGGTACACCGGCAGGCCGATGGGCTGCTGGGTGAAGCTCGGCGGGTCCGGGAGATGAACCGCCCTGGTGTACTCCCCGGGGTTGCGCAGGGGTGGCTCCACGCTCCGTCCCTCTTCTCCTTGAGCCCGGTACGAACGCTCCAGCTTGTCACACGCCGTAGCGCTCCGGTTTGGCGGACCTGGACATGAGCAGCCGGCCGGCCTCCCGAGCGCTCAGGCCGTCGTGCATGACGGCCGCCACCACCTCGGTGATCGGCATCTCCACGCCATGCTCACGGGCCAGCTGCAGCACCGCGCCGGAGGACTTCACGCCCTCGGCCGTCTGCCGGGTCTCGGCCACGACCTCCTCCAGCGTCATGCCGCCGCCCAGCTTCTCGCCGAAGGTGCGGTTGCGGGAGAGCGGGGACGAGCAGGTGGCGACGAGGTCACCCATGCCCGCGAGGCCGGCGAAGGTGTGCTCGTCGGCGCCGAGCGCGACCCCGAGCCGTACGGTCTCGGCGAGCCCGCGGGTGATCAGCGCGGCCTTGGCGTTGTCGCCGAAACCCATGCCGGCGGCCATGCCCACGGCCAGCGCGATCACGTTCTTCACCGCACCGCCGAGCTCGCAGCCGACCACGTCGGGGTTGGTGTACGGGCGGAAGTACGCGTTGTGCGAGGCCACCTGCAGCCGCTCGGCGGAGGACTCGTCGGTGCAGGCCACCACGGCCGCGGCGGGCTGCCGGGCTGCGATCTCCTTGGCGAGGTTCGGCCCGGAGACCACGGCGACCCGGTCCTCGGGCACGTCGAGCACCTCACGGACGACCTCGCTCATCCGCTTGCCGGTGCCGATCTCGATGCCCTTCATGAGGCTGACCAGCACCGCGGTCCGCGGCACGTACGACCCCCAGGCGCGCAGGTTGTCGCGCAGCGTCTGGGCCGGCACGGCGAGCACCACGAAGTCGGCGCCGCGCAACGCCTCCTCGGGGTCGGCGGTGGCGCGCAGCGTCCGGGGCAGCTCGACGCCGGGCAGGTAGTCGGGGTTCTCGTGGCGTTCGTCGATGGACTTGACGAGCTCGGGGCGGCGCCCCCAGAGCACGGTCTCGGTGCCGGCGTCGCACAGCGTGGCGGCGTACGTGGTGCCCCAGGAACCGCTGCCGAGCACCGCCGCCCGCGTCGCCGGTTCGGTCTCCGGTTCAGGCACCCGCACCGCCCCACTCCTCGGCGCCGTCCTTCGTCGCGGCCGGCTCGGCGCTGCCGTTCCCCGGCCGCTTGGCGAACTTCTCCGCACGGGCCTTGTTCATGTCGTACGGCTCCTTGGGCGGGGTCTCCCCCCGTACCTCGCCGAGCAGCTCGGTGATCGCCGCCATCACGTCGGCGGTGGCGTTGCGCAGCACCTCGGCGGTGAGCGGCTTGCCGTCGTACGCGGACAGGTCGACGGGCGGGCCGGCCAGGACCTTGATGGTCTTGCGCGGGAACGGCCGGAACCTCTTCGTCGGGTACGGCAGCACGTGCTGGCAGCCCCAGTGCGCGACCGGGATGACCGGCGCCCCGGTGGTCAGCGCGAGCCTGGCCACGCCGGTCTTCGCGGTCATCGGCCACAGGTCCGGATCGCGGGTGCAGGTGCCCTCGGGGTAGACGATGACGCTGGCGCCGTCCTTGAGGCCCTTCTCCGCGTCGCGCAGCGCGAGGGCGGCCTCGGCACGATCGCGGTACACGGGAATCTGCCCGACGCTGCGGACGATGTACCCGATGACGGGGATCTTGAAGATGGCGGCCTTGGCGAGGAAGACCGGCCAGCGTCGCGACTCATAGACGAAGTGGGACATGACAAGGGGGTCGGCCCACGACATGTGGTTCGGGGCGATGATCACGCCGCCTTCGCGCGGAATGTGCTCGCGCCCCCGCCAGTCGCGCTTGAACAGCAGGAACAGCAGCGGCCGCAGGATGCCGACCACCACAAAGTGCCACAGGGCCGAGTGGCCGCGGCGCATGGGCGCCTCCTTCGCAGGGAGTCTCAGCACCCGCAAGTATGGCGTGTACGGGAGCGTTCCTCAGTCTGCTGGGCGAGGTCGCGTAGTGTCGAGACGGAGAGCGCGAGATGCCGGAACCCACCTCACTGACCTGGTCGCTCGTCGTGCCCGTGAAGCGGTTGCCGGCGGCGAAGTCCCGCCTGTCCGGGCTCGGTGAGCACCGCGAACGGCTGGCGCTCGCGGTCGCGGCGGACACCGTGGTGGCCGCGCTGCGCTGCCCGCGGGTCGCGCAGGTGATCGTGGTCACGGACGATCCCGTCGCGGCTCCCGAGCTGGCGGCGCTCGGCGCGCGGATCGTCCCGGACGAGCCCGACGCGGGCCTCAATCCCGCCCTCCGCCACGGCGCCGCCGTCGCCCGAACGCCCGGGCTCATCGGCGCGACGCCCTACGAGGACGCGCCACCCGCCGGCGCCGACGCAGCGGCGGCGGGAGCGGGCGCGCCGGCGGGGGTGGGCGCGGCGCGGGCCTGGGCGGATGGCGGCGGGGTGGGGGCGATGTCGGCGGATCTGCCCGCGTTGCGGCCGGCGGAGCTCGCGCGGGTGCTGGACGCCGCGGCCCGGTACGACCGCGCCTTCCTCGCGGACGCGGCGGGCGAGGGCACCACGCTCTACACCGCTCGGCCCGGAGCCGAGTTCGCGCCCGCGTTCGGGCGCGGGTCGCGGGACCGGCACCGCGCGCTCGGCGCGTACGAGCTGGACCTGGCCGACGTCCCCAGCCTGCGCCGGGACGTGGACACTCCCGAGGATCTGCGGGCCGTACTGGAGCTCGGCGCCGGCCCCCGCACCACCGCCATCGCCGCGCCGCTGCTCTCCGTACCCGAGTCCGGCTGACCCCGGCCAGGAGCTGCGCCGGGGGCGAAATCGGGTCGCGCCGGCCCTCAGGGACGATGACGATGCGCCGGTGAACAGCGCGGGGCAGGACGGCCGGGACACCCCGAGCGAGGCGTT
>WHSL01000199.1 GCA_009380095.1 Streptosporangiales bacterium | reverse complement strand
CGCGGCCGTACGCAAGACCGTCACCATCGTTCTCGCCACCGCCCTCCCTGGCTGACCCCGGTGTACCGGCCGATCGTTGGCCTCAGGCCGGCCAATAATCGTTGGCCTCGGGCCGGGCGGGCGGGGAGACTCGCGGGATGACGCGTACCGATACACCGCAGAGCTGGGATGAGCGGGCCACGCTCGCCACCTTCCTCGACTACGTCCGGGCCGCCGCCGTCGACAAGTGCGCGGGGGTGTCCGAGGAGCACGCCCGTACGGCCTACGTGCCGAGCTCGCCACTGACCACGATGTCCGCGCTGATCAGCCACCTGCGCTGGGTGGAGTACTCCTGGTTCGAGACCGTCTTCCTCGGCGAGAAGAACGAGGGACCGTGGAAGGACGACCCGGACGACCCCGACCGCGAGATGGCCGCCGACACCCCGCTCGCCACGCTCATCGCCGACTACGAGGAGCAGAGCGCCCGCTACCGGGACCTCGTCGCCAAGACCGACCTCGACGCCACCGCGGTCCGCGCCATCCGCGACGGGCGGCACGTCACCCTCCGCTGGATCCTCATGCACCTCGTCGAGGAGACCGCCCGCCACAACGGCCACCTCGACCTCCTCCGCGAAATGGCCGACGGCACCAAGGGCACCTGACCCCGCGCCGGCCGGCCACGCCGCTCAGGCTTGGGAGGCGATGGCGCCGGAGACGAGGCCCTGGCAGAGGGAGCGGGCGGCGACGACGCAGCGGATCAGTGACGGCGGGTCCGCGACCGTGTCGGCGACGAGGGTGTCGATCGCGCGCAGGCCTGCGCGGGTGAGGAGGCTCTTCTCGTTGGTGACCCATTCGCCGCGGGCCGCGAGTATGGCGTGCGCGGCCTGGGAGGCGCCCTGCGCGACGAGCCCGGCGGTCTGGGCGAGCCGCCCGTACGGGGCGTGGTTGTGCTCGGCGTAGCTGAAGGTCAGCTCCGCCGTCCTCCACCAGGAGCGGGGCGCGGCGGCCCGCAGCGCCGGCGGGTACTCCGGGCGGGGCAGCGGCTCGCCGCGCGACACCCGGTTCACCGCCAGCTCGCCGACCACGAGATAGCTCGGGATGCCCGCGAGGTGGAACAGCAGCGGCTCCACCCGGAACCGGCCGGCCCGCGCCTCCGCCAGCTCGTGCTCGACCACGCCCAGATCGCGATAGTGCACGTCGACCCGGCGGCCAGCGATCTCCAGCCAGGCGCCACCGTTGAACACCCCGCCGCCCCAGGCGCCGATCTCCGACACCTCGCCGGGCCATCCCACGGCGCGCAGGTCCGCGGGGTCGAAACGGTTTCGGTAGTAGATCGCCAGGTCCCAGTCGCTGTCCGGACGGGCCGTGCCCTGCGCCCGCGATCCGCCGAGGGTGACCGTACGGACGCCGGGCAGCGCGGCCAGGCGCTCCGCCACGCCGTCGATGAACGCGTCGTCGTGGCTCCCCGCCGCGCGGCCGTGTGCCTCGCCACCATGCATATGTCGAGTGTGGCAGCCCGCCACCGCCCACCGGGCGCCAGGCCGGGGCGTTCCGTGCGGCCGTCCGCCGGCGGGCGAGCGCGGCGGCCGGTGAGGGGGCCGCGAGCCGCGTGCGGGCTGGCCGAGGGGGAACCGTGCCGTGCGGTCGGACGGCCGAGGGGGCCGCGGGGGGTGCGGTTGGACGGTCGGAGGGAGCCGCAGGGCGGGCCGGCGCCCGAAGCCATAGACCCCACATACTCGGACGTCCTACGATCTGAGCATCCGGAGAGCTGGGAGGGCTGCGATGAGCGGCGTGGAGCGGTCGTTGCCGAGCGACGAGGCGCGGGAGCTGATCGAGCTGGTGCGCGAGCTCATCGCGCGGGAGATCGCGCCGCGCGTGGCGGCCGACGAGGAGGCGCACGCCTTCCCGCGCGACGTGTTCACGAAGCTCGGCCGGGCCGGGCTGCTGAGCCTGCCGTTCGCCGAGGAGTACGGGGGCGGCGGCCAGCCGTACGAGGTGTACCTCCAGGTCCTGGAGGAGCTGTCGGGCGCCTGGCTGACCGTGGGGCTCGGCGTCAGCGTGCACACCCTGGCGAGCTTCCCCGTGGCCGCGTACGGCTCCGAGGCCCAGCGCAAGCGGCTGCTGCCGGACATGCTCGGCGGCGAGACGCTCGGCGCGTACTGCCTGTCCGAGCCGGAGTCGGGCTCCGACGCCGCCGCGCTGCGCACCGCCGCCGTACGGGACGGCGACGCGTACCGGATCACCGGCACCAAGGCCTGGATCACCCACGCCGGCGTCGCCGACTTCTACGCGCTGATGGCCCGCACCGCGGAGCACAAGTCCCGCGGGATCTCCTGCTTCCACGTGCCGGCCGGCACGCCGGGCCTGGCCGCCGCCGCGCCGGAGCACAAGATGGGCATGCACGCCTCACCCACCGCGCAGCTCAGCCTCGACGGCCTACGGCTCCCCGAAGACCTCCGGGTGGGGGAGGAGGGCCAGGGCTTCCCGATCGCCATGGCCGCGCTGGACGCCGGCCGGCTCGGCATCGCCGCCTGCTCGGTCGGGGTCGCCCAGGCCGCACTTGACGCGGCCGTCGACTACGCCAAGGAGCGCCGCCAGTTCGGCCGCCCCATCGCCGAGTTCCAGGGCCTGTCCTTCCTGCTCGCCGACGCGGCCACGCAGATCGCCGCCGCCCGCGCGCTCTACCTGGAGGCGGCCCGCCGCAAGGACGCCGGCCGCCCGTACGGCCCGGAGGCCGCGATGGCCAAGCTGTTCGCCTCCGACGTCGCCATGCGCGTCACCACCGACGCCGTCCAGGTCTTCGGCGGGTACGGCTACGTCGCCGACTTCCCCGTGGAGCGCTACATGCGCGAGGCCAAGGTCCTCCAGATCGTCGAAGGCACCAACCAGATCCAGCGCCTCGTCATCGGCCGCCACCTCACCACGCGCTAACGCCGCCAACGCCGCCCGCGCCGCCGGCTCCGCGAGCGCCGCCGCCTCACTCCGGCCTGGTGGTTAAGGGGAGATTCCGGGGGGAAGAGCCCCGCTAAGTCGATTCCGTTACGAACGCCGAATGTGCCAACCGAAACGCGTCGATGAACGTCTGGGAAAGGTAAAAGAAACTCCTCGGAGGAGTTCGGGTCCGCCCGGCACCTGCCCAGGAGTTTGACCTCCAGGCCAGACGGGACCCTGGCCCGGAGGCACGGCGACGGACTCTGGGCGGCGGGGACGATGACAGAGACGGGCATGCGGCGGCAGGTAACGGAGCCGGAGTCATCCGGTACGCGCCCACGGCGCCGCGCCCCCCTCCCCGGGCCCGTCACGATCGCACTCACCACCTGGCTGCTCGGCACCGCCGCCGCGCTGACCCTCGTGGCGTGGGCCGACTCCAACCCGTTCCACATGAACGGCCACCTGGCGCCGCTCGGCGCCGGCGGGCTGCTCGCGCTCGGCGCGGCCACCGCCGCGGCCGTGCTGGCGACGCTCAACACCCGGTACCCGAAGGTCGCCGCGGTGGTGGACCGGATGGGCGGCTACCGCGAGGTGGTCTGCGCGGCCGGCGCGGGGCTCTTCGCCTCCTGGATGGCGCTGCTGCTGGCCGCCGCGCTGAACGGCACCCCGCACGGCTTCGCCGGGCTCGTCGGCGACATGGGCCGGATGGTGGCGCTGACCACCAAGATGGCGGACTCTCCGTGGAGCGCCGACGGCATCGTCGGCGGCCTGCCTTCGGAGTATCCGCTGCTCTACCCGCTGCTCGCGGGCGGCGCGGCCAACCTGCTCGGTGAGCCGGCGTGGACCATCGTCGGCCGCGCCGAGGTGATCGCCACCTCGCTGTCGATGGTGATCACCTACCTGATGTGGCGGCGCCTGGTCTCGCCGATCGCCGCGCTGGCGATCGCCGCCTCGCTGCTCGCGGTGTTCGGCGACCCGCGCAAGCCGTACGAGGTCGTCACGCTTGCCATGCTGGTGCCGTGGGCGCTCGCCACGTTCTGCGACCCGCCCCGCGGCCGGTACCGCTGGTGGGCGGCGGGCATCGTCGGCGGCCTCATGGTGGCGACCTACCAGGGCTTCCTCATGTACGCGGCGCCCGGGCTGGCCGTGCTGCTGGTGCTCGCCGTCCGCCGCGGTGGGGACCTCAAGGCCGCGCTGCTGCGCTACGCCGGGGTGGCCGCGGTGGCCTTCGCCGTGGCGTCGTTCTACCTGGTCCCGTACCTGTGGCGGACGCTGACCCAGGGCGGCGGCCAGCGCGTCAGCGACCTGTACGTGGCCAACGCGCTGACCGAGAACTGGCTGCCGTTCACCGAGATCACCCCGATCGGCCTGCTCGAGCTGACGGGCCTGGCCGGCCTCGTCCTGTTCTCGGGCACCGTCTGGTGGGCCCGGCCGATGCTCGTCATCGTGATCGGCACGTACGTGTACCGCCTGGTCGGCCTCGTCTCCTTCCTGACCAGCGGGCACACCATGTTCAGCCACTACACGGTGAAGGTGGTCGGCGTGACGCTGGCCGCCGCCGGGGTGCTGACCCTCATGGAGGTGGGCCCGCGGCTGGTGGCGTTCGTGTCCCGGCACGCCGTGCCGCGCCGGGTCGGCGCGGCCGCCCTCGTGGTGTTCCTGCTCTGGACCGGCTACCGGTACTGGGAGTGGGCGATGCCGACCGGCGAGCAGCGGAACACCGCCGCGCCGATCGCGGGCGGCCAGCGCACCCTGGGCACCGACTACGCGACGCTGGCCCACTCCGAGCCGCTGCCGTTCGGCGGCCTGCCCCGGTTCGCCCCGGAGACCCGGTTCCGCGGCTACTTCCCGGCCGGGCCGGTGGTGGAGGAGGTCCGCGCCCGGCTTGGCAAGGACGCCCGGCCGACGACGCTCAGTTACGACGAGCGGCTGTTCTCGTACTACCCCTGGCCCGGCTACGTCCCCCCGGACCGGATGGCCACCAACACCCTGGCGCGCTGGGACGACCGCGAGGCCGAGCTGCGGCGGCTCGCCGCCGTGGACGACCCCCAGGAGTTCGCCCGCAGGTCGGAGGCCACCCGCTTCGGCCGGATCGACGTCTTCGTGCTGAAGAACCAGGACGGCGCGTGGCGCTTCCGCGAGGTGGCGTTCCGGCCCGAACAATTCCGTTCATCCGCCTTTGATGTTGTCCATCTCGCCAACGCCACTGTTGTGGCGATTCGCATCTCTTGACCGAATTAATACGCGCCATCAAAGATCATCCGGAAACGGAACGGTAACAATAACTTAGCTGGTCCGCCCGCCGCCGTCACAGGGTGTCCAATCGGTCCGTTCGAAGAGACAGTAAGGGCGAATACAGTCTGTAGAGGGAAGCGACCGGGGAGAGACCGTGGCAGAGGTCGTTCTGGCTGGAGTCGGCAAGGTCTACACCGATGGCACACGGGCCGTGCGCGACTTGAATCTGCAGATTGGCGACGGCGAGTTCCTGGTGCTCGTCGGGCCCTCCGGCTGCGGGAAGACCACCGCGCTCCGGATGGTCGGCGGCCTGGAGGACATCAGCGAAGGCCAGGTGCACATCGGAGAGCGGGTGGTCAATCGCGTACCGGCACGGGACCGGGACGTGGCGATGGTGTTCCAGAGCTACGCCCTGTACCCGCACCTGTCCGTACGCGACAACATCGGCTTCGGCCTGCAGCTGCGCAAGATGCCGAAGGCCGAGATCGGCAAGCGGGTGGACGACGCGGCGCAGACGCTGGGGCTCAGCGAGTACCTGGACCGCAAGCCGCGGAACCTGTCCGGCGGCCAGCGGCAGCGGGTGGCGATGGGCCGCGCGATCGTCCGGGAGCCGCAGGCGTTCCTGATGGACGAGCCGCTGTCCAACCTGGACGCCAAGCTGCGCGTGCAGATGCGCTCGGAGATCGCGCGCATCCAGCGGTCGCTCGGCGTCACCACCATCTACGTGACGCACGACCAGGTCGAGGCGATGACGCTCGGCGACCGCGTGGCCGTCATGAAGAAGGGCGAGCTGCAGCAGGTCGCCGCGCCGCAGGAGCTGTACGACCGTCCGGTCAACCTGTTCGTCGCGGCGTTCATCGGCTCGCCCGCGATGAACCTGTTCCGCGGCACGCTCGAGACCGGCGCGGACGGCGCGTACACGGTGACCGTGGGCAGCCAGCGGCTCACCCTCGGCCCCACCGTGCTGGAGCAGCGCCCCGCGCTCGCCGGCTACGCCGGGCGCGACGTGGTCGTCGGGCTGCGCCCGGAGGACATGGAGGACGCGGAGCTCGTCGAGGCGGCCGGCGGCCAGGTGCTCGGCTCCAAGGCCGACCTGGTGGAGGCGCTCGGCTCCGAGCACCTCGTGCACTTCACCCTGGACGCCGCGCGGGTGGACACGGAGGACACCCGCGAGCTCGACCGGGACGCCGGCGCCGAGCAGCTGGAGGCGCTCACCGGCGGGGGCAGCGTGCTGGTGGCGCGGCTCAGCCCGCGCAGCCGGGTACGCGAGGGCGACCCGCTGCGGGTCCGCGTGGACACCGACCGCCTGCACTTCTTCGACCTGGACACCGGCACGTCCATCTGGGACTCGGCGCCGAACGCCGCGACCCCCGCGGCCGTGACCACCGAGGAGACCGGTGCGTAGGCGTGGCGGGGGCCCTGCTGGTACGAGCAGAGCGGGTGCGATCGGAGCAGGGACAACGGAGAGGGATTCGAGAATGCGACACGTTCTGAGACTCACGGCGGCCGGCGCGGCGCTGGCCCTCACGGCCACCGCGTGCGGCGGCGGCGGCGGGGGCGGCGGCTCCGAAGGCGGGGGTGAGCAGACGGGCACCGCGCTGAAGGGCGTGAAGATCGAGGTGGCCGCCAAGTGGACCGGCCCCGAGCAGCAGAACTTCGAGAAGGTGCTGGACGCCTTCGAGAAGAAGACCGGCGCCACGGTGACGTACGCGTCGACCGGTGAGAACACCGACGCCTTCCTCGGCCCCCGTCTCGAGGGCGGCAATCCGCCGGACGTGGCCATCCTGCCGCAGCCCGGCCTGATGCAGCAGTACGCCGCCAAGGACCAGCTCAAGCCGCTGAACGCGGAGGTCACCTCGGCGATCGACGCGAACTACACGCCGTACTGGAAGGAGCTCGGCTCCGTCGACGGCAAGCCGTACGGGCTGCTGGTGAAGTCGGCGTTCAAGTCGATCATCTGGTACCGCACCGACGCGTTCGACGAGGCCGGCGTGCAGCCGCCCGCGACCTTCGACGACATGGCCACCAAGACCGCGCCGACCCTGGCCGACGCCGGGATCACGCCGTTCACGCTCGCGGCCGCCAGCGCCGACTCCTGGACGCTGACCGACTGGTTCGAGAACGTCTACCTCAGCCAGGCCGGGCCGGAGAAGTACGACCAGCTCGCCGAGCACGAGATTCCGTGGACCGACCCCTCGGTGACGCAGGCGATGGAGACGCTGGTCAAGATCTGGGGCAAGCCGGAGAACTTCGACGGCGGCAAGGCCGGCGCGCTCAAGGGCAAGTTCGACAGCTCGGTGACCGACGTGTTCGCCCGTGAGAAGGCCGCCATGGTGTACGGCGGCGACTTCGCCGCGGCGAACATCGGCACGACCGAGGCCAAGGTGGGCGAGGGCGCCAAGACGTTCCCGTTCCCCAAGGCCGGCGACACCACCCCCGCCGTGCTCGGTGGCGACGTCGCGGTGGCGCTGAAGGACAACAAGGGCGCCATGGAGCTGATGAAGTTCCTGGCCACGCCCGAGGCGGGCACGATCTGGGCCGGGCTCGGCGGCTACCTCTCGCCGAACAAGAACCTCAAGGCGGAGGCGTACCCCGACGCCCAGACCAAGCAGTTCGCACAGCAGATCCAGGCGTCCGGCGACGCCGCCCGCTACGACATGTCCGACCTGACCCCGGCGGGGTTCGGCGCCACGCCCGGGGAGGGCCTGTGGGAGGGGCTGCGCAGCCTCGTGCAGAACCCGTCCGACATCAAGGCCGTCCAGGACCGCCTGGAGGCCGACGCCAAGAATGCCTTCAAGGACTAAGCCGAGGAACTGACCCCAAATGACGTCACGTGACGACGAGGCCGCGTCCCCGCCCAGCGCGGGCGGGGACGCGACCCCCGAGGTGACGGCCGGTGCCGTGGTGGCGGGGCCCGCTGCGGAGGTCGCACCGCCCGGGGACGGCGATCCCCGGGCGGGCAGCCTGCAGCCCCCCTCCTGGATGGCGATGGGCTTCCTGCTGCCCGCGCTGTTGATCCTCGGCGCGCTGGTCGTCTACCCGATCATCTACACCGTTTACCGCAGCTTCTTCGACGCCACCGGCAGCGGCTTCGTGGGGCTGGAGAACTACGCCTCCATGGCCACGGACGACGACACGCTCATCTCCGTGCGCAACACCGCGATCTGGGTGGTGGTGGGCCCGTCCCTGGTCACCGCGGCGGGCCTGCTGTTCGCCGTACTGACCGAGCGGATCGGCTGGTCCACCGCGTTCAAGCTGATCGTGTTCATGCCGATGGCGATCTCCTTCCTGGCGTCCGGCGTGATCTTCCGCCTGGTGTACGAGCAGGACCCGGAGAAGGGCGTGGCGAACGCGGCCATCGTGGCCGTACACGACACGTTCTCCAGCGCCTCGGCCTATCCCGGTGCCAACCCGCGGAAGACCGACGACACGCCGGTCGTGCAGCAGGGCGACGCCGGGCCGGTGCAGACCAAGCAGGCCGTACCGGTCGGGCAGCAGGTGATGGTTCCGCTGGTCGGGATCCAGGACGATGAGCTGCCGCCGGGGGCCGCCGCCGCGAAGGCGGCACCCGCGGCACCGGCGAACGGCATCTCCGGCGCGGTCTGGCTGGACTTCACCCAGGGCGGCGGCGGTGAACGCGGACAGCCCGACGCGTCCACCGAGAAGGGCATGCCCGGGATGACCGTGGAGGCGGTCAAGGACGGCCAGGTGGCGGCGGCCACCACGGCGGGCATGGACGGCACGTTCACCTTCCAGAACCTGTCCGCGGGGTCGTACACGATCCGGCTGCCCGCGGAGAACTTCGCGCCGCGCTACGCCGGTGCGGACTGGCTGGGCCAGACGCTGATCACCCCGGCGATCATCGTCTCCTATATCTGGGTGTGGGCCGGCTTCGCGATGGTGCTGATCGCGGCCGGGCTCGCGGCCATCTCCCGGGAGGCGCTGGAGGCCGCGCGGGTGGACGGCGCCACCGAATGGCAGGTGTTCCGCAGAGTCACCATGCCGCTGCTGGCGCCGGTGCTGGTGGTGGTGTTCGTGACCCTTGTGATCAACGTGCTGAAGATCTTCGACCTGGTGTTCATCATCGGCGGCGGTGATCCGCGCGCGAGCGTGCTCGCCCTGCAGATGTGGACCGAGTCCTTCGGCGGCGGCAACAACCAGGGGATGGGCAGCGCGATCGCGATCGTGCTGTTCGTGCTGGTGCTGCCCGCGATGATCTCCAACATCCGACGGTTCCGCCGGGAGAACGCATGACGACGGGAACGGTTCAGGCACCCGCGCCGGCCGAGCCGGTGGCCGGCGCGCCGCAGCGCGGTTTCGCCTCGCGGATCGTGGGCCGGCTCAGCGGCGGCGCCGTCCAGGTCGTACTGGTGCTCCTCGCCGTCTTCTGGCTGTTGCCCACGTTCGGCCTGCTGGTGTCCTCGCTCCGCAGTCAGCAGGACAACAACGCCAGCGGCTGGTGGACGGTCTTCACCGAGCCGGCGCAGCTCACCCTCACGAACTACGCCGAGCTGCTGTCCGACGACACGTTCACCGCCTCGTTCTGGAACACGGTCTGGATCACGATCCCGTCCACGCTGCTGGTCGTGGTGATCGCGTCGCTCGCCGCGTACGCCTTCGCCTGGCTGGAGTTCCCCGGGCGTGACTGGCTGTTCCTCCTGGTGGTGGCGCTGCTGGTGGTGCCGGTTCAGGTGGCGCTGATCCCGGTGGCCAAGCTGTACGGGCTGCTCGGCATCTTCGGGTCGATCACCGGGGTGGTGCTGTTCCACGTCGCGTTCGGCCTGCCGTTCGCGATCTTCCTGCTGCGCAACTTCTTCGCGGGCATCCCCCGGGACCTGCTGGAGGCGGCGCGGATGGACGGCGGCACCGAATGGACGATCTTCCGGCGGGTGGTGTTCCCGCTCGGCGGGCCGGCCATCGCCTCGCTGGGCATCTTCCAGTTCCTCTGGGTGTGGAACGACCTGCTGGTGGCGCTGGTGTTCGCCGGTACCGACGCGCAGCCCATGACCAAGGCGCTGCAGTCCCAGATGCGGCAGTTCACCGGGAACATCGACATCCTCGCGCCCGGCGCGTTCCTGTCGCTGATCGTCCCCCTGGTGGTCTTCTTCGCCTTCCAGCGCTACTTCGTCCAGGGCGTTCTCGCCGGGTCGGTCAAGTAGCGACGCATCGCGAGAGGTCCCCGAGCTCGCTCGGGGACCTTTTCGCATGGCGGGGTGAGTTACCCGCTCCGTGGTGTGACGTGCATGGGGATGTCGT
>WHSL01000232.1 GCA_009380095.1 Streptosporangiales bacterium | reverse complement strand
GCATCGCGGCCAGCCGCGACGCGCCGTACGAGGCGCGCTCGTACGCGTTGCCCGGCCCGCCGATGCCCGCACCCGCGTCGTACTCGAGCACGAACACCCCGGACGGGCCGGCCGCCACCGTGCCCATCACGATGCCCGCACCGTCGCCGGGTCCACCTGCTCGGCGACTCACCAGCGGGCCGGGTCCAGCCCGGTGAGCAGGGCGGCGGTCACCTCCGTACGGGCCAGCACCCGCCGGTTCGCCGCCTCCATCGCCGCCAGCAGCGCCGGTGCCGCGGCCGGCTCCGGCGCGGGCTCCTCGGGCCGTGGCGGCGAACCCGGCCCCGGCGGCGGGACCGTGAGATGACTCCTGAGCAGCCCGGCCAGCCACCGATCGCCGGTGATCGCGACCGGACGCCCGGTCGGCGCGACGACCTCGCGGGGCTCCAGGTCACGGCCGGTCACGCGCAGCATGGGCCGTACGGTCAGGCCGGGCCCGGCCGTCTGCGCCACCTCCCAGCCCGTGCCGTCGGCCCGGCCCACGTCGTCCGGGGTGAACCCGCCGATCGCCACGTCGACCGTCATCGCCACGCCCCGGGCGACCACGACCGCCGCCCCGGCCACCATGCCGGACGGGGTCACGGCGCCACGAGCCACGTGCCAGTCCGGCCCGGCCGCCGCGAGGACCTCGTGGTAGGCGGCGGACTCCTCGGGGACGGACCGGGCCGCCTGGATGGCGGCGATGCCCAGCCGGCTCAGGGGATGCTCGGATTCACTCACCCGCCGCACTATGCCAACATCGGCCGCTAGCCGAGCAGGGCTTCGCGGAAGCGGAGGCGGTTGGCGGCGGCGTTGAGGTCGAAGCGGGCCGGCGCGGGCTCGCTGGCGTCCACCCGGAGCAGCACGAACGACGCGTGCTCGGTCTCCCGGATGAGGTCGTGGCCGGCCTTGAGGGTGTCCTCGCCCGCCACGGTGAGGGTCCGCCGGATGCCGGCGCCGCGGGCCATCAGCTCCAGGTCGACGCCCCGGCTGGTGTGGCTCTTCTGGTAGCCGGTCTCGCCGTAGTGGCCGTTGTCCACGCACAGGATGGACAGGTTGCCGGGGTCGAGCACGCCCACGGTGGCCAGCGCGCCGACGCTCATCAGCAGCTCGCCCTCGCCGGTGAGCACGAGGACGCGGCGGTCCGGGCGGGCCAGCGCGAGGCCGAGCCCGATCGGCGTGGCGGCGCCCATCGCGCCGCTCAGCGGGTAGGCGTTGGGGGCCGCCCCGTTGACCGCGGCGACGTCGCGGCAGGGGCTGCCCAGCCCGGCGATGATCAGGAAGTCCTCGTGGTCGCCGAGGACCGGGGGCACCGCGTCGGCGCGGCGCAGTACACGCTCGTTCATCTGGGTCCTTTCGGGAGCGGCCGGGTCAGAAGGGCTTGGCGCCGATGAGTCGCTGCGTGAGCAGGACCGCGACGGACTGCCCGGCCCCGTACGCGGCCGTGATCGCCGCCTTCGCCGTGGGCACGACCTGCGCGGGCTCGTCCACGTCCCAGCAGATGACGCCCATCGCCTCCAGGGTCGTCCGGGTGGCCCGGCCCATCGGGTACTGCCAGGGGTTCCCCTCGCCGAAGTCCCCCCGCATGCTGACGACGGTGAGGAACGGGAACCGTCCCGTCGCCGCCAGCGAGAGCATGTTGATGCAGTTGCCCACCCCGCTGCTCTGCATGAGCAGCACGGCCCGCGCACCCCCGAGGTCGGCGCCGGCGATCAGCCCGACGCCCTCCTCCTCCGTGGTGAGCGACACCGACACCACGTCCGGGTCCGCGATGGACCTGTCGATCAGGACCTTGTGCCCGGCGTCGGGCACGTACGCGAACTGGGTGATCCCGCCTTCCTTCAACGTTTCGTACAGCGCGTCCGGCCAGTCAGTCGTCACACTCACCATCGCTCCATCCGATTGATCATCTCGTCGCAGCTTCCGTCAGGTTCCGGCGTCTCGACAAGTACGGGCCGGCCCGGCGCGGCCCCGGCCGCCGCCGCGATCGGCGAGAATTGGCGCCCGATGAGCACACACGAGCTGCGGCTGGGCCCCTCCGCCGTCACGAAGGCATACCGCTGGACCGACCGTGACCAGCCGCTTCGCGAGTGGCGCGGGCTGCGGCTGCTGCACCGGTACGCGCCCGGCCTCGCGCCCGAGCCGCTGAGCGCGGAGTTCGACGTGATTCCGCCCACCGTGACGATGTCCCGGCTGCCCGGTTCGCCGGTCACCGGCTCGGTCACGGGGCCGCTCGCCGGCGCGCTGGCGGCGGCGATCACCCGCCTGCACGACGCGGTCCCGGCCCCGGAGCTCGCCGCCCTGCCTCCCCGCGCGGGCGCCCCCGAGGGGTTGCTGACGCACGTCAGGACATGGCACGCGGAGACCCCGCCGCCGGACGCGGACCTGCTCGCGCGGGCGTACGCGGCCGGCGGCGACTGGCTGGCCCGGCCCGGGACGGAGCGGGACATCCTGCGGCCGGGGCGGCCGGTGTTCGGCACCGGCGACGGCAACGTGCACAACTTCCTGTGGGACGGCGCCACGGTGCGGGTCGTGGACCTGGAGTACTGCGGCCGCAGCGACCGGCCCTACGAGATCGCCGAGGTCGTCGAGCACATCTCGGCCTGGGACAACGACCCGCGCGGCCTGACGGAGGTCCTGGCCCGCCTGCCCCTGGACCCCGCCGAGACGGAACGCCTCACCCAGTGCCGTCGGCTGTTCGCCCTGTACTGGTTCCTCCGCGTACTCCCCGAAGCGGGCTCCCCCGACAGCCGAGCGGAGGCGACCGCACGGCGACTGCTCGCCCTGCTCTAGGGCCGGTCACGGCCGTCGTACCGCCCGCTTGGGGGTACGGTGACCGGCTCACCGACACCCACGGCATCGACTGGAACGAGGCCTGGGGCGGCGGCTGCTGCCCCTGAACCGCCCGGCCCGGCGCATCCCCCGCGCCGGGCCGGTCACGCGGGCATGCCGCCGAACGCGATCTCGTTCCCATCCGGGTCGCGGTACGTGATCTTGCGGACGCCGCCGTCGTACGTCTCCCGCAGAGCGGGGTCGAGTCCCCGCTCGGCGATCCCCGCGACACGCGTGTCGAGGTCGCCGACCATGGCCATGAGCACGGCGTGACCGGCCCGCTCGGGGAGCTGGACGATGTAGACGTACCGATGCTCCGCGAGCTCCCACACGGCCTCCGTATCATGCGGGAAGAACGCGGGAGGGACGCCCAGCAGCCGCTCGTACCACTTCAACGACGCCGCGAAGTCACGGACCGGAATCCCCGAGAACAGGTCGAGCTCCATTCCGCGATCCTACGGACCCGCGAGCGCGAGATCTCCAAGACGGAGGCGGAGATCGCCAGGCTCCAGTCGCGTACGGTGCCGCACAACATCGTGACCTCGTGGATCTTCGGCGGTGTGGTGCCCGGCGTGGTGGCCGCCGACCGCCGGGTGCCCGCCGGGGACGGCGAGGTGGGGGTGCGGATCTATCGGCGTCACGGCCCCGCGGCCGGCCCCCGGCCGTTGATCCTCTACTTCCACGGGGGCGGCTTCGTGCTCGGCGACCTGAACCAGGGCGACTGGATCGCGGGGTCGGCCGCCGCGCGGGTCGACGCGGTCGTGCTGTCCGTGGACTACCGGCTCGCCCCGTCGCACCCGTTCCCCGCCGCCGTGGAGGACTGCTACGCCCGGCGACCGACCTCACCGACGAGCCGTGGCCGCCCGCCGGCGGGCGCGACCTGCCGGTGATCTCCTACGCGGACATGCGCGCGTTCCGCCGGTACTACCTCGGCGACGCGGACCCAAGCGACCCGAAGGTCTCCCCCGCGGCGGCCGCGGACCACACCGGCCTGCCGCCCGCGCTGATCCAGGTCGCAGAGCACGACCCACTACGCGACGACGGGCTGAAGTATGCGGGCCTGCTGCGCGCCGCCGGCGTCCCCGTACGGCTCACCGATACGTCGGCATGCCCCACGGCTATCTGAACTTCCCCGGCATGTGCGCCGGCGCCGCCCAGGCGATGGCCGAGCTCACCGCCGAGCAGCACGCCGCCCTGCACGACCCGGCTCCCGACGACGAGGCGTCCAAGCCCGTCGCCTGATGCCGCCGGTCAGAACGTACGCGCCTCGCCCGCCTCCACGACGTCGGCAGGGGTGCCGGGCCAGTATTCGATCAGCTCGGCGGCGGGATCGAGGCGCACGGTGAGCAGCGTGCGCCAATGGTCCTTCTCCGGGAGTCCGGCGTCCTCGCGCTGGCAGATCGGGGCGTCCGCGCCCGCCTCGGCGATGAGGGCGGCGGCGAGCTCGGGCAGCGGGGCCACCTTCACGGCGGAGCCGCCCACGACCGTGTCCAGGTGCTGGTAGCGCTCCTTGGTGGTGCTCAGGGGGTTCGGTACGACCCCAGCTTGAAGCCGAGGATCCAGCAGGTGGTTGGTGCGGATCAGCCAGCCGTCGGCCCGTACCGGGATCGGCTCCACCCCGGCGGGGGTGATCTCCAGGGAGGCGGCCTCGGCGGCGCGGGTGTCGTACACGGTGATGGCCGTGGAGGCGCTGACCGTGGCGGAACGGGCGATCATGATCGCGTCGGCGAGCGTGTCGGCCTCGTCCAGGACACGCCGCGCGATGGCGTGCACCGGGACGCCACCGGCGGCCGAGTCGGCGCGGTGCCGAAGGATGTTGAGGTGCACGGCCAGACCGGCGGAGTTGATGCCGATCTTGGCGAGCATGCCGTGCTCGGTGAAGGTCTTCACCCAGCGCCCGGGCGCGGGCGCGTACCGCCACAGCACCGCGTCCGGGACCAGTGCGGGATGCCAGTCCCAGGTCTGGAAGGAGATGCCGCGCTCCGGGTGGATCACCGTGGAGCACTCGCCGTCGCCGGCGGGGGGCGCCGCCGCGAGGATCTCCGTACGGGAGTTGAGCAGGCCGAGCTCGGCGACCGGCACCCCCGCGCCGGCGGCGATCGACTCGAGCTCGGCGCCGAGGCCCGGATGCCAGGCGGCGAGCGACCCGCAGGACCGCTCCGCCACGTCGAGCGCGGCCGTGCCGGAGATGCCGAGGTCGGCGTAGTGGCCCCGGTACGCGCCGATGGCCTCACCGATCCGGTCCGCCCAGCGCCGGCCGAGCTCGCGCCCGCGCTCGGGCGCGGCCGACGTACCGCTGTCGTGCTCCTGGACCCGCATCACCGCACCTCCTCGATCCGGTCCATGAGGTCGGCGAGCCGCGGGTGACGGTGCGGGCCCTCGCGGAGGTCGGCGCGGATGCGGGCCCGTACCTCCTCCGGCTGGTTCTGGCTGAGCTTGAACATGAAGTCCTCCCCGGTGACATGGACCCGGAAGGCGGTGATGGCCGGGACGATCTTCGCGAAGAGCTCCCGGGAGTCCGCCGGGTCCCACTGGTCGGGCCGCATGGACTCCAGCGTCGCGACGGTCTGCTCGACCACGTCCAGCTTGCCGGCCGTCCCCTCGATGATCTCCACGGTGCCGGTGAGGTGGACGGCGGCGTAGTCGAGGGTCGGCGCGTTGGGCCCGGGCTCGTACAGCGTGGGCGAGATGTATCCGTGCGAGGAGGAGAACACCAGCAGCACGTCGGGCCGCTCGGCGAACATCTTCCAGTGGGGGTTCGCCCGCCCCATGTGGCCGAGCAGGGTCACCCCCTCCAGCGACTCGCCCGGGTCCGTACCGGCCGGGATGATCACCGGCAGGTGCGTGGCCACCGGCGGCCCGCTCTCCGGCGAGCTGACGAGCACGGCGAAGGGGTTCTCGCGGACGAGGCGGACCGCGGCGTCCCCGCCGGGGTGCGTGAACTTCGGGTAGCTGTACATCGGGACTCCCTGGGTCAGGAGACGGCGGTGCCGACGAGGGCGCCGATGCCATAGGTGACGGTAGCCGCCGCGGCGCCGAGCGCCAGCTGCCGGACCCCGCCGAACAGCGGCGAACGGGTGGTGAGCCGGGCCACCAGCGCGCCGGTGCCGAACAGCGCCAGCCCCGTCACCGCGATCGGCGCCAGGATCGAGGTCAGCCCGAACAGGAACGGCAGTACGGGGATCAGCGCGCCGAGCGCGAACGCGAGGAACGACGAGCCCGCCGCCACCCACGGCGAGGGCAGGTCCTCGGTGAGGCCGCGGGCCTCGTACACCAGCGCCAGCTCGCGCTCCTCCGCCTCCGGGTTCTCGGTGATCTCCCGCCGCTCGGTGGCGATCTCCGCCTGGGTGAGCTCGCGCTGCGAGGCCACCGAGGTGTACTCCCCGGTCGCCATGGAGAAGGCGCCCGCGGCGAGCCCGGCGAGCCCCGCCACCACCACGGTGGCGGGGGCGGCCCCGCTTCCGACGACGCCCGCGAGCAGGGCGGCGTTGGAGACGAGGCCGTCCATCACGCCGAACACGGCGGGCCGCAGCCAGCCGCCGGTCACGTCGCGGTGCTGGTGGTGCACCTCGGCCACGTACGTGAGGTCGGCCATCGGTCAGCCCCGCACGTCCACGACGAGGCTGACCACGAAGAAGCCGACCAGCAGCAGGCCGCCGACCGCGGCGGCCGTCGCGGTCGGCAGCACGCCGGACATGACGACGCCGAGCGTGACCGCCAGGGCCAGTACCACGGCGACCGCGATCTTCCAGTCGTCGCCGATGACGAAGTCGTACCAGAACTTCCCGAAACCCTTGATCAGCCCCATCAGGCCGCCACCTCCTGCCGCTGCCGGTCCTTGACGCCCGGAAGCGCCCGCACCATCACCCGGGAGATCGCGAACCAGGCCACCAGCAGGGCGAGGATCGCCCAGTCGCCGCCGGGCCAGTGCAGGCTCGTGCCCTCGCCGACGAACACGCCGAGGCCCTCGACCGCCCAGTACGCGCCGAAGGACGCGAGGAGCAGGCCGACGCCGTACTTGAGCGTGTTCTCCGGGACCATCGCCAGCGGCTTGTGCGCGACCGCGCCCGCGATCAGCACGAGCAGGCCGGCCACCACCGCGCCGCCGACGGCCGCCGGGACGTTGTTCGCGCTCAGCCCGAACGTGATCACGATGAACACGATCTCGACGCCCTCCAGGAAGACGCCCTTGAACGACACCACGAACGCGAAGGTGTCGATGCCGAACCGGCTCTTCTTGGCGGCATCACGCGCGGCGGCGGTCTGCGCCGCGAACTCCTCCTCCTCGTCGTGCAAGGCCTTCAGCCCCGAGGATCTCAGGATCGCCTTGCGCAGCCACTGCAGGCCGAAGATCAGCAGCAGCGTGCCGACCACGAGCTGCAGCAGCGCCTCGGGCAGCCACGTCTGCAGCGCGTACCCGGTCACGAACGTGAACGCGGTCAGCGCCACCAGCGCGGCGACCACACCGGTGATCGCCGACCTCCAGCCGCGCGTGACGCCCATCGCCAGCACGATCGTCAACGCCTCGACGAACTCCACGATCGAGGCCACGAAAGCCGAGGCCACCAGGCCCCATGTCGCACCCGTCACTCGCACTCCACTCAGATGTAACATTTGTTTCTCTGTGGCAGATGCTTCAGCATCTTGGTGGGTGCTGTCAATCGGTAGGTTGGTGCGCATGACGTCAGGCGAGGTCGGCGACGAGCGGTTCGTCCAGCTCGTGTACCGGGTGCCGTCCGACACGTCGCGGGCCCGCGTCGCGGTGTGGCGGGAGCTGAAGCGGCTCGGCGCGCTCTACATCCAGCAGGCGGTCTGCGTGCTGCCCGACCGCGAGGGCGTACGGGACCGGCTCGGCAAGATCCGCGCGAAGATCGACGAGCTCGGCGGGGAGAGCATGCTGTTCGTGCTCGAGCAGGTGGAGGAGCTGGAGCGGGCCAAGCTCGTCGCCGCCTTCCGGGAGAACTCCGCGAAGGAGTACGCGGAGATCGTCGAGGAGTGCGAGACGAAGTTCTTCAAGGAGATCGAGTTCGAGCGGTACCGGGAGAACTACACCTTCGAGGAGGCCGAGGAGATCCGGCAGGACCTGGAGAAGCTGCGCCGCTGGCTCCGTAAGGTCGAGGGCCGCGACTGGATGCGCGCCGAGGGCCGCGACCTCGCCCACGCGAAGGTGGCCGAGTGCGAGCGTCAGCTGGAGGAGTTCGAGGCCGACGTCTACGACCGCGTCGGTGACCCCGGCCGCTCCTGAGCCGGCCCGGCGCGCGCGACTACCGGATCTCGGAGGCTTGGCTACTTGTTTTTGAAGTAGGGCCGCGCCGGTTCACCGACCTGCAGGTGGCGCTGCCCGGGCTCGGGACCAGCCTGTTGTCGCAGCGGCTGAAGCAGATGGAGGGGTACGGGCTGATCCGCCGCGAGAGGCTTCCGGCTCCTGCGGCTTCGACGGTGTACGTGCTGACCGAATCCGGCATGGGGCTCGGGCCGATCGTCGCCGCCCTGGCCGCGTTCGGCGCGGTCACGCTCGGCGAGCCTGGGGGCGGCGAGGACGTCGACGTGGTCAGGTTCCTCCGGCTCGCCGCGGCCTCCACGGGCCCGGACGTCTCGTCGGGTGGGCCCCCGAGGGTGCAGCTGCATATCGGCGACAGGGTCGTTCACCTGCGGCCCGGCCCTGCCACCGGGTCCGAGGCGGGGGGTGTGCTGTCCGGGGACGGGCCGGTGCCGGGCGGGGCGGACGTCGTCATCACGATCGACGCGGCCCGGCTGCCCGATCTCGCCCTGGCGCGCCGCTCGCT
>WHSL01000190.1 GCA_009380095.1 Streptosporangiales bacterium | reverse complement strand
CGCGTGTTCCGGAGAGAACCTGGAGCGAGAGTCAGCATGCGACCTGGATGGTGGCCCTCATGCCGGCGTCCTCGTGGTCGAGGATGTGGCAGTGGTAGACGCTACGGCCGGAGAAGTCGGCGAAGGTCACCGGACTCCGCGATGGCGACGGGCTGGTGCTGGCCGTTGACCAGGATCAGTGAGCCCTGTCCTCCCGTCATCCGGTCCATCGCGCTCACCGCGGCGATCCGGCCCGCGCCGTCCACGTGGTGTCGCCGATCAGCAGCACCCGGTCCATGACGGCACCCAGGTCGGGGCCGCCGTCCACGATCAGCGCAACCGGCGAGCCCGCCGAAGATTTGATCCGCGACGTACTGGTGGTGGTGCGGGTGGTACCAGAACGTCCCCGCCGGATGATCGGCCGGAATCCTGTATTCGTAATCGAACACCTCGCCCGGCGCGATCACCACGAACGGGTTGTCGCCGTTGCGCTCCGAGAGCACGTGCAACCCGTGGGCGTGCAGGTTTGTGGGCTGTGCAGGTGATTTATCAGGCGCACTCGCAGAAAGTCACCGGGACGCACTCGCAACGTCGGCCCCGGAGAACCTCCGTTGAACCCGAGCCCGGCGCCGGCCTGCCCGGCCACCGCCGCGCCAGGTGCCGCGGTCAGCGACACGGCGAGTGCACCGTTATTGCTGGTCAATGCCGGTGGTTCGCGTAGCGGCTGGTCACCGGTGACCGGGTACCCACCGTTGGCCGGGGGGCGCCCAGACCAGTCACCCAGCCGGTCACCCGCGTTACCATCGAAGCCGACCCCGCCGCCAGCAGACCCAACGCCCGGCGCCGACCGACCGATTGCCTGTCACTGCAGCTCCGCGCGGCGACGCCGATACTCGTCCTCGTCGATCTCGCCCCGCGCCAACCGTTCGTCCAGGATCTGGTGGGCACTGCCGCCCGCGCCTGCCGGGGTTTCGCGCCGCGCCCGCGCCCACCACAGCAGGCCCCCCACGACGGCGACCACGCCGAGCACGACCAGTACCGGCCAGATCCACATCCACCCCATCGCACCACCCATCACCGCGACCTCACCTCCCGTAGCACACAGGCTCGTCCGATGCCGGAACTGCCGCGAGCACCATCAGCTGCCCTTGACCGTCTGCAAGGCGGTACGCAAACGCCGACCGGCCTCGTCAGCGATCGGCTGCAGCCGGGAATCGCCCGGCACGCTGACCATCACCTGCGGGTCCAGCGCCTCCACCACCGTCGACCCGCCATCAGCGCGCACTACGACATTGCACGGCAACAACAACCCGATCCGCCGATCCACGCCCAACGCCTGATGCGCCAACTGAGGGTTGCACGCCCCCAAGATGAAATAAGGCTCACTCTCCTCACCGAGCTTCGCCCGCAACGTCGCCTGCACATCGATCTCCGTCAGCACGCCGAACCCCTGCTCGGCCAGCGCCGCCCGCACCCGCTCGACCGTCTCACCCATCGGCGCCTCGCACCGCACAGCGAAGCCGTACTCCATCGCCGATCACCTTTCTCACCATCTTGTAACGCCAGGATACGCGGGGGGGTATCCCGGAATCCGAGTTTCAGAACCTCTCCACTGGCGGCTACCCGACCAGCGTCACACCACACGCTGCGCTGAGTGCTGACGAACGGGACGCGGCTTCACGCTCGGTCCCTGCTGCCTCGGGAGTGTGAAGATGTCCGGACAGCAACCGCGCCGCGTCGGCACGGGGACTGTCAAATCAACGGCTCTGTCGCTCTTTCTTTGTACAGACCCGATGTGCGCCGCCGCGCACGGCTGGGTGGGCCTCGGCCGGGTCGTGTACGTGTGCTCCACCGAGCAGCATGCCGCCCGGCCCGGTGCGGCCGCTGCCGATCCAGGAGATCGCCCCGGGCGTGCGGGTCCAGGGCCCGGTCCCCGGCCTCGACGAGGAGGTGCACGCCCTCCACCGCCGCTTCGCCCAGCGTCCCTGACCGGGGCGAGCCGTCCCGGGCCGCGGGCGAGCGAGCGGAGGAGTGCGGTGCCGCCGCGTCAGCCGGCGAGGTCGCGCTGGGTGGCGATGCGGTCGTGTTCGCGGTGGGTGACGGTCTCCGCGCCGGACTTCACCGGCGAGCCGCCGACGTGTTCGAGCGCGGGCCGCCCGTCCGCCACCTCGAAGGAGGCGCGGGTGACGATCGGCGCCCCCGGCGTCTTCACGTACGGCACCACCCGGTAGTCGGCCCGGTACGTCTCCGGCGTCACCGTGCACCGCACGTAGCCGCGGTAGTTGTTGAAGAACTTGATGTGCGGGTTCTCCGCGAGCAGCGCCGGCGTCTCGGCCCGTACGTCGGAGCCGTCGCCGCCGCTGGTGATGGAGGTGCCGACGAACTCGGTGGCGAGGTTCCGCCCGCGCGGCTCGGCCGCGACCTCCGAGGCCCAGCTGGCGTGCACGTCCCCGGTGAGCACCACCGGGTTGCGTACGCCGCGCCGGTCGATGTGCTCGAGCAGCCGCTCCCGGTTCGCCAGGTACCCGTCCCAGGCGTCCATGTTGAACGTCTCCCCTTCGCCCGGCGTGAAGTCGAGGCGGGCGAAGAACACCTGCTGGGCCAGGATGTTCCAGCGTGCGTCCGACGCGCTCAGCCCGTCGGTGAGCCAGCGCTCCTGGCGCCGCCCCATGAGCGAGCGCGCCGGGTCGGCCTGCTCGTCGCCGGGCGGCTTGATGCCGTCGTCCGCCGCCTGGTCGCTGCGGTACTGGCGGGTGTCGAGCACGCTGAACTCGGCCAGCCGGCCGTAGGAGAACCTGCGGTAGAGCCGCATGTCCGGGCCCTTCGGCATGGAGGAGCGGCGTAGCGGCATGTGCTCGTAGTACGCCTGGTACGCGGCGGCGCGGCGGCGGAGGAAGACCTCCGGGTCCTCGCCGCGGTTCTCCGAGATCGCGGCCGCGTAGTTGTTCTCCACCTCGTGGTCGTCCCAGGTCACGATCCACGGCGCGTGGGCGTGGGCGGCGCGGAGATCGGCGTCTCCGCGGTACTGGGCGTGGCGGCGGCGGTAGTCGGCCAGCGTGGTGATCTCGGGGCCGACGTGGTGGCGGACGTTCCCGCCGGGCGCCGTGTACTCGTCCGTGCCGTACTCGTAGATGTAGTCGCCGAGGTGCACGATCAGGTCGAGGTCCTCATCGGCCATGTGCCGGTAGGCCGTGAAGTAGCCGTGTTCGAACTGCTGGCAGGAGGCGAACGCGAACGTCAGTCCGGCGTTCAGCGCGCTGCGGGCGAGGGCGGTCTTGGTGCGGCCCACCGGGCTGAGGTGGGAGCCGGCTCGGAAGCGGTAGTAGTACTCGCGGCCCGCCCGTAGGCCGCCGGCCTCGACGTGGACGGAGTGCCCGAGGTCGGGGCGGGCGAGCTCGGTGCCGCGGCGGACGATCTTGGCGAACCGCTCGTCCTCGGCGAGCTCCCACTCGACCTCGACGGCGGCGTCCGGCATGCCGCCGTGCTCGCCGTCGAGCGGCTCGGGGGCCAGCCTCGTCCACAGCACCACGCTCGACGGGAGCGGGTCACCGGACGTGACGCCGAGCGTGAACGGGTCCTTGCCGAGGCGGGCGGCGGGCGTCGTACGGCCCGTGAACGGCGCCGTGCCGAGCACGAGGGCGACCGCGCCGACGCCGCTCACCTCGAGGAAGCGCCGCCGGTCGAGGGACTCTAGGAAGCGGGAGGTCGGGGGTTTCTGAGAGCTCGGGGTGCCGGGGTGTGGCATCTGGGTGTTCCTCGTGAATCGGTGGTAATCCGTCGAGGAATGTAGAAAGCGTGGGAAAGGCGACGGCTAACGGGAGTCAGGATGCGATGAACCACGCGTGACGGTTCGGCTCGTCAGCCGGCGGAGTGGGCCCTGTGGCGGCGGCGGTGACGGTGGCGGAGCGCGTGATCGAGGTCGATCACCTCACAGAGGTCGGCGAGGTCGATCAGGGCGGCCACCTCGCGGACGCTCGTGCAGTCGCGGACCCGGACGCCGTTGCGGCGTACGCGGAGGATCGTGTCGTTGCGGAATCCGGATCCGGGTACGACGGCGCCTTCCACCGTCCACCCGCCTTCGGCAACCCAGCTACGCACGCCGGACAGATTATGCCTAGATCGTCATGGACGGGCCGATTCTCCTCGGCGTGTCGAGGGAGCGGGGTGGGCCGGGGGTGATCAGGGAGGTGGTGTGAGGGCCCGGATCCAGAGGGTGAGCATGGCCTCCAGGGTGTCGCTCCTGACGTGGGCGTTTCCTGGCTGCCACCACGGGGCCTCCATGACGACCTGGCTCCGGTTCACCGAGGACGTGCCGGTCCTGCTGATGATCGGAGGCGTGGCGCTGGTGCTCGCGGTGGCGCTGCCACGGCTGGATCCCGCGCTCGGCGCCCTGGTGCGCTGGGGGTCCGTGCGCCCGGCCGCGTTGCTGTACGGCCTCGGCGGCGGCGTGCCGGCGGCGGCGCACTGGCGATCCTCCTTCTCGCCGGCGGCCTCCCCTGATGCCGGGGAAATCGGTTGCGGGGGGTGCGGGGGCGGGTCAGGCTTCGGTCATGGCCAGTGACACGGAGGTGGCCTTCGACGAGTCGGGTTCCGAGGGGGAGCGGCTGATCGGCGGCAACACCGACGTGTTCGCGCACGCGGGCGTGCGGCTCGGCGTGGACGAGGCGGACGCCTGGCTCGCGGAGGTGCGTCGCCGCGCCCCCACGCCGGCCGACGAGTTCAAGGCCAACCACATCCTCCGCGAGAAGAACCACGCCGCGCTGCTCTGGGTGCTCGGGCCCGACGGTCCCTTCCACGGGCGCGCCCGCGTCCACCTGACCGTGGCCGCGTTGCGGACAGCGGTGGCGCGGCCCGCGGGCCCGTTCGAGGCGATCATGGAAGACCTGGCCCGGGCCGCACCCGCGCTGGACGCCGCCCGCCGCACGCGCACGGCCACGCCGCCGGAGATCCCGGTGCTCGACCCGATGCCTCCGGCCGTCGTCGCCGCGGTGACGTACTGGAGCGCGCGCAGCCGGTCCGGACGGGTCGCGATCGTGCACGACCGTCAGACGGGTCTCACGCCCGACCGGGTGGCGCTGATCCGCGGACTGGCCGGGGATCGGCTGGCGCGGCTGAGCTTCGCCGTGGCCGGCGCGGACGCCCGGATCCAGCTCGCCGACGTGCTCGCCGGGGCCGCCAGGAAGCTCGCCTCCGACGAGCTCAACGGACGCGCCGACCCCGCGCTCACCGCGCTCCTCCTCCGGTACGTCGACACGACCTCGGTCTGGAGCGAACCGTTCTGGAGCGACGGCTGACGCGGTGGCGGGTCAGGCCGGGATGTCGTCGGCCGGACGGTGGACGGGGGCCGCGGCGCGGCGGGCCAGGACCCGCGGTGCGGTCTCGCGCAGGGTGAGCGCGGCCAACCCCGCCACCGCCACGCTGCCCGCCGCCATCAGGATCGGCACCTGGAGTCCGAACCCGTCGGCCAGCACCCCGGCCGCGAACGGCATCAGCGTCGTTCCGAGGATGACCCCGGCGAAGTTCACCGCGCCCATCACGGTGGCCTGCACCCGTTCCGGCACGTTCTCCACCACGCAGGTGGCGGACCCGAGCGGGATGAGCACACCCTGGAAGAACGCGCTCGCCGCGAGCAGCGCGGTGGAGGCGCCGAGGCCGAGGCCGCCGAGCACGTACGCCGCCATGAACGCGCCGCTGAGCAGCCCCGACGCCGCGAGCATGGTGCGCCGTCCCACGTGGTCCGAGAGCGACGGCAGGATCAGCGTGCCGGCCAGCGCCGCCACCCCGAACACCGCCATGACCGTGCCGGCCCGCACCAGCGCGATCCCGCGCACCTCGGTCAGGTAGAGCGTGTTGAACGCCACCGAGACCTGCAGCCAGGCCAGCGCCCCGCTCTGCACGATCATGAGCGTGACCACGGTCCGGTTCTTGGTGACCTTGAGGCCGTCCCGCCAGGTCGGCCGGGTCTGCGGGGTGACCGCGCGTACCGGCTCCCGCATGAAGAAGTACAGGCCGAGCACGACCAGCAGGAAGACGCCGCCGATGATCGGCCACACCGGCCGCCAGCCGAACGCGTCCGCCATCCGGGTGATGATGATCGCGCCGAGCACCGAGCCGAACAGCGGATACCCGGCGGTGAAGATGGACTGCACCAGCGCCCGCCGCTTGGCCGGGAACTCCGAGGCCAGCACGGCCTGCGAGTTGGGCCAGCCCACGCCGTCGCCGAAGCCGACGAACTCCCGGACCACGAACATCGACCAGAAGTTCCACGTCCCGCCCATCGCGGCCGTGGAGACGCAGGCCAGCGCCGCGCCGGGGATGAGCACGCGGCGGCGGCCGTACCGGTCCGACAGCAGCCCGGACACCCAGCTGGACACCGCCCACGCCAGGGAAGTGCCGGAGATGAGCAGGCTGGCCTGCCAGTACGCCATGCCGAACTCCGGCACGATCACCGGGAACAGGTAGGCGATGCCGAGCCGGTTCAGCCCGACGAGCCCCCAGAACGCGGTGAGCAGGCCGAGGACGAGCCAGGGACGTGGGGCGATCGGTGTGCGCATGGCGCGCCTCCACTCACCGCGGCGACGGGGGGACCGCGGGCGTATGCTCCCGCAACGCGGGCAGCACGTCACGGGCGAACCGGCGGATCTGCTCGAGGAACATCTCCTGCGGCATGGCCCCGCGGTTCAGGTTGACGAGGACGCGCCCGGCGCCGGAACGCCGTGCCGCGTCGAGGATCCGGTCGCGTACCTCCTCGGGCGACCCCCACGCCCAGTTCTCCGCCTCGCGCTCGATGTCGGCCATGGTCTGCTTCCGGTAGTCGGCCTTGGCCCGCTGAGCGGCGGAAAGGTTCTCCGGCCGTACGTAGTCCAGCGACGACGCGCTGATGTAGCCGGTCTTGCGCTGCGCCCCGGCCTCGGTCTCGTTGCCGTGGCTGAACAGGGTGCGGTTGAAGTACAGCAGGTACGGCCCCGCCTCGCGGACGGCCTGCGCCTTGTCCGCGGCCACGTACGCGTTCATGTTCAGGTGCACGAGGTCCGGGGTCAGCTCGTGCCCCGCCGCGTTGAGGCACTGGGCGTAGTACCGGAGCACGTCGTCACGGAGGCCCGGGTGCCCCATGCCGGGCGTGATCGCGATGGCGTTCCGGCCCGCCCACTCGATGGTCTCCTTGCTGCTGGTCACCGGCACCCACAGCGGCGGATGCGGGCGCTGCACCGGGCGCGGCCAGATCGCGACGTTCTCATACGACCAGAACTTGCCCTCGTACGACGCCACCTCCTCGGTCCACAGCGCCCGGATGATCTCGAACGCCTCCTCGAACCGGGCGCGCGACTCCGTCATCGGCACGCCGTACACGGTGTGCTCGCGCGGGATGCCGCGGGCGAAGCCGGCCACGATCCGGCCGCCGGACATGCAGTCCAGCATGGCCAGCTCCTCGGCCAGCCGGAGCGGGTCGTGCAGCGGCAGCAGGTTGGCGTAGATGTGCAGCTTGAGGCGCTCCGTGCGCTGGGTCGCGGCGGCGGCGAGCAGGTTGGGGGAGTTCATCAGGCCGTACGGGGACGTGTGGTGCTCGTTGAAGCCGACCCCGTCGAAGCCGAGCCGGTCCAGCTCCTCCCAGGCCGCGAGGTGCTCCGCGTAGGTCCGGACCGCCACCCCCGGGTCGAAGTGGCGCTTCGGCAGCGGCCACGGCAGCTCGCCGTCGACGACGAGATCGTCGACGTGGCGGTCGTAGGAGACGAGATCGAAGACGACGACCTCCATGATGCCTCCGATCGGAGAGATCGCGGACCGTGACACGACCGTAGATCGTGCCCGTGATCGCGACAAATGCATGTTCGTGCGTCACTGATTCCGCCACGGAATGGATCGCGGGCCTGGGCGGCGGGCCTGTCCACGGGTTATTAAGAACGGTATGACCCACGATCCGGATCGGCTCCCGCCGAGCGCCGCGGCGCAGTTGGTCGCCACGCTCGCCGACGAGGGCGTACGGCACCTGTTCATCAACCCCGGCACCGACACCGCTCCGGTCCAGGAGGCGCTGGCCGCGGCGCGGGCCGACGGCGCGCCGCATCCTCGGGCCGTACTGTGCACGCACGAGTTCGTGGCGCTCTCCGCGGCGATGGGGCACTACTTCGTCACCGGTGAGCCGCAGGCCGTGATGGTGCACGTGGACGCCGGGACCCTCAACCTCGGCGGGGCCGTGCACAACGCGCAGCGGAACCGGCTCCCTGTGGTGATCTTCGCGGGGCGGACGCCGTACAGCGTCTCTCCCGACGTGCCGGGTCACCGTGACACCGCGATCCACTGGCCGCAGGAGCAGCTGGACCAGCAGGGCGTGCTGCGGCCGTTCGCGAAGTGGACCATGGAGGTGCCGCGCGGGCGGGAGCTGGCGGGGATCGTGCGGCGGGCGTACCAGGTGGCGCGGAGCGCGCCGAGCGGGCCGGCGTACGTGATGCTGCCGCGCGAGGCGCTGATGGAGGCGGGGGCCGTACCGGCGCCGGGGCCGCAGGTCTCGCCGCGGCCTCCCGCGCCCGACCCGGCCGGGCTGGCGGAGGCGGCGCGGCTGCTCGCGGACGCGCGGCGGCCGGTGATCGTCACGGACCGTACGGGCGCCCGGCCCGAGGCGGTCGACGCGCTGGTCCGGGTCGCCGAACTGCTCGGCGCGCCGGTCGTGGACCATCGGCACCGGCTCAACTTCCCGCCCCGGCACCCGCTCTACGCGGGCGCCCACGACGCGGTGCTGCGCGAGGCCGACGCGGTGCTGCTGCTGGACACCGAGGTGCCGTGGGTGCCCGCGCTGGTCGCGCCGCCGTCGGACGCCGCGGTCGTGCAGATCGACACCGACTGCCTGAAGGCCACGATGCCGACCTGGAACTATCCGGTGGACGTGGCGCTCACCGCGGACACCGCCCGGGCGCTCCCGGTGCTGGAATCGGCGCTGCTCGCGCTCGCCGACGGGCGGTCCTCGCGGTGGGCGGAGCGGCGGGCCGCGGCCGAGGCCGAACTGGCCGAGCTGCACCGTGCTTGGGAACGGGCCGGTACCTCGTCCGCGCCGGAGGACGCGGCCGACGCGATGCTGTACGCGCTGAACGCGGCGCTCCCCGAGGACGCGATCGTGCTGGAGGAGGCCGTCACCAACAAGCCCGCCGTGGCGCGGCAGATCGTCCGCGGCCCGGGGCGGCACTTCGACACCGGATCGCCGGCGCTCGGCTGGGGCGTGGCCGGGGCGCTCGGCGTCAAGCTCGGCGCGCCCTCGGCCCCGGTGGTGTCGATCGTGGGGGACGGTTCGTTCAACTTCGGCGTGCCGAACGCCGCGTTGTGGTCGGCCCACCGGGCCGGCGCGCCGTTCATCACCGTGATCCTCAACAACCAGGCGTACCGGGCGTCCCGCCTCCCCGTCGAACGCCTCTTCCCGGACGGCAGCGCCGCCAAGCACACCGACTTCCCCGAGACCGAACTCTCCCCGGCACCCGACTACGCCCGCCTGGCCGAGGCCTTCGGCGCGTACGGCGAGACCGTCCACCGCCCCGAAGACCTCCCCGCCGCCCTGACCCGCGCCCTCAGAGCCCAAGCCGAAGGCCACTGCGCCATCCTCGACACCCGCCTTCCACCGCCATAGCGGTGCGCGGCCGGCCATGTATCGCGCAATGAGCGGGAGCCCCAGTAACGCCCATGGCCAAAAGCGACCGCGGTATCCCAGGCAGGACGACCTCGACTACGGCTGAGCGCTCCGGTCCCACCACACGCGGCGACCACAAGATCGCGCGGGCTCTAGGTGTGCAGTGGGAGAGTCCAGGGACGGGTGGCGAGGAAGGCTTCGAGGAGGGGGCCGGGGTCGCCGCGCCAGGCGGCGGCGAGGCGGAAGCGGGGTTGCGGGTCGCGCAGCGGGCGGTAGACCACGCCCTCGCGGGCCATCACCCGGGTCGACTCGGGGACGAACGCGATCCCCACCCCGGACGCCGCCAGCCCGACGGCGACCAGCGTTGTCGTGACCCCGTGCACGATGCGCGGGCTGAAGCCGGCCTCCTGGCAGAGGGCCACGTAGTAGTCGTGCAGCTCCGGTTCCTGGGTTCGCGGGATCATTACCAGGGGCTCGCCGCGCAACGCGGCGAGCGGGATGGAATCGTAGGCGGCCAGGGGGTGCTCGGCCGGGATCGCGGCCGCGACCGGCTCCTCGTACACGGTCTCGTAGCGGAGGTCCGTGGTCTCGAACGGGACCCGGGCGAACGCGATGTGCAGCCGGTCGCCGAGCACGCCGTCCACCGCCGCCCGGTTGGTGAGCTCGCGCAGCACCAGCCGGACGTCCGGGAAGAGTCGCCGGTACGTGCGCAGCGCCACCGGGAGCACGCTGTTCAGCGCGGGCGGGATGAAACCGATGACCAGCTCCCCGGACTCGCCGCGCCCGGCCGCCCGCGCCCGCGCCGACGCCTTGTCCGCGCGGCTCAGGATGTCGTGCGCGTCGGCGAGGAACGCCACCCCGGCGTCGGTCAGCTCCACGCGCCGCTTGGTGCGCTCCAGCAGCCGTACGCCGAGCTCCTTCTCCAGGGCGGAGACCTGCTTGCTCAACGCCGGCTGCACCACGTGCAACCGCTCGGCGGCCCGCCCGAAGTGCAACTCCTCGGCCACCGCCACGAAATACCGCAAGTGCCGCAACTCCACCCGCCGATCATGCTCCCGCGACGCTCCGGCGCACAGCCCCCGCGGCCAGGCGGCCGGGGAGGTTGTGCGGCGCGGTTCGGGCGGGGGTTCTAGGGTCGGGGTG
>WHSL01000212.1 GCA_009380095.1 Streptosporangiales bacterium | reverse complement strand
GGAGCCGGAGGAGCCAGAGGACGAGCTAGAACCGCTCGCGGTCTCGCTCTTCGTCTCCTTCTTCTCGGAGCCCGAGCCGGAGCCTTCGCCGGACCCGTTGGAACCGTTCGCGCCGTTGGCGGCGGGCACGGTGCCGGACGAGGAGCTGGAGCGGCTGTCGGTCCGGTAGAAGCCGGAGCCCTTGAAGACGATGCCGACCGCGGAGAAGACCTTGCGCAGCTTGCCATTGCACGCGGGGCACACGGTCAGCGGATCATCGCTGAACTTCTGCACGGCCTCGAGCTGCTCCCCGCACTCCGTGCAGGCGTACTGGTACGTGGGCACGCTGCCTCCTCACTGGCACTCACGCGCGTCGACTGCTAAATGTTACGCATTCCGCCGGGCGGCCGCGACCCGGGGTGGTCGCGCCCCCCGAGATGACCCGCGATCAGCGGTGCGTAGGCGACCCGCGAAGTCCGGCCCGATCGGGCCGGACCGCCACTCAACCGAACACTCCCGAGCCGAACGGCATTCCGCGAACACGCAGCCCCCCCGGCCCGGCCCACCCCGGCACGGGAAACGGTCCACGCCACCCCCACTGGGTAGTGACGCCGCTCATGAGCGCGATCGGGACCGGCACCATCACGACCAAAGTCCCCGCCCGTCTCGACCGCCTCCCGTGGACCCGCTGGCACTGGATGATCATCATCGGCCTCGGCACGGTCTGGATCCTGGACGGTCTCGAGGTCACCATCGTCGGCAACCTGTCCGCTCAGCTCGCCAAGCCGGGCAGCGGCCTGGAGATCACGCTTCCTTACCGGTTTCGGCATCGGCGGCGAGTACGCCGCCATCAACTCGGCCATCGACGAGCTCATCCCCAGCCGGCACCGCGGCAAGATCGACATCATCATCAACGGCAGCTACTGGCTGGGCGCGGCGGGCGGCGCCCTGCTCACCGTGCCCGTACTGAACGGCTTTCCGGTGGACGTCGGCTGGCGGGTGGCGTTCGGCCTCGGGGTCGTCCTCGGTGTCGCGATCCTGCTGGTACGCCGGCCTCCGCCGGAGCCGCCTCGGCCTACCTCACGGTCAGCGAGATCTTCCCCTTGGAGACGAGGGCGATGGCCATCGCGTTCTTCTTCGCGGTCGGTACGGCCGCCGGCGGCATCTCCGGGCCGCTCATCTTCTCCAGCCTGGTAGCGACGGGAGTCCCGTCCGACACCGCGCTGGCCTTCGGCATCGGCGCCACCCTGATGATCCTCGCGGGCCTCGTCGAGCTCCTCCTCGGCGTACGGTCCGAACGCCGCTCGCTGGAGGACATCGCGGCGCCACTGTCCACCGCCCCGGCCCCCGGCCGGGCATGACCGGCCGGCACCTGGTCACTCCCCGTGCTCGCCGAACCATCCGGCGAGCTTGCCGGCCCGGCTGACCGCCCGCAGCCGCCGCTCCGTCACCTCCCGCGCCGCCGCCGTGGTGACGACGAGCAGCTGATCCCCGGCGGACAGCGGTGTGTCCGGCCCGGGCACGAAGCTCACCCCCTCCCGCACCACGAGCGTCACGTTCGCCCCCTTGGGCAGCCGCAGCTCGAAGATCTCCACTCCGGCGAGCCGCGAGTCCTCGGGCACCCGTACCTGCAGCAGGTCGGCCTGCAGCTCCTCCAGCGGCGCGGCCTCGACGTCCAGCTCGACGGCGCGCCCGCTGTCGCCCAGCCGGAGCCGCCGCGCCACCCAGGGCAGCGTGGGCCCCTGCAGCAGCGTGAGCACGAAGACGATCACGAAGACCAGGTCGAACAGCCGCTCCGCGCCCGGCAGCCCCTCGCCGAGCGGCAGCGTCGCGAACACGATCGGCACCGCGCCCCGCAGCCCCGCCCAGGACAGGAACACCTGCTCCCGCCACGGCCAGCGGAACGGCAGCGCGCTGAGGAACACCGAGGCCGGCCGCGCCAGCACCGTGAGCACCGCGGCGATGACGAGCGCCGGGATGATCTGCTCGGGCAGCCGTCCCGGGGAGGCGAGCAGGCCCAGCATCACGAACAGGCCGATCTGGGCCAGCCAGGCCCCGGTCTCCGCGAATCCCCGGGTCGCCGGCCGGTGCGGGAGCCGTGAGTTGCCGAGGATCAGCGCGGCCACGTACGTGGCCAGGAAGCCGCTGGCGTGCACGAGCGCAGCACCCGCGTACGCGCCCACGGTGAGCCCGAGGACGGTGATCGGGTAGAGCCCGGAGGCGGGCAGCGCCACCCTGCGGACCGCGTACGCGCCCCCGAACCCCACCAGCGCGCCCGCCGTGGCCCCGATGGCCAGCTCATACGCCAGCGTGCCGATCAGCGGCAGCGGCTCGAGGCTGCCGTGACCGGGAACGCTGAGCAGCAACACCAGGATGACCACGGGCGCGTCGTTGAACCCGGACTCGGCCTCCAGCGCGCCGGCGATGCGCGGCGGCAGCGGGAGCCGGCGCAGCACCGAGAACACCGCCGCCGCGTCCGTGGGCGACAGCACCGCGCCGAGCAGCAGCGAGAGCACCCAGTTCAGGCCGATGAGGTAGTGCGCGGCGAGCGCGATCACGCCGACGCTGACCCCGACGCCGAGCGTGGCGAGCACGGCGGCCAGCGGCACCGCGAACCGTACGTCCCGCCACTTGGTGGTCAGCCCGCCCTCGGCCAGGATGAAGATCAGCGCGCACAGCCCGAGGATCTGCGCGAGGTGCGCGTCCTCGAACTCGATGCCCAGGCCCGACTCGCCGATCAGCAGCCCGAGCGCCAGGTACGCCAGCAGCGTGGGCAGGCCGACCCGGTGCGAGACGCGCACCGCGACCACCGCACAGAGCAAAACGAGCGCACCGACGAGCAGGACGAGGTTCAGCTCATCGAGGGACACGGGCTCCCCGGCGTATTCGGCGATTCAACGGACGCGGCCATTTTCCCGCAAGATCATCGAAAGAGGGGCCGTACGCGGCGTGATTAGACCCATGTCTAATACCGGAATAGCGCGCCGCCCCGGGCGTGCTCGCCGATATCGGGCCCGTTCATCCGCCGGGCGTGGGGTTTCCGGCTCCGGCGGGCAGGGCCTGGATGCCCCGGGACGGCGTCGCCACCGCCCGTACCGGCGTGTCGTGCGGCTCCGCGGGCAGTTCCGGCACGACCTCCCCGTCGTACGCGAGCGCCAGCGTCAGCGTGCCCGCGCCCGCCCGGGCCAGCGCCCGGTCGAAGCTGCCCCCGCCCCGCCCCAGCCGGATGCCGCACAGGTCAACGGCCAGTGCCGGCACGATCACCGCGGCGCAGCGGCGTACGGCGTCCACGCCGTGCCGGGGCCCGGTGGGCTCCAGCGGGACCCGCTCGCCGGGCGCGAGCGTGTCCGGCCCGTCGTACTCCGCCCAGTCGAGGTCGCCGTCCGGCCGCAGCACCGGCAGCAGCACGTACGCGCCGTGCTTCCACAGCGCGAAGACGAGCCGCCGCGTGTCCGGCTCCGTACCGAATGAGTAGTAGGCCGCGACCGTGCCCCCCATGGTGAGTCGCGGGTCGGCCAGAACCGTCTCACGCAGGACTGATCCGGCGGCGACGCGCGCCTCCTCGGTCATCGCCCGCCGGACGGCGAGCCGCTCCGAGCGAATGACGAGCTTTTCCTGAGCGGTGTCACGCACGCCTTCATCTTTCCGCTAGCTAGGGTCTTGGTATGACCGACTTCCCTCATGTCACCAAGGCGGTGGTGCCCGCGGCCGGTCTCGGCACGCGGTTCCTGCCGGCGACGAAGGCGACTCCCAAGGAGATGTTGCCGATCGTCGACAAGCCTGCCATCCAGTATGTCGTCGAGGAGGCGGTCGCTTCGGGGCTGTCCGACGTACTGATGATCACCGGCCGCAGCAAGCGGTCCATCGAGGACCACTTCGACCGGGCGTACGAGCTCGAGGAGGCGCTGTCCGCCAAGGGCGACCGCGAGCGGCTGGCGCAGGTGCGCGAGTCCAGCGACCTCGCCGCCATGCACTACGTACGGCAGGGCGACCCGCGCGGCCTCGGTCACGCGGTGCTCTGCGCCGCCGCGCACGTCGGGAAGGAGCCGTTCGCCGTGCTGCTCGGCGACGACCTCATCGACCCGCGCGACCCGCTGCTCACCCGCATGATCGAGGTGCGGGAGCGGCTCGGCGGCAGCGTCGTCGCGCTCATGGAGGTGGATCCGGCGCAGGTCTCCTCCTACGGCTGCGCGGCCATCGAGCCGACCGACGCCGACGACGTCGTCCGGGTCACCGATCTGGTGGAGAAACCGCCCGTGGAGGAGGCGCCGAGCCGCTGGATCATCATCGGCCGGTACGTCTGCGCCCCGGAGGTCTTCGACGTGCTGCGCGAGACCCCGCCCGGCCGCGGCGGCGAGATCCAGCTCACCGACGCGCTCAAGGTGCTGGCCCAGCGGGACGCGGCGGGCGGCGGGCCGGTGCACGGCGTACTGTTCCGCGGCAGCCGCTACGACACCGGCAACAAGCTCGACTACCTGCGCACGGTCGTCCAGTTCGCGCTGGAGCGCGACGACCTCGCGGCCGAGCTGGTGCCGTGGCTGCGCGACTTCCTCGCCAAGTACGACGAAGGGGCGTGACCCGCATGATCCCCGTCGACCGGCACATCGAACGGATCCTCTCGGTGGTCGACGCGCCACTCGAGCCCATCGAGCTCGCCCTGATGGAGGCGCAGGGCACCGTGCTGGCCGAAGAGGCGGCGGCGCCCGTCTCGCTGCCGCCGTTCGACAACTCCGCCATGGACGGCTACGCGGTGGTCACGTCCGACGTGGCCACCGCGACCTCCGACGCGCCCGTCTCGCTGCCCGTGGTGGCCGACATCGCGGCCGGCGACACGGGGGCGTACGCGATCAGACCCGGCATGTGCGCCCGCATCATGACCGGCGCGCCGCTGCCCGGCGGGGCGGACGCGGTGGTGCCGGTGGAGTGGACCGACGGCGGCGTCGCCAAGGTGCGCATCGACAGGGCGCCCAAGCTGCACAACGCGATCCGCCGGGCCGGGGAGGACGTCGCCGCCGGCACCGTGGTGCTGCGCCCCGGCCGCACCCTCGGCGCGGGGGAGCTGGGCGTGCTCGCCTCGGTCGGGCGGCGGACCGTACGGGTCCACCCGCGGCCCCGGGTCGTCGTGCTGTCCACCGGCGCGGAGCTCGTGGACGTGGGAAAACAGCTGGCCACCGGCCAGATCTGGGACTCCAACAGTTACACGCTCACAGCCGCCGCGAGCGAGGTTGGCGCGCTCGGGTACCGGCACGGCTTCATCGGCGACGAGCCCGCGCTGGTCCTCGACACGCTGGAGGACCTGCTGGTCCGCGCCGACATACTGATCACCAGCGGCGGCGTCAGCATGGGCGCGCACGACGTGGTCAAGGAGGTGCTGTCCCGACTCGGCACGGTGGACTTCACCAAGGTCGCGATGCAGCCCGGCATGCCGCAGGGGTTCGGCGTCATCGGTGAGGACCGTACGCCGATCTTCACGCTGCCCGGCAACCCGGTGAGCGCGTACGTGTCCTTCCAGCTCTTCGTGCGGCCCGCCATCCAGCGCATGCGCGGCCTGGACCCGCGGGCGCTGCCCACCGTCAACGCGCGGCTCACCCACCCGGTGCGCTCGCCGCAGGGCAAGCGCTCCTTCCTGCGCGCCACGCTCACCTACGGCGGGGACGGGGAGTACCGTGCCGCGCCCGTCACCCGGCAGGGCTCGCACCAGCTCAGCGCGCTCGCCGAGACCGACGCGCTGGTGATCGTGCCGGAAGAGGTCACCGAGCTCGCCGCGGGCGTGGGCGTCAAGGTGCTGCGCCTGCCGCGGACCCCATGAGGAGACGGTGTTGAGCGAATTCACCCACCTGGACGACTCCGGCGCCGCCCGCATGGTCGACGTGTCCGGCAAGGACGTCACCGTACGGACCGCCACCGCGGCCGGCGCGGTGCTGCTCGCGCCGCGCGCCGTCGCGGCGTTGCGGGACGGGTCCGTACCCAAGGGGGACGCGCTCGCCGTCGCCCGCATCGCCGGCATCCAGGCGGCCAAGCGCACGCCCGACCTCGTGCCGCTCTGCCATCCGATCGCCATCCACGGGGTGGAGGTCTCCCTTGAGGTGGTGGACGCGGGTGTGGAGATCCGCGCGACGGTCCGTACGGCGGACCGGACCGGCGTCGAGATGGAGGCGCTGACCTGCGTCACCACCGCGGCCCTCGCGCTCATCGACATGGTGAAGGCGATCGACCGGGCGGCGGTCATCACCGACGTGCGGCTGGAGGAGAAGGCCGGCGGGCGGTCGGGGCATTGGCGGAGGTCCGGGTGAAGGCGCTGGTGATCACCGCGTCCAACCGGGCCGCTTCCGGGGTGTACGAGGACCGTTCCGGGCCCGTCCTGGTCGGCCTGCTCCGCGACGCGGGCGCCTCGGTGACCGGGCCGCGCGTGGTGCCCGACGGGGAGCCCGTACGGTCCGCGCTCCGCGACGGCCTCGCCGAGGGCTTCGACGTGATCGTCACGACCGGCGGCACGGGGCTGACCCCGGGCGACCTCACCCCCGAGATGACCCGGCCGCTGCTGGACCGGGAGGTTCCCGGCATCGCGGAGGCGATCCGGGCGTACGGGGCCGAGAAGGTGCCGGCGGCCGTACTGTCCCGCGGGCTCGCCGGCGTGGCCGGCTCGACGCTCGTCGTGAACCTGCCCGGCTCCACTGGGGGAGTGCGGGACGGCATGGCGGTACTGGCCCCCGTCCTCGGCCACGCCCTCGACCAGATCCACGGCGGGGACCATCGACGCGAGGCCTGAGCATGGCCGGGAGCGCAGTGGAGAGGGATCATTGAGACGTGGACAGGTTGCGCGGGTGGCCGGCGATCCTCGCCGAGGGGCCGGTGGGGCTGCGCCCGCTGCGCATCCGCGACGCGGCCGCCTGGCGTGACGTACGGCTCGCCAACGCGGAGTGGCTGCGGCCCTGGGAGCCCACCAACCCCGAGACCCCGCTGTACCGGACCGGTTTGGGGCCGTACGTGTCGATGGCGCACACCATGCGCCGCGAGGCGCGGCAGGGACTCGCCCTGCCCTGGGTGATGACATACGAGGGTCGGTTCGCCGGTCAGCTCACCGTTGGCGCTATCATCTGGGGATCGGCACGCTCCGCCCAGGTCGGATACTGGATCGACCGGACGGTCGCGGGCCGGGGGGTCACGCCCACAGCGCTCGCCCTCGCCGTGGACCACTGCTTCTTCACGCTCGGCCTGCACCGCCTCGAGGCCAACATCCGGCCGGAGAACTCGGCGAGCCGGCGCGTGGTGGAGAAGCTGGGCTTTCGCGAGGAGGGCCTGCGCCGCAGGCACCTGCACATCGACGGCGCCTGGCGTGACCACCTGTGCTACGCCCTCACCGTGGAGGACGTGCCCGGCGGGCTGATGCGTCGCTGGCGTGCCGCTCGCAGCCGCGGTTAGCGCGGCTTGGTTAGCGCGGCCGCCACAGAGTGGTCGCGGCGGGGTTACGTTCGCCACGATCTCGCGACACACCGGGCCGAATGCTCGGCTTCCACCGACACCGGGTCTTACCGTGCGTGACATGAGCGCGTCCCTGGTCGAGGCCATCGACGCGCGAGCGTCGCCGAACCCGGCGACCGACCGGCGGCTCGAACAGCCGTGTCGCGAGGAGGGCGGGTGAGCAATTCTCTCCTGTATCTCGCGATCGTCGCGGTGTGGGCCGTCGTCCTCGTCCCGATGCTGCTGCGCCGCGACGCGGCGGCCGCGGGGGGTCGAAGGCTCAGGCCGACCCGCCGCCGCCCCGACGAGCTCGGCGCGCACGACGCCGACGACTTCGACGCCGCCGACGAGACCGGCCACGAGCACCCGGGCCACCCGGATCACGAGGCCGGAGTGGCGTACGACGACCTCGATGCGTACCGCGGTCCCCGCTACGACGGCCCCGCGCGCGACGATCACGAGACGGAAACCGCCGGCCACCACGCCGGCGGTCACGCCGACGAGCCCCGGCACACGCGGGGGCGCGCCGGCGTCGAGGCGTATCCGGAAACGGAGGAGCACCCCGGCGGAGACGAGCGTGAGCGGCGGGAACCACCCGCGCCCCGGCCCGTACGGGCGGGGCGCGCCGCGATCATCGCCCGCCGGAGGCGCCGTACCACGGGCCTCGCCGGCCTGCTGATCGCCACCGCCACCGCCGTGACGCTGGGCCTCGGCCCTTGGTGGACCATGGTCCCGCCGATCCTGCTGCTCACCGGGCACCTCTCCCTGCTGCGCGCCGCCGTTCGCATGGACGCCGAACGCCGCCGCGCCGCCGCCCTGCGCCGCCGGCGTGACGCCGGGCGCCGTGCGGCCGAGGGTCCGGTCCGTACCGGCGAGGACCCGAGCGCCGAGATCATCGACATCACGGCCGCCCGCCAGGAGCCCTACGACCAGTACGCCGACGCCCACCTCCGGGCCGTCGGCGACTGACCCGCCCCGGCCTCCCGGCCCTCGCTTCCAGGGGGAGCAAGCGAGAAGAAGTCGGATCGCATCGCGTCTGGGACTCTGTGGTCCTTCTGACGTGCCCTGCGGATCGGCCCGCGGGATTCGGGGGAGACGCGTGGAAGCGCCGAGGGGACGGCTCGTACGGGGCCGGATCAGTCACCTGTTCCTCAAGGTGCGTGATCTCGACGCGATGGTGGCGTTCTACCACGACATCCTGGGCTTCCGGATCGATTACCACGTGGCCGGCGAGGCCGCGTTCCTCAGTCTGGGCGGGGGAATCCGGCTGGCGTTCTATCCCGGCCGCACGGCCGAAGCCGCCGAACGCGACTGGTTCCTCGTCATCGACGTGGACGACGTGGAGCGGTCCGCCGCGGACCTCGCGGCGGCGCACGTCGAGGTCACTCCGGTGGAGAACGTGCCGTACGGGCGCGCCGCCACGCTCCGTGACCCGGACGGGAACGTGATCGAGATCCACCAGCCGCGGGGCCACGAGATCTGAGCGGGAGGTCGGCCATGGGAATGGGACGGTCCTTTGAGGGACGGTTCTCTCTGAACGAGACGAATCGGTTCGTCGGCTCCGGAGGCGAGCTGCTGGTCAAGGGGGCGGGGACCGGTGATCCGGGCCGCATGGAGGTCGGTGACCGGCTGATCGGGATGAAGTGGACCTCCTGGGGGCTGCGGCACCGGCCGGTCACCCACGAGCTGAGCGTCCGCGCCCACCTCATCGAGGACGGCGGCCCGGCGCTCTGGGAGGACCTCATGGACGAGCTGCGCGAGCTGCACCTCGGCGTCCCCCGCCCCGACCCATCACGGCCCCGCGCCTCCGAACGGCTGCGGGCCGCGTACGAGCGCGCCGTCGCGGAGTCAGCGGGCCGGTGATGTGCGAGGCCGCCGGTGGTGACGGCGCGAGGACCCCTCCGAGTTTGCTAATCTGGCTGCGGTTCATGGGGCTGTAGCGCAGTCCGGTAGCGCACCTCGTTCGCATCGAGGGGGTCAGGGGTTCAAATCCCCTCAGCTCCACCCAGG
>WHSL01000140.1 GCA_009380095.1 Streptosporangiales bacterium | reverse complement strand
GCGCCCAGCAGCGCGCCGGCGCCGCCGGACAGCTTCAGCCGTACGGTGTCGTCGCCCTCGATCGGCTTGAGCTTCCCGTCCGGGGCGGAGAAGACGAGCCGGTCGTACACCGCGAACAGCCAGCTCTGGTCGAAGCCGGACGTCCCGCGGTGCGGGTCGAAGCTGGTGACCTCGATCGAGTAGCCCCAGGAGAACTCGGCGTTCCGGTCGAAGCCGGCGGCGAGCGGGACGCTCTTCACGGTCTCCCCCGCGCCGGTCGCGGCACCACCGCCGGAACAGGCGCTGAGAAGTGCGGCGGACAGGGGCGATGACGAGGGAACTTTGGGTACTGACGCGCACGGGCATGCCTCCGAGGGCGGGAGCACTTGTTCGTATATCAGGACCGATATACGTGATTAGAGACCCTGATCGGCCGCGACTTCGACTGTCAATGCTCAAAACCGAACGAGATTCCAAAATGAATGGTCCGCACTACGCGGTAATCTTGATTACACGCCACACCGCGCAACACCGATCCATGCACGCGACTGCGAGGCATTCATGCGAGTAGGCATTCAGGTCCCGGCGTTCAACTGGTCCGGCGAGAACACCCGGATCGGCCCGGAGTTCGGCGCCCTGGCGCGCGACGCCGACCAGGCCGGGCTGCACAGCCTGTGGGTGATGGACCACTTCTTCCAGATCGGCGTGGTCGGGCCGCCCGAGGAGCCGATGCTCGAGGGCTACACCACGCTGGCGTACGCCGCCGCGCTGACCGAGCGGATCACGCTCGGCACGATGGTCACCGGCGTCATCTACCGCCATCCCGGCATCCTGGTGAAGACCGTGACCACGCTCGACGTGCTCTCCGGCGGGCGCGCCTGGCTCGGCATCGGCGCCGCCTGGAACGACGAGGAGTCGCGCGGGCTGGGCATCGAGTTCCCGCCGGTGGCGCGGCGGTTCGAGCAGTTGGAGGAGACGCTGCAGATCGCCCGGCAGATGTGGGCCGGGGACGAGTCGCCGTACCGCGGCAAGCAGTTCACCCTGGAGCGGCCGCTCAACTCACCGCCCGCGGTGCGCCGCCCGCACCCGCCGATCCTCATCGGCGGTGGCGGGGAGAAGAAGACGCTGCGCTACGTCGCCAAATACGCCGACGCCACCAACCTCTTCGACTCCCCCCAGCTGCCCCGGAAGCTCGACGTGCTCCGGGAGCACTGCGACCGGGAGGGGCGCGACTTCTCCGAGATCGAGGTGACAGCGCTGGCCCGGCTGTCCCCGAAGCCCACCGTTCAGGAGGGCGTGGAGACCTGCGGCCGGCTCGCCGAGTGGGGCGTCCAGCACGCCATCTTCAGCGCTCCGAACGCACCCGAGGTCGTCGACCTCCTCGGCGAGGTCTCCACCCAGGTCCGCTGACGGTCCCAAGATCCTCAAATTGGGGAAGGATTTTGCGATCCCCACCTGCGGCTCCCTCTACAAAATCCTTCCCCCAATTTGTTGATCTTGGCGGTCGGGGGGTGGGTGGCCGAGGTCGACGAGGTGGTTCAGGAAGTCGCGGAGCTTGGCGGGGTCGCCGGTGTCGACGACGCCGGGGGTGGTGATCAGCGAGATCGCCACCCGGGCCCCCCACTCCGAGGCCATCGTGTAGTCCATGGCGGACGGCTCGCCGGGGATGCGGTCCCGCTGTGCGAGGATCTCCGCCACCGTCGTCACCGCGCGCCGCAGCAGCGCGTCGCCGTGCAGCGTGAACCACGGCAGCACGAGCTCGGGCTCCTCGCGCAGCATCTTCTGCAGCAGCCGGTGCTCCCGGGCGTAGTCGACGGTGAACGCGACGGAGTCCACGAACTGGTCGCGCAGCGGCAGCTGCCGGGTCAGCAGCGGCCGTACGGCCTCGATGAACCGGTTGACCTCGCGGTCCAGCAGCGCCTCCAGGATGGCCTGCTGGTCGCCCACGTACTTGTAGACCGTGGGGCGGGAGACCTGGGCGCGCTCGGCGATGGCGCGGTGGATGCGCGCCGTCAGCCCCGACTCGAGGAAGCAGTCCTCCGCCGCGTCGAGGATCCGCCGGTGGACGTCCTCGTCACTCATCTCCCCACGTGCTCCCGCAGCTCCGGCCGGCCCGAGGCCGGCACCCGACATCCGTGCCCGATCGGCGCAGAGCGTACCGTCCCCGGCCGCCGGGCCCATGAACCCTGCCCCGGGGCGGGTGACGGCGGACACACCTGGGCGGATCGCGTTGTCCCGCACCGCCACGCCGTTTACATTCACCACATCAATGTAAACGCCCTCTCCGGGAGGTGGCCATGGCCTCCGCCGATACCTACGACCCGCTCGCGGCCGAGGTCATCGCGGATCCGTACCCCTGGTACCGCGAGCTGCTCGCGGCGCGGCAGCCGGTGTACGTGCCCGGCCGCGACCTCTGGGTGATCAGCAGGTACGAGCACGTCCGCGCGGCGGCCCGGGACCACGGCCGGCTCTCCTCCGCCGAGGGCATCATGTACGCGCGCGTCGCGATGCCGATGATGATCACCCTCGACCCGCCGGACCACACCCGGCTCCGCCGGCTCGCCGCGCAGGCCTTCACTCCACGGGCCATCGCCGAGCTGGAGGACGCCGTACGGCACACCGCCGACGGGCTGATCGACGGCCTGCTCGGCGGGCACACCGACGCGGTCGCCGACCTCGCCGGCCCGCTGCCGGTGACGCTGATCGCGGAGATGCTCGGCGTGCCCACCGCGGACCGGGCCCGGTTCCGTACCTGGGCGGACCGCATCGTCGAGGGCTTCAACCACATCGACGACATCGACTCCTACGACGAGGTCGACCCGGCCGTGTATGAGGCCGGGACGGAGCTGCACGAGTACCTCTCCGCCGTCATCGCGGAGCGCCGCGCGGCCCCGGCGGACGACCTGATCAGCCGGGTGATCACCGCGCCGGTGGAGCCGGAGGTCACCGACGGCGAGCTCTTCTGGTTCGCGTTCCTGCTGCTCATCGCGGGGACCGAGACCACCACGAACCTGCTCGGCGGGATGCTGCACACGCTCGCCGGCGACCCGGAGCTGCGCCGCACGCTGACCGAGGCCCCGGTACGGCTGCCGGACGCGATCGAGGAGTCGCTGCGCTGGCACTCCCCGATCCAGGGCTTCTTCCGTACGGCCACGGCACCGTACGCGGTCGACGGGGTGGAGATCCCGGCCGGCTCGCGGGTGCTGCTGCTGTACGCGGCCGCCAACCGCGACCCCCGCCACTTCCCGGAACCCGACGTCTTCGACCTGGACCGGCGCCCCGGCGACCACCTCGCGTTCGGCAGCGGCATCCACTTCTGCCTCGGCGCGCACCTGGCCCGGCTGGAGACCCGCGTGGCACTGGAGCGGCTGCTGCCGCGCGCCGGCACGCTGGAGCTCGCGGGCGAGCCGGCCCGTACGGCCAACCCGACGCTGCGCGGGTTCGTGAAGCTGCCGCTGCACGTGCCTGGCCGATAGGGGCCTGTAACGGCCCGACCGATACCGAGGGTCTGGCCGGAACGGACATCGCGGCTTAAGTTGCACGCATGCTGAAGCGACCTCGGAGCATCGCCCTGACCGCCGGCGCGCTGGCCGCCCTGGTGCTGGGCACCGCCACGCCGGCCTCGGCCATCACCTATGGCACGCCGGACGGGAACGCCCATCCGTACGTGGGGGCGTTGATCGCCGACGAGGTGTTCTCCGACGGCACGTGGGCGTACTGCAGCGGCACGCTCGTCTCGCCCACCGTCTTCGTCACCGCGGCGCACTGCGGCGACCCCGGGCAGACCACCGCGCGCGTCTCGTTCTCCACGGCTTACCAGGACGGCGACAAGGTCCACACCGGGAAGTACGTGCCGCACCCGGAGTACGGCAGCGGCGGCCAGTCCGATGCGCACGACCTCGCCGTGGTCGTCTTCAACAAGCCGGTCAACGGCATCACCCCGGCGCGGCTGCCCGGCGCCGGACTGGTCGACCGGATGAAGGCGAACGGCACGCTCAACGCCGCCACCTTCACCTCGGTCGGGTACGGGTCGCTGGAGCCGCTCAAGGGTCCCGGCGGGCACCGGTACCGGTACGACGACACGCGGAACCAGGCCTCCGGCTCGTACCGCAGCCACACCGACGCCTGGCTGCGGCTGTCACAGAACCCGTCGACCGGGGACGGCGGCACCTGCTACGGCGACTCCGGCGGGCCCAACTTCCTCGGCGGCCCGGACTCCAACCTGCTGGTGGCGACCACGATCACCGGCGACGCGGTGTGCCGCTCCACCAACACCGACTACCGCCTGGACACCCCCGCCGCCCGCGCCTTCCTGGACGACTACGTCACGCTGCCCTGACGCTGAACCGGGAGAGGCGGCGGACGCCTTCCAGCAGGGGTTCGGTGTCGGTGGCCAGCGAGACGCGGGCCCAGCCCTCGCCCGCCGGGCCGAACGCCGTACCCGGGGCGATCGCCACCTTCTCCCGCCTCAGCAGCTCGATGGCGAACTCCCGGCTGGTGGCGGCACGGTCGCGCACGTCCACCCAGGTGTAGAACGCGCCGGACGGCCGTACGTGGCCCATGCCCGCGGCGTCCAGCTCCGCGGAGACCGCGTCCCGCCGCTCCTTGTACGCCAGCCGCATGGCCTCGATGTCGTCCTGCGGCCCGGTCAGCGCGGCGATCGCAGCGCGCTGCGCCATCGCGTTCACACAGGAGTGCACCGGCTCCTGCAGCTTGGTGGCGATCGGCGCCAGCTCCCCCGGATACACCGCGTAGCCGACCCGCCAGCCGGTCATCGCGTACGACTTGGAGAACGTGAACACCGAGATCACCCGGTCCGCCCCGCCGACGGCCGCGGTGCTCACGTGGTCGCCGTCGAAGACCAGCCCGTCGTAGCACTCGTCCGAGATCACCCAGAGGTCGTGCTGCTCGGCGAACGCGAGGATCTCCGCCAGCCGCTCCCGGCCGAGCAGCGTGCCCAGCGGGTTGGACGGGGTGTTGAGCAGCAGCACCCGGGTGGTCGGGGTGAGCGCGTCGGCGAGGCCCGCCACCGTGGGGAGGAAGCCGTCCTCCGGCCGCAGCGTGTACCGCTGCACGTCGAGGTGCTGCAGCGTGGAAGCCATCACGAAGTTCGGCCAGGCCGGGTCGGGCAGCAGGATGCCGTCGCCCGGGTCGGTGATCGTCATCAGCGCGGTGAACAGGGTGTTCATCGCGCCGGGGGATACCACGACCTGGCCGGGCGCGACGGTCAGCCCGTTCACCCGGAGCATCTTGTCCGCGATGGTCTCGCGCAGCTCGGGGAGGCCGGCGTTGGGGGCGTACTTGGTCCAGCCCTCCCGGGCGGCCCGCTCGCCCGCCTCCACGATGTGCGGCGGGGTGGGGAAGCCGGGCTCGCCCACCTCCATCCGGATGCAGCCCGGGGTGGCCCAGGCCAGGTCCATGATCTCGCGCACCCCGGACACCGGCAGGCCGGAGGCGGTACGGGACGGCTTCGGCACGGTCAGTCCCCCCACAGGTCGGTGAACAGCTCCAGGGCCGTCCCGCCGCGGATCGCGGCGAGCTCGGCTTCGGTCAGGCCGGGCAGGTGCAGCCGGGGCAGGTCGAGCAGCCGGCGGTACCCGGGCACGTCGCGGGTCCACGGGTAGTCCGAGGCCCACATCAAGCGGTCCGCACCGTACGCGCCGTACAGCTGGCGGACCAGCGGGCTCAGGTCCTCGTACGGATGCTCGCCCGCGCTGAACGCGTACTCACCCGAGATCATGATATGGACCTGGCGGAACCGGGCGAGGGACAGCACACCGGGCAGCGTGGGCGGCGGGATCGGGGGCGCGATGCGCGGCCGCCCGTGCTCGTCCACGGTCATGCCGGTGGGGCAGAAGCCCAGGTGGTTGAGGACGACCCGGAGCCCGGGCAGCGCCGCGAGCGCGCCGGCCAGCAGCGGCAGCTGGTCCGGCGGCGCGTAGAACCAGAGCACCCGGCCGGTGCGCTCCAGCTCCTCCAGCACCGAGAAGACCGGGGAGTCGGTGACCAGGACGCCCGGCTCCCCGAGGTGGTTCAGCCGGATGCCGGCGAGCCCGTACGCGTCCACGCGCTCGCGCAGTCGTTCCACCGGGTCCGCGTCCGGCACCCGTCCCAGCATCGCGTCGTCGGCGACGCCGATGGCGGCGAACCGGCCCGGGTGCGCGCGGCGTACCTCGGCGACGTAGTCGTCCTCCGGGCCGAGCGGGACGAGCACGGCGCGCTCCACCCCGGCCTCGTCCTGCACCGCGATCAGATCCTCGGCCGGGGCCGTGCGCTCGGCGGGCGCCAGCTCGTCCACCAGGCGTGGATGCGGGTCGTCGTGAGCGGTGAAGACGTGCAGGTGGGCGTCGACGATCATGAATCTGCCCCTCGTTCGGCTGCGTCGCGGACGGCGGCGACGGCGCGGCGGGCGCGTTCCGCCAGTCCGTCAAGGGTGCCCTGCCGGTCCACGAGGGACGAACCCACCCCCACCGCGGTGGCGCCGGCCCGCAGCCAGGTGGCGATGTCGTCGAGCTCCACGCCGCCGGTGGGCACGAGCTCGGCGTCGGCGAACGGCCCGCGCAGCGCCTTCAGGTAGCCGACGCCGAGCGGCCCGGCGGGGAAGAGCTTGAGCAGCGTGGCGCCGGCGCGGCGTGCCGTGACCAGCTCGGTCGCGGTGGCGATGCCGGGGAGGGGCGCGAGGCCGGCGCCCCGGCAGGCCGCGATCACCTCGGGGTCGGCGTGCGGCGAGACGCAGAACGTGGCGCCGGCCGCGCGGGCCGCCGCGACCTGCGTGGTGTCCAGCACGGTGCCCGCGCCGATGAACGCGCCCTCCGGCAGCCGGCCGGCCACCGCGCGGATCGCGCCGAGCGCGTCCGGATGGTCGAGGGTGAACTCCAGCACCTTGACGCCCGCCTCGACGAGCGTCTCGGCCACCGCCACCGCCCGCCCGTGATCGCGCAACCGCAACACGGCGACAAGCCGCTGCTCACGCACGGCCCGCTCCACCGCGTCGTCGGCGGGGTGTGTGGTCATCGGAGGATCCTCCGTCCGTCGGCGCCGGCGGTCAGTTCGCCTGGGCGGACCACCCAGCTGTCGCCGGGGATCGTGTGCATGTGGGCGCAGGCGCGGGCGGCGATGTCGGCCGCCTCGCGCAGGCCGGCGCCGGCGAGGTGGGCGGCGAGGAAGCCGGCCGCCGACGCGTCCCCACCGCCGAACGGGTCGACGGGCTCGGCGACCGCGGCCTCGCCGGCCACCGCGCCCGAGCCGTCAACCGCGGTGACCGCGACCGCGACCCGCCCGGCGTCGGCCGCCAGGTTCCGCTTCACCACCACGACCCGCGCGCCGAACTCCGTACGCAGCCCGCCCGCCAGCGCCTCCGGCTCGCCCTCCCGCCCCAGCACCAGCGCCAGGTCCTGCGGCGACGCGAACACCACGTCGGCGAGCGGCAGCACCCGCCGGTACGCGGCCACCGCCGCCTCCGCCGTCCACAGCCGGGACCGGTGGTTGACGTCGAACGACGTGGTCACCCCGCGCTCGCGGGCCGCCGCGTACGCCTCGAGCACCGTCGCCTCGGGATCGGCACCGAGCGCGCAGGTGATGCCGGTGCCGTGCAGGCAGATCGCGTCGCCGAGCGCCGACGCCCAGTCGATCCGCCCCGGAGCGAGCCCGGCGGCGGCGGATCCGGCCCGGTCGTAGTGCACCTCGGTGGGCCGCGGCGGCACCCCGGGCTCCACGAAGTACAGCCCCAGCCGCCCGCCGGCCTCCCAGTCGGCCAGCACGTCCACGCCGAACGCCGAGGTGTGCATCGCCACCCGGCGGCCCAGCGGGTTGTCCGGCAGCCGGGTGACGAACCGGGTCGCGTACCCGAGCTGCGCCAGCCCGATCAGCGCGTTGAGCTCCGCCCCGCCGACCCCGATGTACAGCCCGGCCGCCTGTTCGAGCCGGTCCTGGCCGGGCGTGGTGAGGCGGAGCAGCGCCTCGCCGAGCGCGACCACCCGGCCGGAGGGCGGCGGGGGCAGCGGGCCGGAGGGCCGGGTGGCGCCGTCCGAAGCGGGCAACGGTCAGTCCTTCCTGGTGAACACCGCGACGGCGGCGACGATAACGGCTCCCCGGACGAGGTCCTGGTAGAAGCTCGAGATGTGCAGCAGGGTGAACGCGTTCTCCACGAGCGCGAGCAGCACCACCCCGCCGGCCGTGCCGATCACTCGGCCCCGGCCGCCGAACAGCGAGGTGCCGCCGAGCACCACCGCGGTGATCGCGGACAGCTCCAGCTCCGCGCCGGCGGAGGGCGTGCCCACGGTGGCCTTGGCCGCCAGCAGGAACCCGGCGAGCGCGGCGAGCATCGAGCAGATCACGTACGCGGCCACGGTCACCCGCCCGGTACGGATCCCCGCGCTGCGCGCCACGTCGGCGTCCCCGCCCACCGCGTAGACGTGCCGGCCGAACGTCGTACGCGCCAGCACCCAGGCGAGGCCGGCGAAGATCGCCAGCGCGACGAGGAAGATCGCGGGGAACGGGCCGATGTTGAGCAGCGCGAACGCGGCGAGGTCGTTCGGGATCGCCCCGACCGGGGTGGTCGTGTAGGCGAAGGCCAGCCCCTGCAGCAGGTAGAACGAGGCCAGCGTGACCACGAACGGCACCATCCGGGACCTGGTCACCAGCGTGCCGTGCGCCGCCCCGGCGAGCGCGCCGAGCAGCAGCACCAGCAGCAGTACCGGCAGCACCCGGATGGGGTAGCCGTCGATCAGCCCGGCGGTGAGCACCGCGGTGAGCGTGGCCAGCGAGCCCACCGACAGGTCGATGCCGCCGGTCAGCACCACGAACGTCTGGCCCAGCGCCACCAGCGCCAGCACCACCAGCTGGGAGAGCAGGTTGGCCGCGTTGTCGGTGGTCAGGAACGTGTCGGGGCTCCGTACGGCGAGCACCACGGCGAGCGCGGCCACCACCAGCCAGACCGCCATGCCGTCCGCGCCCGCGAGCGTTGCGGCCCGGCGCCTCCCGGGGGACGGCCGTACGGCCTCCGTCGCCTGCGCGCTCACGATGCCCGCTCCCCGGTCTCGTCGGTGCCGTCGAGCGCGCCGAAGGCGTGCGCCATCACCCGCTCCTCGGTGGCGTCCGCGCCGGCCAGCTCGGCCACGATCCGGCCGCCACGGCAGACCAGCACCCGGTCCGAGAGCCCGAGCAGTTCGGGCAGCTCCGAGGAGACCAGCACGGTGGCGAGCCCGGCCGCGGACAGCTCGCGGATCACCGAGTAGATCTCCGCCTTGCCGCCCACGTCGATGCCGCGGGTGGGCTCGTCGAGCAGCAGCACCGCCGGGCCGGTCTCCAGCCACTTGGCGAGCACGACCTTCTGCTGGTTGCCGCCGGACAGCTCCCCGGTGCGCTGCGCCGGCCCGGCCGCGCGGATGGCGAGCCGGCGTACCGCCGCCTCGGCGAGCCGCCGTTCCGCGGCGCGGCCGAGCAGCCCCAGCCGGGAGACCTTGCGCAGCACCGGCAGCGACACGTTGGCCGCGATCGGCAGCTCCAGCACCAGCCCCTCGGTCTTGCGCTCCTCGGGGATCAGCGCCATCCCGGCCCGGGCGGCGGCCCGGACGCCGCGGCCGCGGACCGCCCGGCCCCGTACGGTGACCGTGCCGCCGGCTTGCCGTTGCAGCCCGGCCAGCGTGCGCAGGATGCGGCTGCGCCCGGAGCCCATCAGCCCGGCGAGGCCGACGACCTCGCCGGCACGGACGGTGATGTCGATGCCGTCCGGCTCCGTACCGGGGAGCAGCAGGCCGCGCGCCTCCAGCACGAGGTCGCCGGGCTCGTGGTCGGGTGGCGGGAAGGTCCGGTCCACGTCGCGGCCGACCATCTCGCGGACGATCCGGTCCCGGTCGTACTCGGCCGCCGGGCCGGAGGAGACCACCGCGCCGTCCCGCATCACGGTGACCACGTCCGCGATCTCCGCGATCTCGTCCAGCCGGTGCGAGATGTAGATGAGCGAGACGCCCTGGTCGGCGAGCGTACGGAGCACGCCGAACAGCCGCTCCAGCTCCTCGCCGGACAGCACCGCGGACGGCTCGTCGAGGATCAGCAGCCGGGCGTCGCGGACCAGCGCCCGGGCGATCTCCACGAGCTGCCGCTGCGCCACCGACAGCTCCCCGGCCCGGCGCCGCGGTTCCAGGTCGCCGAGGCCGAGCCGGGTGAGCACCTCGCTGACCCGTTCGGCCGCCCGGGCCCTGTCGATCACGCCCCGGCGCGCGATCTCCTGCCCGAGCAGCACGTTGTCCGCCACGCTGAGGTGCGGGAGGACGGTCAGCTCCTGGTAGACGGCGGCGATGCCGGCGGCCAGGGCGTCGCGCGGCTCCGTGGGGCGGAGCGGCTCGCCGCGCCACCGGAGCGCGCCGGCGTCCGGCGGGCGCACCCCGGTGAGGATGCTCATCAGCGTGGACTTGCCCGCGCCGTTCTCCCCCACGACGGCCTGGATGGAGCCGGCGTGGCAGGTGAGGTCGGCGCCGCGCAGCGCCCGTACGCCGGGGAACGACTTCTCGATCCCCCGTGCTTCGAGCAGCGGCGCGCCGCCCGTATGTGCAGTGCCCGTCAGCACAGCTTGAGCGCCTTCAACTGCTCGTCGGACAGCTTCGAGGGCACCCACAGGTTGTCGGTGCAGTCCTCGCGGTAGTACTTCGCGAGCTCCTTGTCGGTGAAGACCGCGCCGGCGATCTCCTTGATCTTCGGCACCGACTTGCCCGCGACGACGTCCATCGCCACGTCCACGCAGTCGGCCGACTGCTCGGGGGCGTACGCGGACAGCGCGAACTCCACCTTGTTGTCCTTCGCCACCCGGAGGAACGCGTTGGAGGAGTCGCCGGTCACCGGCGGGATGGGCCTGCCGGCCTCCTTGTAGGCCTCGACCACGCCGACGTCACTGATCGCGCTGTCGGACCAGATCGCGTCCAGGTCGGGGTGCCGGACGACGAGCTTGGCCGCGACCTTCTTGGCCTCGGTCGGCGACCAGTTGGTGTACTCGTGCGCGGCGATCTCGATGTCCGGGTACTTGGTCTCGAACACCTTCTTGGCCGCCTGGTACTGGTACTCGGCGGTGGGCACGCCGGCGATGCCGGAGAGCATGGCGATCTTGCCCTTGCCGTTCAGCTTCTTGGCGATCCACTCCGCCCAGACCGTGCCCTGCAGGTCGTACGAGCGCCCGACCGTGGAGACCACGCCCGGCGTCTCCGGCAGCTTGCCGGTGCAGAGCACGACCGGCACCTTCTGCTGGGCCGCCTGCCGGATCTGTCCGGTCACCGCCGAGCCCATCGGCGTCACGACCAGCACGTCGGGCTTCTGCGCGAGGAGGTCCTGCACGTTGTTGACCTGGGTGGCGGCGTCGCCGTTGGCGGAGGCGTAGTTGACCTGGGCGCCGCGCTCCTTGGCGCGGGCCTTGAACGCCTCGTCGTAGGTGAGCGCCCAGGAGTTCGTCGGGCCCTGGGAGGCGAAGCCGATCGTGACCCTGCCGTTGTTGGAGCCGTCCTTCTTGTACTGAGCGGTGTCGACCATGCAGTTGTCCTGCTTGGGCGGCTTCAGGCCCTCGAGGCCGGCGGCCTTGGCGGCGTCGTCCCAGACCTTGGCGTTCGCCGCGGCGCTGGTGTCCGCGCCCGCGCACTTCTGGGCCTGACCGCCGCCGCCGACGTCGCGGGACGTACCGCAGCCGGCCGCGAGGACCAGCAGGGCGGCGCCGCCCAGCGCGGCCAGTCTGACCGGCCGCTTGTCACCGAGTCGCATGTTGATCACCTTCACCCTTGCCTGGATCTGTTCTGCAGCCAGACCGCGCCGAGGATGACCGCACCCTCGATGAGCAGCTGGCCCGCGTTGCCGGCGCCGAGCAGGCCGACGAAGTTGATGAGCACGGCGAGCAGCACGACGCCGAGCGTGGTGCGGCCCACGCCGCCCTTGCCGCCGGACAGCGCCACCCCGCCGACCACGGCGGCGGCCACCGAGTCGAGGTTCAGGCTGCGGGACAGGTAGTTGTCCACGTAGCCCGTGTAGCCGGAGGTCATCAGCCCGGCCAGCACGGCGAGCAGCGCGCAGACCACGTACGCCGAGGCCACCACCGCGCCCGTCGGGACGCCGGACATCCGCGCCGCCACCGGGTTCGCGCCGGTCGCGTAGACGCGGCGGCCGTACGTGGTGCGGGTGAGCACGAACGCGGCGGCCGCGAGCACGACGACGAAGATCAGCATCGGGGTGGGGATGCCGGCGATGCTCTTGGCGCCCAGCCAGCTCAGCCCGGGCGGGATCCGCCCGCTCGGGGAGCCCTGGGTCCACGCGCTGATCAGGCCCTGGATCAGGATGAACACCGCGAAGGTGGCCACGAACGGGGGCACCTTCCGGGCGACCACAAGCCCCGCGTTGAGCAGGCCGCCCACCAGGCCGAACGCGACGACGGCCGCGGCGGCGAGCGGGATCGCGCCGTCCGAGCCCGCGGTGAACTGGGCCACCATCACCATCGACATGCCGATGAAGGCACCCACCGACAGGTCGATGCCGGCCACCAGCAGCACGAACGTCTGCCCCACCGCCGCGACCCCGATGATCCCGATCTGCCGCAGCACGTCCGACAGGTTCGCGGCCGTATAGAACGACGGCGTGAAGACCGCCGCCAGCACAAAGACCACCGCGATCCCACCCGCCGAGGTGACCACGCGCGCCACCATCCCGGCCGGCAACGCCGCCGCCAGTCCCGTGCGGGTCGCGGTCTCAGTCGTCGTCACGCGACTCCACCTCCCGTCGGTGCCGCACAGAAGTCCCGGGCGATCTGCTGGTAGACGTCTACTGCCTGCTCGACGGCGGTGATCGAGACCCATTCGTCGGCGGCGTGGCAGCGGGCCAGCAGGCCGGGGCCTACGGCGGGGAGGGTGGGGACGCCCGCCAGGCCGTGCAGCCAGGCCGCGTCGGTGGTGCCGGGGAAGACGGCGTCCGGCGGGGTGGTGCCGAACACGGTCGCGTACGCGCGGCGGGCGGCGGTGGCGACCGGGTGGTCGGCGGGGACGGCGGTGCCGGGGAGCCAGTCGCAGGGTGGGGCGTCGAACTCGACCCGGGCGCGCAGGTCGGGGTCGGCCTCGGTGCTCGCGGCCAGGAAGGCGTGGAGGTCGCGCTCGAAGGTTTCCCGGGTCATGCCGGGGAGCAGCCGTACCTCGGCGTCGAAACCGGCCCGGCCGGGGACGACGCCGTAGCCGACCCCGCCGTACAGGCGCATGCCGCCGTTCGCTGTGGCGTGCCAGCCGTCCAGGCCCGGGGCCGCCGGAGCCGAGGCCGGAGCCACCGGAGCCGAGGCCGGAGCCACCGGAGCCGAGGCCGGAGCTGGGGCCGAGGCCGGAGCCGGGGCCGAGGCCGCGGCCACCGGAGCCGGAGCCGGAGCCGGGGCCGGGGCCGGGGCCGCCGGAGGCGGGGCTGGGGTCGGCGGGGTCGGGACCGTGAGGCGGAACGTCTCGGCGAACCTGGCGAGTAGGCGCGCGGCGGTGACGCCGGCGTTGACCGCGCCGGTCCGCTCGACCAGGCTCGAGTGGCCCTGGTCGCCTTCGGTGATCATGCGGAACCGCGCGATGCCTCGGCTGACCAGGTGCAGGCGGTCCCAGTCCGCGTCCAGGCCGCCCGGCTCGCCGATGATCACGGCGTCGGCGCTCGCCAGCCCGGAGCGCTCGCGCTCGTACTCCGCGAGGTGGCGCGCCCCGTACGCGGCCCCGTCCTCCTCGTCGGCGGTGAACAGCAGCGTGAGCCGGCCACACGGGGGCGGATCGGCGGCCAGCGCGGCGGCCGCCTCGATCATCGCCGCGACCGCGCCCTTCATGTCGGCGCTGCCCAGCCCGTACATCCGGTCGCCGTCGACGGTGGCGCGCAGCGGCTCGACCGTCCACACCGCGTCGCCCACCGGCTTGGTGTCCAGGTGGCCGGAGAGGCACAGGTGCCGCCCGCCCGGGCCGAAGTCCAGCTCGGCCACGAGGTTGGGGCGCTTCGGGTCGCTGGCGAGGGTCCGCGGGCGGGGCAGCCCGCGCTCCGCCAGCGCCTCGGCGACGAGCGCCGCGACCGCGCGCTCGTCGCCGCCCGGGTTCGGGCTCGGCGTCTCCACCAGGGCCGCGGTGAGCGCGGCGACGGAGGAGAGCTCGGGGGGACGCATGACACCTTCCGGGGGTCGAGGCGACATGATTTGGACCATTGGTCCAGAGTTGTCGGGACAGTAGATGACCGGTGTGACGCCCGTCAAGGGTGGGGCCGGAGGGGTCCGGGCAGGTCAGCCGTACCGCTTGGCCCAGTCGTTGCCCTGCCAGGTGGTCACCGCGACCGGCTCCAGCCGGAACAGCCAGCGCGGCTTGTCCAGCGTGGGCTCCAGGTAGTCGGGGCCGTGCACGCCCAGGTAGCGCGTGGACATCCGGGTGGCGATCGGCACCCACCGGCGGTCCGGGCCGGCCACGGCCTCCTCCACCAGGTGCGCCGTGCACTTGGCGATGACCTTGCGCTGGGTACCCGCCTCGTCGACCGTGATGGCGCAGCGCCCGTCCCTCTTCAGGTACGCCGCCCAGGCCGAACGCGCGCGCGGGATCACCCAGAACGCCTCGCCGTCCCACTCGTGCCAGCAGGGCACCACATACGGCCAGCCGTCATCGTCCAGGCAGGCCAGCCGCGCGATGTGCGCCTCCTCGAGGAACGCCGCGACCTCGTCGCCCGCCATCGCGCCGACCTTGCCGCGCCACTCCTCGCCCTCGCGCCGTTCCGCCATCTCCACTCCTTCGTCCGACCGCCGCGCCCATCAGGCGGGC
>WHSL01000099.1 GCA_009380095.1 Streptosporangiales bacterium | reverse complement strand
CCGCCGCGGGCCGGTCCGCCGTGAGTCCGCCCGCAGCGAGCTCGCGTGCGACCACGTGACAGGCGACGCTGTGCGCGGGGCCGGCCGGCGGCAGCAGCGCGGGCTCAGTGGTCCGGCAGACGTCCTCGGCGAGGACGCAGCGGGGATGGAACCGGCAGCCGGTCGGCACGTTCGCCGCGTCCGGGACCTCGCCCGCCACCGCGGCGGACTCCGGCCGCGCGTCGAGCGCGGGGTCGGCTACCGGGACCGCCGCCTGCAGCGCCCGCGCGTACGGGTGCAGCGGCCGGTCGGAGACCGCGTCCCAGGGCCCGTACTCGACGATCCGTCCCAGATACATGACCGCGATCCGGTCCGCGAGGTGCCGGACCATGCCGAGATCGTGCGAGATGAAGACATAGGTCAGCGAGAGCTCGGCACGCAGCCGCTCCAGCAGGTTGATGATCTCCGCGCGCACGGAGACGTCCAGCGCGGAGACCGGCTCGTCGAGCACCAGCACCTCGGGCCGTACGGCGAGCGCCCGGGCGATCCCGACCCGCTGCCGCTGCCCACCGGAGAGCTGATGCGGGAACCGCCCGGCGGTCGAAGGGCCCAGCCCGACCAGCTCGAACAGCTCCCCCACCGCAGCGCGCCGCTCCGCCGCGCCCGCCCGCGGCCGGTGCACCCGCAGCACCTCGTCGAGCGCGTCCCCGGCCCGCATCCGCGGGTTCAGCGAGGCGTACGGGTCCTGGAAGACGAGCTGCACCGTCCGCCGAAGCTCCGCGAGCCCGGCGCCGCGGACCCCGGTGACCTCTCGCCCACCGATCCGGATGGTGCCCGCCGTGGCCTCCTCGAGCCGTACGAGCAGCCGCGCCGTGGTCGACTTCCCGCACCCGCTCTCCCCGACGAGGCCGAGCACCTCGCCCCGGCCCACGGCGAAGTCCACGCCGTCCAGCGCGCGGACCTCCCCGCGGCCGCGGGTCCGGTAGTGCTTGACCAGCCCGGAGACCTCGATCATCGGCTCGGTCATCGGGCTCATCGCGCCTCCCCGGCCCAGTGTTCCGGCGAAACCCAGCACGCGGCGTGCCCGGGCGACCGGTCGGTGAGCGGCGGCTCCTCGTGCTCGCAGCGGCCGATCCGCTGCGGGCAGCGCGGCGCGAACGGGCACCCCGCGGGCAGCCCGGAAGGCGCCGCCGGGATGCCGCCGATCTGCGGCAACGCGCCACGGTGCACCGTCGCGGGGGTCGGGATGGAGCGCAGCAACCCCGCCGTGTACGGGTGCGCGGGCGCGGCGAACAGCGGCCGCACCGAGGCCCGCTCCACCGCCCGGCCCGCGTACATGACCAGCACCTCGTCGGCGATCCGCGCGACCACCCCGAGGTCGTGGGTGATCCAGACGACCGCCAGGCCGTACTCGTCGCGCAACCGCGCCACCACGTCCAGGATCTGCTGCTGGATCGTCACGTCCAGCGCGGTGGTGGGCTCGTCCGCGATGAGCACCTTGGGCCGCGGGGCGATCGCGGCGGCGATCAGCACCCGCTGCCGCATACCGCCGGAGAGCTGGTGCGGGTAGAGCCGCGCGATGGCGGCCGGGGACGGCAGCCCCACTTCGGCCAGCACCTCCAGCGTCCGCGAACGGGCCCGCACCTTCGTCCAGCCGTGCGCGGTGAGCCCCTCGGCGACCTGTGCGCCGACGCGCGTCAGCGGGTTCAGCGAGGTCATCGGGTCCTGGTAGATCATGCCGATCTCCGCGCCGCGTACGGCCCGGCGCCGCGCCTCCGGCAGCGCCAGCACGTCCCGCCCCTCCAGCAGCACCTCGCCGCCCACGACGCGCCCGCCCCGGGGCAGCAGCCCCGCGATGGACAGCGCGGTCATCGACTTGCCGGAGCCGGACTCGCCGACCACGGCCAGCGTCTCCCCCGCGGCCACCGCGAACCCCACCCCGCGGACGATCTCCACGTCACCGATCGCGGTACGCAGCCCCTCCACCCGCAGCACGCTGCTCATCGGTCGCCCCCCGTACGGCTGCGCGGATCGGCCGCGCCGCGCAGCCCGTCGCCGAGCAGGTTGAGCCCGATCACCGCGATAACGATGGCCAACGCCGGGATGGCCAGTACCCACCAGGCGAGCGCGGCGATGTCCCGCGCCTCGGAGACCATGAGGCCGAGGCTCGGCTGCGGCGGCTGGGTGCCGAGCCCGAGGAAGGACAGCGCGGACTCGGTGAGGATCGCCCACGACAGCGCGAGCGTGACCTGCACGAGGATCGGCGCGGCGACGTTCGGCAGCACGTGCCGGAACAGGATGCGGCGCACGGGCAGGCCCAGCACCTGGGCCGCCTTCACGTACTCCGAGCGCGCCACCGACAGCGTCGGCCCGCGCGCCACCCGCGCGAAGATCGGCGTGTACACCACGGCGATCGCCACCGCCGCGTTCTGCCAGCCGCTGCCCAGCGCGCTCACCACGGCGAGCGCGAGCAGCAGCGCGGGGAACGCGAACAGCACGTCGATGACCCGCCCGATCACCTGGTCGGCCCAGCCGCGGAAGAACCCGGCGAGCACCCCGAGCAGCGAGCCGGCCACGCAGGCGATGGCCACCGACAGCACCGCCACCCGCAGCGAGGTGCCGATGCCGGACGCCGTACGGGCCGCGACGTCCCGGCCGAACTGGTCGGTGCCGAGCCAGTGCGCCGCGGACGGGCCCTGCAGCCGGTCCGCGGGGGCCTGGGCCAGCGGGTCGTGGGGCAGCACGCCGAGCACGCCGAGGACGGCCGCGAGCACCAGCAGGCCGGTGACAACCAGCCCGATCCTGCCGTTGCCGTCCCGCCAGATCCGCGCGACGAGGTGGTCGGCGCGGGGCGCCGCGGCGGCGGTCCCGGCCGTCATGACGCCCGCGTCCGCGGGTCGAGGGCCCGATACACCAGGTCCGTGGCCAGGTTGATGAGGACGAAGAGCGCGGCGATCACCAGCACCGCGCCTTGGACGACGGGATAGTCGCGGTCGGAGATGGCGGTGTAGAGCAGCCGCCCCATGCCGGGCAGCGCGAACACGTGCTCCACGATGACCGTGCCGCCCAGCAGGTAGCCGAACTGGATGCCGGTGAGCGTGACGATCGGCACCCAGGCGTTGCGCAGGATGTGCGCCAGCCGTACGCGGGCCGCGGGCAGGCCCTTGCCGCGCGCGGTCCGGACGAAGTCGGCCTCGGCGATCTCCACGAACTCCGAGCGGGTCGCCCGTACGACGTTCGCGGCGAAGCCCACGGCCAGCACCAGCGCCGGGTACATGAGCTGGCTGAGGTTCCCGGCGAGCGACTCGGTGAGCGGCACGAACGTGCCGGTGTCGGGGAAGTACCCGAACGCCTCGGCGAGCAGCACGACCACGGTCGTACCGAGCACGAACTCCGGCACCGCCAGCCCGACCAGCGTGACGCCCTGGGTCACCGAGTCGCGCGCGCGGCCCGGCCCGCTGCCCGCGAGGACGCCCAGCGCGACGCCGGTCACCGTGCCCATGGCGGCGGCCAGTACGGCCAGCTCCACGGTGACCGGGAGCGCCGCGGCGATCAGGCCGCCGACGGACTTCCCGCTGGTCAGCGAGAGCCCCAGGTCACCGCGGAGGAGTTGGCCCAGCCAGTCGGCGAACTGCACGATCCACGGGCGGTCGGTGCCGTACTGGTACTCGAGCGCGGCGCGCTGCGCGGGCGTCAGCGCGCCGGACTCGATGCCCAGGGCGGCGGTGATCGCGTCCCCCGGGATGAGCCGGAGCACGATGAACACCACGGCCGTCACCCCGAACAGGGTGAGCACCGTCCCGCCGAGGCGGGCCGCCGCCCACCGCCATCCGATCATGCCGCCGGCGCCCCTCAGCCCGCGTTCTTCGCCGAGGCCAGCGAGCTCAGCGCCTGGTCGGGGCGGGCCTCGAAGCCCTCGACGCCCGTACCCACCAGGTAGTAGTCGGCGCTCTGGGACATCCACGCCCACGGCGACTCGGTGAGCAGCTCGCGCTGCAGCTCCTTGTACGTGGCCTGACGCGTGGCGTCGTCGGTGGCCTCGTCGCCCCTGGCGAGCAGCTCGGAGATCTTCGGGGAGTCCAGCCCGGCCGCCTTGGCGAGGCTGCCGCCGTCGGTGAAGTACCGCCCGTACATCAGGTACGGGTCGTAGGAGCCGCCGTTGAGCGCGATCGCGGCGTCGAAGTCGGCCGCCACCCAGGCCTTCACGTACGGCGCCGTGGTGAGCTGCTTGAGCTCCAGCTTCACGCCGATCTTGGCGAGCTGGGCCTGCACGTTCTGCGCCTCGGCCACCGCGGTGGAGTACCCGTCGGTCATCACGATCGTCTCCAGCGTGACGCCGTCCGGGTGCCCGCCCTGGGCGAGCAGGTCCTTGGCCTGCTGGGCGTTGCCCGGCGTGCAGGGCAGGCCCTCGGTGGTGGAGTAGCGGTAGGCCGGGCTGGTGATCGGGCCGGTCGCGGCGCCGTCGCCGTACGCGGCGGTCTGCACGACCTGGCCGGGGTCGATGGCGCACGCGATGGCCTGCCGTACGGCGCGCTCCTCGAGCGGGCCCTTGCGGCCGTTCAGCATCAGCGCGTGGTAGGCCAGCGACGGCTGCTTGACCAGCCGGAAGGCGTCGTTGCCGGTGGCCTGCTGGGCGACGCTCGGGTCGGAGAGCAGGCCGAGCTGGAAGGCGCCCGCCTTCATGCCCGCGAGGATGGAGGACTCGGCGGGGATCGTCCGGAACTCCAGCGTCTTGATCGCCGGTGCGCCGCCGAAGTACTTCGGGTTGCCGGTGAGCGTCACGTTCTGGCCCTGGTTCCAGGACTTCCAGGCGAACGGGCCGGTGCCGTCCGGCTCCTTGCCGACGGTGTCCTTCTCGATGTCGGCCTCGTCGAGGATCGCCGCGTTCACCGAGGTGAGCGCGTACAACAGCGCCGTGGACGGGCGGGTGAGGTTGAGCTTCACGGTCGTCGCGTCCGGCGTGTCGACGCCGTCGATGACGGTGAGGTTGGAGCGGGCCACCGCGCCGGTCTTCTCCTCGAGGATCCGGTCCAGCGAGGCCTTCACGTCGGCGGAGTCGAAGGCCTCGCCGTCGTGCCAGGTGACGCCCTTGCGCAGGGTGAAGGTCAGGGTGCGGCCGCCGTCCTCGGCGGTCCACTTCTCCGCCAGGCCGGGGGTGAGGCGGCCGGTCTTGTCCACCGTGACGAGCCGGTCGTAGACGAGGCCGAGCGTTGCGATGGTCTGGAACGCCGTGGCCTTGTGCGGGTCCAGCTGGTCGATGTCGGCCGTACGCGCGACGACGAACTTGCCGGGCGCCGCGTCGCCCTTGGCGTCCTTGCCGGATCCGGCGGGGGCGCAGGCGGTCAGCGCGAGCGCGAGACCGGCGGCCAGGCACGCGGCCAGGCCCGGGATGCCCACCCTCTTGTGGGTCTGCGTCAATGCCATCGTTCAACCTCCGAAGGTGAGCCGCCTGCGAAGGTTAGTGAATTACCAGCCTTCCGGACAAGAGGTAAGATTCTTACCAACATGACCGAATCTTCACGCCCGCCCATCCCGCCGGGTGCTCCGCCCTGCGGTGCGAGCCCGGAGGGCCGGACGGAACCGGCCGGCGCGGCGGGCGCGCGCGGCGCGGGGAGCCCTGCGGACGCGGCGGGGCTGCTCGGCGAGGCGCTGGCGGCCGTGCTCACCACGGAGCCGGATGGGCCCGCGCCGCCGCCGGGTGGGTGTCTGGCGGTTCGCCGGGGCGATCGAGATCACGTCGTCGTGGCCGGTCACCGGCAGGTCTTCGACGCCTCTGGGCCCCTGGCCGAGCCGCTGCCGATGACCGCGGAAACGTGGACGGACCTCGGCTCGGTCACCAAGATCGTGGGCACCACGACCGCACTGATGGCGCTGCTGGCCGCCGGCGAGATCGCCCTGGACGCGCCGCTCTCCCGCTACGTTCCCGCCGCCCACGGCCGACCCCCCGGCGATGCCACCCTCACCGACCTGCTCCTCCACCGCGCCGGCCTCTGGGAGTGGTGGCCGCTCTACACCGAGACCGCGCGCGCCTCGACCGTCGCCGGACCTGTGACGGAGGACGCGACCGGCCGCCGGGCCGAGGCGGGGAGCGGCGCGGCCGCGGCCGGCCCCGTGGCCGAGGATGCGACCGGCCGACGGGTCGAGGTCGTCGAGCGGGTGCTCCGGCGCGAGCTCCGCTATCGGCCGGGCGCCGGGCGGCACTACTCCGACCTCGGCTTCCTGCTGCTCGGCGCGGTCGTGGAGGCGGTCGCGGCGGCCCCGCTCGACACCGCCGTCACCGGGCTCGCCCTGCGCCCCTTCGGCCTGGCGGACGCACGACCGAGGGCCCTGCGCCCCTTCGGCGTGACGGACGCACAGCCCTCGCCGCCCTGCGAGGAGATCCGGCCACCACGCGAGCCCTCGCGGCCACCGCCGGGGGCGGCGACCGTCCGGTACGCGGCTCCGCCGGCGGGGGTTCCGGTCGCGGCGAGTTCGCGGGGGGACGTGATCGAGCGGACCATGATCGACACGGGGGTGCCCTATCCGGTGGACCGTGCCGCCTTGGGCTTCCCCGGCTGGCGGGAGCGTGTCGTCGTCGGCGAGGTGAACGACGGCAACGCGTTCCACGGCTGCGGTGGTGTGGCGGGGCATGCCGGACTGTTCGGCACCGTGTCCGGCCTGCTCGCGTACGGCAGCGGGCTGCTTCGGTCGCTCTCCGGCGAGGGCCCGCTGCCGCGGGATATGGCCGCCCGGTTCCTCGCCCCTGGCCCTGGCCCTGGCCCTGGCCCTGGCCCTGGCCAGGCGCTCGGCTTCCGGCTCTGGACCTCCGAGGAGGACGGCTGCTCGGTGACCGTGGCCGGGCACCCCGGCTTCCCTGGCATCACCGTGGCGGTGATCCCCGAACACGACGCCACCGTCGCGCTCGTGACGAACCGCCTGCACGTCCCCGACGGCCCGCCTCGCCCCCACGAACCGGCCTGGCTCACCGCCCTCGCCGCCGCCCACCACCTCCTGCACCTCGAGGACGCCTGATGGAACTCACCCTCGGGGACGCCTGATGGAACCGACCGCCACCGGCGGCCGCCACCTCCAAGGAGCCTGATGGATCTGACCGTGATCGGGATGCTCAGCGGCACGTCGTACGACGCGGTGGACGCCGGCGTCGCGCGGTTCACCCGTGTCGGGGACGAGCTGGTGATGGCGCCGCTGGGGCTGGTGAGCACCGCGTTCCCGGCGGAGCTGCGTGAGCGGATCGGGGCCTGCCTGCCGCCCGCCGGAACGACGCTGGAGGAGGTGTGCCGGCTCGACACCGAGCTGGGCCGGCTGTTCGGCACGGCCGCGCGCACGGCCATGGACCGGTTCCCCGGCGCGGACCTGGTCGTCTCGCACGGTCAGACCGTCTACCACTGGGTCGAGGGCGCCTGCGCGCTCGGCACCCTGCAGCTCGGCTCCCCGGCCTGGATCGCCGAGGCCACCGGCCTGCCCGTGATCTCCGACCTGCGCACCCGGGACATCGCCAAGGGCGGCCACGGCGCCCCTCTCGTCTCCATGCTCGACGCCCTGCTCCTGCTCGGCGCCGACGTTGACGACGGTGCCGACGATGAGGGTGCCGACGCCGACGCCGGCGGTGCCGCTGACGCCGGCGGTGCCGCTGACGGCGACGGTGCCGCCAACGACCGGGCCGCCAACGACCGGGCAGCCAACGACCGGGCCGGCGTGCGGCGCGGCGCGCTGAACCTCGGCGGGATCGCGAACATCACGGTGCGGGACGAGCGGGGCGCGGTGCTCGCGTACGACCTCGGACCCGCCAACGCGCTCATCGACGCCGCCGTGACGGACACGACCTCGGGCGCGGAGACGATGGACCGGGACGGCGCGCGGGCCGCGCGGGGCACGATCGACGCGGCTCTGCTGGAGCGGCTGCTGGCGGAGCCGTACTATCGGCTGGCGCCCCCGAAGTCGACCGGCAAGGAGCTGTTCCACGGGTCATACCTGCGGGAACACGCGGGGACCGGGATCGCGCCGGACGACCTCGTGGCGACCGTGACCGAGCTGACCGCGGTCCTCGTCGCCCGGGCCTGCGCGGAGCACCGGCTGACGGAGCTGATCGTGGCGGGCGGCGGCGTCCGCAACCCGGTGCTGATGGACCGGATCCGCACCCTGGCCGACCCCGCCCGGGTGACCGTCTCCGACGCCGCCGGCCTCCCCGCGCAGGGCAAGGAGGCGTACCTGTTCGCCCTGCTCGGCTACCTGACCTGGCACGGACTGCCGGGGACCGTCCCGTCCGCGACCGGAGCGCGGGCCGGCGCCGTACTCGGCTCGCTCACGCCCGGCGCCACCCCGCTCCGCCTCCCCGAGCCCGCGGCCGCTCCCCCGGCCCGGCTGCGGATCGCCTGACCGTCGTCAGTTTGTCAGGAGATGTGCTTGGCGGGCGCCCGATCCCCGCTTAGCGTCCGTTCGTGAACCTTGGCTTCCGCCACGGCCACGTACGGAGGTGAGCATGGCCGCAACGAAGTGGCTGGTCCGTTCTCCGCTCCTCGCCGCCGGCGTCGCCGGCGCGCTCTTCGTCGCGACACCCGCGCTGGCCTGCGAACAGGGTCATCCAGGCGGGCCCACCGCCACGAGCGAGGTCAGGCAGGCCGGGGCGCCCGGCCCGGACGGCGGGAAGAGCTCCGGCGCCGAGCTGGTGGGCTCCGTACCCGAGGCCAAGGGCGCGATCGCGGTCAACTTCCTCTCGTACCGTGACGGCCGGGAGATCATGCTGGTCAGCGGGGAGTTCGGGCTGAAGTCGTACGACATCGGCGCCGACCCGGAGAACCCGCGGCTGGTCGGCGAGCTGAACCTGCCCGGACTCTGGGAGACCGAGGACACCGAGGTCGACGCCAAGCGCAAGTACGTCTTCCTGGCCCGCGACCCGCGCGCGTTCGGCGGCGACGTCACCACCGGCGAGTCCGGCATCTACATCGTGGACGCCCGCGACCCCGCCGACCTGCGCATCATCTCCTTCACCAACGTCCCCGCCGGGCACACCACGAGCTGTGTGAACGACTGCAAGTACCTCTACACCGGCGGGCCCGCGCGCGCCGCGTCGATGCCCGCCGACTGGGGCGGGCGCCCGATCTGGGTCACCGACGTGCGCAACCCCGCCAAGCCGAAGGTGTTCCCGAACCCGATCGACACCGGGCGCAACGACGGCAAGACCGACTACGTGCACGACGTGCAGGTGGACAGCACGGGGATCGCCTGGGTGTCCGGCCGGGGCGGCGTCCGCGGATACTGGACCAGCGGCTTCCACCGCGACCCGCTGACGAAGCGATTCCGCCGGGCGACCGCGCCCGACCCGGTCCCGTACGCCGGCGGCAAGATCAACGAGACCTCGGTGACGTCGGCGTTCATGCACAACAGCTACCGCCCGGTGGGCAATGACGCCGAGGCCCCCGGCGACGGGAGGTACGTCTACATCACCGAGGAGACCTTCGTCGACGGCTGCGCGGGCGACGGCGCGCTGGTCATCGCCTCGCTCGACGGCTCCTTCGAAGGCCAGGGCTGGCGCTCCACGCCGGAGAACCCGTTCCGGCTGAAGACCGTCGGCACCTGGCGCGTGGACGGGCAGGAGGGCAGCGACCCCGGCTCCGCGTCCTGCTCCGCGCACTACTTCGACGTACGGGACGACATCCTCGTGCAGTCCTTCTATGAGCAGGGCACCCGTTTCATCGACGTCAGCGATCCGGCGAACCCGCGGCAGGTGGCCTACCACCGGGCCGGCGACGCACAGTCCTGGCAGCCCAAGTGGCAGGACGGGCTGGTGTACGTGGCCGACAACGAGCGCGGGATCGACATCCTGAGGCTCGATCGATAAAGGGACCGGTGTCCCGTGGGTCGACCGTCCGGCTTCCGCTCCACGACGTGACCCCACGGGACACCCCGCCGCCACCGTCAGGTCAGGCCCGGGATCACCTCGGCGCCGTACCCGTCGATGACGTCGTCGACCGCGTCGTGCTGCGCGTACACCGCGAACTGGCCGACGCCCAGATCGCGCAGTTCGCGCAGCTTGTCGCGGTGCGCCTCGGCGTTCCCGATCACACAGAAGCGGTCCACGATCGCGTCCGTGACGAACGCGGTGCTCGGGTTGCCCGCGCGGCCGTGGTGGCTGTAGTCGTAGCCCTCCCGCGCCTTGATGTAGTCGGTGAGCTCCGGCGGCACCAGGTCGGAGCGGTCCCCGTACCGGGCGACGAGGTCGGCCACGTGGTTGCCGACCATCCCGCCGAACCAGCGGCACTGGTCGCGGGCGTGCGCGAGGTCGTCGCTCAGGTAGGCGGGCGCCGCCACGCACACCGTGATCGCCTCGGGGTCGCGGCCGGCCCGCTCCGCCGCCTCGCGCATGGTACGGATCATCCAGCCCACCAGGTACGGATCCGCGATCTGCAGGATCAGCCCGTCGGCCTGGCGGCCGGCCAGCTCCAGCGCCTTGGGCCCGTACGCGGCCATCCAGACGGGGAGTGAGCCGCCGGTGACCCACGGCATCTGGACCGGGGTGCCGTGGAAGGCCGCCTCCCGGCCCTCGGCGAGCTCCTTGATGACGTGCATCGCCTCACCGAGCGTGCGCAGCGTCTCCGGGCGCCCGCCGGTGACGCGCACCGCCGAGTCGCCGCGGCCGATGCCGCAGACCGTACGGTTGCCGCTCATCGCGTTCAGCGTGGCGAAGCTCGAGGCCGTCACCGTCCAGTCCCGGGTGGCCGGGTTGGTGACCATGGTGCCCGCGCGCAGCGTGCTGGTCCGGTCGAGCACCCGGCTGAGGATCGTGAACGGCTCCTGCCAGAGCACGCACGAGTCGAAGGTCCAGCCGTGGCTGAACCCCGCGGCCTCCGCCCGGCACATCCGGTCCACCACGGTGGACGCCGGCGGATCCGTCTGCAGTACGAGTCCGAAGTCCATCGCTGTTCCCCTCATCCCGCGTACGAGCCGATGCCGCGCGCCACGAACCCGCCGTCCCCGGCCCGGCCCAGGTACCGGCCACCGTCGACGATCACCCGGCCCCGGGAGAGCACCGTCCGGGCCCGCCCGGTGACGCGGCATCCCTCGTACGCCGAGTAGTCGACGTTCATGTGGTGGGTCTCCGCGGACAGCACGTGCTCGGCCGCGGGGTCGTACACGACGAGGTCGGCGTCCGCGCCCGGCGCGATGGTGCCCTTGCGCGGGTGCAGCCCGAACAGCCTGGCCGGCGCGGTGCTGGCCAGCTCCACCCAGCGGCGGCGGCCGATGTGCCCGTCGAGCACGGCCTGGTGCAGCAGGTCCAGCCGGGTCTCCACCCCCGGGATGCCGTTGGGGATCTTGGAGAAGTCGCCGCGCCCGAGGTCCTTCTGGCCGACGAAGCAGAACGGGCAGTGATCGGTCGAGACCACCGACAGGTCGTCCGTACGGAGCCCGCGCCACAGCCGCGCCTGCTGCTCGGCCGGCCGCAGCGGGGTGGAGCAGACGTACTTGGCGCCCTCGAAGTCCGGCCGGGCGAGGTCGTCCACGGACAGGAAGAGGTACTGGGGGCACGTCTCGGCGTACACCGGCAGCCCGTCGTCCCGGGCGTGGGCGACGTGCGCGACCGCCTCACCCGCGGAGACGTGCACGATGTAGAGCGGCGCGCCGGCGACCCGGGCGAGCTGGATGGCGCGGTGGGTGGCCTCGGCCTCGAGCAGCACGTGCCGTACGTCGCCGTGATACCGCGGGTCGGTCCTGCCCGCGGCCAGCGCCTGCTCCACTAGCACGTCGATGGCCAGGCCGTTCTCCGCGTGCATCATGATCAGCGCGCCGTTGCCCTCGGCCCGCTGCATGGCCCGCAGGATCTGCCCGTCGTCGCTGTACAGGTTGCCCGGGTAGGCCATGAACAGCTTGAAGCTCGTCACCCCCTCGTCGACGAGCCCGTCCATCTCCTTCAGCGGGCCCTCGCCCACATCGGAGATGATCATGTGGAAGCCGTAGTCGACGGCGCAGTTGCCCTCGGCCTTGGCGTGCCACGTGTCGAGCCCCTCCCGCAGCGCGCCGCCACGGGGCTGGATCGCGAAGTCCACGATCGTGGTCGTGCCGCCCCAGGCCGCGGCGCGCGTGCCGGTCTCGAAGGAGTCGCTGGCGACGGTCCCGCCGAACGGCATCTCCATGTGCGTGTGCGCGTCCACCCCGCCCGGGATCACGTAGCAGCCGTCCGCGTCGAGCACCTGATCGGCGCCGTCCGCCCAGCTCACCGCCGGGTCCGAGCCGGGCGCCGCGATGGCCGCCACGCGCTCGTCCTGGACGAGCACGTCCGCGTACGTCTCGTCGGTCGCGGTGATGACGAGGCCGTTCCGGATGGCGATCCTGGTCATCGTTCAGCCCTCCGCGAGCGGGCCGTAGGCCTCGGGACGGCGGTCGCGGTAGAACGCCCAGCCGCGGCGGACCTCGTCGATCAGGTCCAGGTCGAGGTCCCGTACGAGCAGTTCCTCCTTCTGGTCGCTGGCCGTGCCGCCGACGAGCCGGCCGCGCGGGTCCACGAAGTAGCTGGAGCCGTAGAAGTCGTTGTCCCCGTACTCCTCGACGCCGATCCGGTTGATCGCGGCGATGAAGTACTCGTTGGCGACCGCGGCGGCGGGCTGCTCGAGCTGCCAGAGGTACTGCGAGAGGCTCCGGCTGGTGGCCGACGGGTTGAACACGAGCTGAGCGCCGGCCAGGCCGAGCGCACGCCAGCCCTCAGGGAAGTGCCGGTCGTAGCAGATGTAGACGCCGACCCTGCCGACCGCGGTATCGAACACCGGCCAGCCCAGGTTGCCGGGCTTGAAGTAGAACTTCTCCCAGAAGCCCTTGAGCTGCGGGATGTGGTGCTTGCGGTACTTGCCGAGGTACGTGCCGTCGGCGTCGATCACGGCGGCGGTGTTGTAGTAGAACCCGGGCCCCTCGACCTCGTACACCGGGACCACCAGCACCATCTCCAGCTCGCGGGCCAGCTCGCACATGCGGGTCACGGTGGGGCCGTCCGGCACCGGCTCGGCCCACTTGTAGTGCTCCTCCTCCTGCACCTGGCAGAAGTACGGGGCGTTGAAGACCTCCTGGAAGCCCATGACTCTCGCGCCCTGGGCCGCGGCCTCGCGGGCGTGGTCCTCGTGCTTCTTGATCATCGACTCGGAGTCGCCGGTCCAGGTGGCCTGGAGCACGGCGGCGCGGATGATGTTCGGCATCGGGCAACCTCCTCGTTGCTGTCCCTTGGGCGTGCCCGGCACGCACCGTCGTGACAACATCGAGGTGGGGCTGGCCGACGTTGGCCAGGGGATCGCCGTCAGGCCGGCGGCGTCCTCAGGCGCGGTCGTCGTCGAACTTCAGCGGCTCGTACCGGCGCGGCGTCATCAGCACGGCGGCGATGCCGAGCAGCGCGGTGATCACGATGCCCAGGAAGACGTGGTGGGTGGCCAGCGCGACGCCCTCGCGGACGTACTCCACAACCTGTGGGGAGAGGCCGGGCGCCCCGTCCAGCGCCTGGCCGGCCTCGTCCACGCTCTCCGGCAGGCCCGGGCCGAGCCCGCGCGGAGCGTTGTGGAACCAGTCGGCGAGCGTCGAGTTGGCCACGGCGCCGAACACCGCGGCGCCCACGGCACTGCCCAGCGTACGGGCGAAGATCGAGCTGGCGGTCACCACGCCGCGCCGCTCCCAGCCCACCACGGACTGCACCCCGACCAGCATCGAGGCCGAGAGCAGGCCGAGCCCGGAACCGTTCACGAAACTCGCCGCCGCCACGAACGCCAGCGAGGAGTCCGCGTCCACGGTGGCCAGCAGCAGCCCGGAGATCAGGATGAGCCCCAGCCCGGTCAGCCCGGTGTCGCGGAAGCCGATCCGCAGGTAGAGCCGGGCGGAGAGCCCTGCCGCGATCGGCCAGCCCACGGACTGCACGGCCAGCGCGAACCCGGCGACCAGCGCGCTCGCGCCGAGCACGCCGGTGGCGTACGTGGGCAGGAACGCGGCGATTCCGATGAGCAGGAAGCCGACCGCGAAGCTGCCCAGGTTGGCGCCGATCAGCAGGCGGCGGCCGAACACCCACGGCGGCACCATCGGCTCCGCGGCGCGCCGCTCCCACCAGCCGAAGGCCAGCAGCGCCAGGACCCCGGCGGCGAACACCGCGACGCTCGGCGCGGAGCCCCAGGCCCACGCGCTGCCGCCTTGCAGCAGCCCCAGCACGATGAGCCCCACCCCGGCCATCAGCAGCGACGAGCCCAGCACGTCCACCTTGTGGGTACGGCGCTCGACGCTCTCCTTGAGCCGCCGGTTGACCATGATCAGCGCTGCGATGCCGACCGGGAGGTTGATGAGGAAGATCAGGCGCCAGGTCACGTACTCGGCGAACGCGCCGCCGATGGCCGGGGCGAGCACGCCGGAGACGCCCCACACGCTGGAGAACGCGGCCTGGACCTTGCCCCGCTCGCGCAGCGGGTACAGATCCCCGGCGATGGTCTGGCTGATCGGCTGGATGCCGCCGGCGCCGATGCCCTGCAGCACGCGCGCGGCGATCAGCACCCGGATGTCCCAGGCGAACCCGGCCAGCAGCGAGCCGGCCAGGAAGATCACCGTGCCCACCAGCAGCATCGGCCGGCGGCCGTGCAGGTCGGCGAGCCTTCCGTAGATCGGGATGGTCACCGCCATGGCCAGCATGTACGCGGAGAACACCCAGGGGAACAGCGAGAACCCGCCCAGATCCTGCACGATCGCGGGCACGGCGATGGCGACGATGGTGCCGTCCATCGCGGCCAGCGCGACCGCGGCCATCAGGCCGATCAGGACGGGACGACGGGGGTCCGGGCCGCCGGGCTGAGAGCGATCGACCGGGACGACGGATGATGGGGTCATTTCCGGATCAGACTACGCCCCGGCGGTGACAGTCGATCATGGGAGGCTGCGGAAGGAGGAGACCGCCTCTCCGGCTCCGCCGTCGGCGCCGCCCGTACGGGGCTGCTGCAGGCCGGCCTCCTCGCCGGCCCGGGCCAGCTCGTAGCTGGGCGCCACCGCCCCGGAGAGCTGCCGCCGCCCCGGCAGCAGCAGCGCCAGCAGCGCCGCGAACGCGACGACCACCGCGCTCACCAGCACCGTCATCATGATCGCGCTGATGAACGCCTCGCGCGCCGAGGTCAGCAGCTCGGGAGCGTACTGCGGGAAGCGGTGCGCCATGCTCACCGCGCCGCCGACCGAGTCCTCCGCGGCGTCCCGTACGCCCGCCGGCAGCCCGGTGGGCAGGGCCAGCGCGCCCCGGTAGACGGCGGACAGCAGCGAGCCGAGCAGCGCGATGCCCAGCGCCGCGCCCAGCTCGTAGCTCGTCTCGGAGACGGCCGCGGCCGCACCCGCCTTCTCCTTCGGGGCCGCGGTGAGGATGACGTCCGAGGTGACGGTGATGGCGGCGCCCACGCCGACGCCGATCACCGCGAGGCCGCCGAGCAGCAGGATGCCGGAGGTCTCCACGTGCAGCAGCGAGAGCAGGGCCAGCGCCACCGAGGTGAGCCCCAGCCCGACCGCGGTCACCGGGCCGCCGCCCCACCAGCCGACGAGCTTGGAGACGAGCACCGCGGCGACGATCGCGCCGACCGTGGCGGGCAGCATCCGCAGGCCCGCCTCCAGTGGCGACAGGCCCAGCACGAACTGCAGGTACTGCGACAGGAAGAAGACGAGGCCGGAGAGGGCGAACACGGCGACCATGTTCACACCCACCGCGCTGGAGAAGCCACGGTTGCGGAACAGCGTCACGTCCAGCAACGGCGTCTTCAGCCGGAGCTGCCGCGAGACGAACCAGACCAGCGCGGCGATGCCCATCACGCCCGCGATCGGCGTGCTCGGGTGCGTCAGCGCGCCGACCGAGATCTCCTTGATCGCGTAGATCACGCCGGTGACGCCGAGCATGGACAGCACCACGCTGAGGAGGTCGAGCCGGCCCGGGCGGGGGTCACGCGACTCGGGCAGCAGCCAGAAGCCGACCACCAGCAGCACGCCCATCACCGGCAGGTTGATCAGGAAGACCGAGCCCCACCAGAAGTGCTCCAGCAGGAAGCCGCCGACGATGGGGCCGAGCGCGGCGCCGCCGGCGCCCATCGCGCTCCAGATGCCCACCGCGAGGGTCCGCTCCCGGCCGTCCGTGAAGATGTTGCGGATGATCGACAGCGTGGACGGCATCAGCGTGGCGCCGCCCACGCCGAGCAGGGCGCGGGCCACGACGAGCAGCTCGGGGGTGGGCGCGTACGCGGCGAGCGCCGAGGTGGCGGCGAAGGCGATGGCGCCGCAGAGCAGCAGCCGCTTGCGGCCCCAGCGGTCGCCGAGGACGCCCATCGTGACCAGCAGCCCGGCCAGCACGAACGCGTACGCGTCGCCGATCCACAGCACCTCGGTGCTGGACGGCTCCAGGTTTTCGGTGAGAAACGGGAGCGCCAGGCTGAGCACGGTGGAGTCCACCGCGACGAGCAGGACCGCGAGGCAGAGCGGGGCCAGGGCCGCCCACCGCCGGGTGCGGCTGAGCCCTGTCACACCGCCTCCTGGAGTCGTACGCCCCGGAACAGCACCGTGGTCACGGCCTCGGCGGCCGCCGCGCGGGCCAGCCGGCCGGCGGCCACGGAGTCGGCCGCCGTCAGCACCAGGCCCAGCAGGGCGTCGACGATCCACTCGGAGGTGAGGTCGACGCGCAACTCGGAACGCCGCTGGGCCGCTCTCACGAATTCGCGTATCTCGGCTTCCAACTGTACGAACTCGGCGTTGTGGCCGTTGAGGCCGCCTGTACTCTGCTCGTACACAAGAAATCCATACTCGTACGCCACCGGCAGCAGCTCCTGCACGAGCCGCTCCAACGTCCGCACACCGGACGTGGCGTCGGCCTCCCCGACCGGCACCCCGGCCGCGGCGGACGCGCCCGGCGTGGTGCGTGAGGCGGGGGCCGGGGTGGCGCGGTGCAGGGCGTCGCGGACGGCCTGCAGCGCATCGCCGCTGAGCGCACTGATCAGTGCGGCCCGCCCCGGGAAGATCCGGTGCAGCGTCGCCCGGCTCACCCCGGCGGCCTCCGCCACCCGCTCCAGCGGGGCCGACGGGTCCTTGACCAGCACCCTTACGGCGGCCGTGGTGATCCGATCCCGGGTCGAACGCATGCGCGGCAGGCTACCTCACCCGCGACACTCCCATCTCAGATGAGACAAGAACGTCACGCATCACACACGCAAAACCGCAAACGGTCACCACGCCGCCCCCTCCCCTCCGAATCAAGCCCCCCGCCACGCCACGACCACAAACCCCGCCGGCGCCAGCAGCCCAGAGGGCTGGGACCCCCTGGGAGACGCCCCCGCAGCCGGCCCAGCGGGTGAGGCGCCCCGCGAGCTGGGCCTCGCGGGGAGAGGCCCCCGCGGACTGCGACCCGCTGGAAGGCCCCGGCGGGCTGGGCCCCCCAGGGGGCCGCTGAGGGCGGAGCCCGGGCGCGGGGTATCAGGCGGCTGGGGGTATCAGACGGTTGGGGCCGTGGGGTGGAAGAGGCCGAGGCGGTGGGCTTCGGCGGCGGCCGCGCCTCGGGTGGGGACGCCGAGTTTGCCCAGGATGTTCGAGACGTGCACGCTCGCCGTCTTGGCGGAGATGAAGAGCTCCTCGGCGATCTGCCGGTTGCTGCGCCCGTCGGCGACGAGCCTGAGCACCTCGAACTCCCGTGGCGTGAGCCCCGCCTCATCGGCGGTGGCGCCCACCGGCATCCCCGCCCGGCGGGCGAGGTCACGCGCGGCCCCGGCCAGCGGCTCGGCGCCGAGCGACGCGGCGATCTCCGCGACGAGGTCGAGCCGCTGCCGCACCCCGTCCCGGTCGCCGAGCTGCGCGGACGCCTCCGCGGACCGCCGCAGCGCCCGCCCTCGCGGGTACGGCTGCCCCACCTTGACCCACGCCTCGGCCGCGCCGTCGTACGCATCCCGCACCGCCGCGCCGTCGTACGCGTCCCACACCGCCGCGGCGTCGGCGCTCAGGCCCGCCCGGCGGACCTCGGCGTGGAAGGAGAGGCTCATTGCCTCGTGCAAGGGCAGCGTGACAATCCATCCCTCGACGGCCTCGATGAGCCGCCGCAGCACCTCACCCGCTCGCTCGGCGGCCGTCAGCCCGGCGCCCGTCCCTCCGGTGCCCGTCCCTCCGGTGCCCGACCGCTCGGCGCCCGCCGCCGAAACCCCGGCTCCCACCCGGGGCCCCGCCCCGGCCGCGCCGCGCCCCGCGGCCGAGGCTTGCGCCCGGTCCGAGGAGGAGCCCGTCAGGACGTCGGCCGCGGCTTCGGCCCCGATGGTCGCCATGATCCAGCCGTCGCGGACGCCCCAGCACTCGCCCGGCTGGAACAGCGTGGCGTCGATGAGCTCGACGGCTTCGGCAGGGCGGCCCTCGGCGACGAGGAGCCTGGCCTCCAGCGGCACGGGTGAGTTCCGGTCCTCCCGGCTGGACCGGGGGGACACGAAGACCTCGTGCGTGTGCTCGACCGCGCGCCGTGCGGCGGCGAGGTCGCCGCGGGCGAGCGCGATCTCGCCGACCAAGACCTCGAGGTTCGCCGTGTAGGACGGCGGCGGCCGGTACCCGAGCCCCTCTTCGAGCACCTTGCTCGCCTCATCCCACCGGCCCAGGCTGAACAGGGACTCCGCGACGTTGCCGGCGAGGAAGCTGCCCTGCAACCGCATGATGCCGAGCTCGGTCGCACGCTCCAGGCCCTCCCGGCCGAGCGCGGCCGACTCCTCGTGCCGACCCTGCCGCTCCAGCTGGTGGGTGGCGTTGGTGAACCCGCGTATCTCCTGCGCGGGGAGGTCGGCGGCCCGCGCCAGGCCCCGCGCCTCAGCGAGCACGGCCAGCGATCTGTCGGAGTCGTCGAGGTCCACCGACAGGGCGGACAGCGTGATCAGCGCATGGATCTCGGCGTACCTGTCGCCGGCCTCCCGGGCCAGCTCCAGCGCCTCCTTGGCCAGCGGCCGGCTGTCTTCGTCGGAGTTGCGCACCATCAGCGCCTGGGCCAGCGACTCCAGCAGCCGCGGCCGCTTCGCGTGACCGGCCGGGATGAGCTCGGCGGCGAGGCGGAGATCCTCGATGTCGACGTCGCCCATCCGGCGGCGGAGCCGGCCGCGGGCGTTGAAGAGCAGCGCGGCACGGGTCCGATCCCGTTCCGCGGGATACTCCCGCAGCGCCTCGTTGAGCAGGGCGAGTGCCCGCTGGTGCTCGCCGGCGTCGGCGGCCGCGTCGGCAGCGCGGGTCTGCACCTCGAACCTGTCCGCCTCGATGCTCTCCGCCGCGTCCGGAACCCGCTCCCAGAGCTGCAGCACGTGTTCGAGCATGCGCAGCTCCTCCGCGTGCGCCAGCGAGCGCCGCGCCTCCTCGGCGGCGCGCCAGGACCAGCGCAGTGCGCATGCCACGTCGTGCGCGCTCTGCCAGTGGTGCGCGGTCTCGATGGCGTGCCGTTGCGGCGCGACGAGCCCGGGCGTGGCCTCCAGCGCCTCGGCGTAGCGGGTGTGCAGCCGGGTGTGCTCGCCCGGCAGCAGGTCGTCGTGGACGGCCTCGCGGATCAGCGCGTGCCGGAAGGCGTATCCCTCGGCGTCGGCGACGAGGACGTTGGCGTACACCGCCGCGCGCAGCGCCTCGGTGAGCGCGGTCTCGTCGAGCTCGGACACCGCGGCGAGCAGCTCGTGCCCGACGTGCACGCCGCCGGCCGCGGCGATGCGGAGCACCCCGCGCGCGGCCTCGGGCAGCCGCTCCACGCCGGCGAGCAGCGTGTCGCGGATCGACTCGGGCAGCTCGTCACAGCCCCCGCAGGCCAGCAGGGACTCCACGAACAAGGGGTTGCCGAGGCTGCGCCCGTAGACCGCGTCGAGGCCGGTCTCGGACGGCCGGTGGCCGAGGATCGCGGCGTACTGATCGGCGACCTCGGTGCGGCTGAGCCGGCCGAGCTCCAGCCGGCCCACCTCGGGCAGCCGCTCCAGCTCGTGCAGCACCGGGCGCAGCGGGTGGCTGCGGTGCAGCTCGTCCGTGCGGTACGTCACCAGCAGCACGAGGCCCGAGGCCTGCAGGTTGTGCACGAGGAAGACCAGCAGGTCACGCGTTGACCGGTCGGCCCAGTGCGCGTCCTCCACGACGAGGACGAGAGGGCGCCCGGGGTCGGCGATGCCCTCCATCAGCATGAGCACGCGCTCGAACAGCCGGGCCCGCGCCTCCGGCGACTCGGGCGGCGGCTCGCCGAACTCGGGCAGCAGCCGGGCCAGCTCGCGCGGCCCGCCGGGCAGCAGCTCGCCCACCGCGGCCGCCCCCAGGTCGCGCACCAGGCGGCGCAGGATGGCGGTGAACGGCGCATAGGGCAGGCCCTCGACGCCGAGCTCCAGGCAGGGCCCTATCACCACCCGGGTGTGCGGGGACCGCGCCACCAGCTCCGCGACCAGCCGGGACTTGCCCACCCCCGCCTCACCGCCGACGAGCACGGAAACCGCCGAGCCGGCGGCCGCCCGGGAGATCGACTCCTCGAGGGCCGCGAGCTCGGCGGACCTGCCCACCAGACGTGGGCTCGTCAAGCGCTCGTCCATGTCCTCCACAATGCCATCCGGTACCGACAATTCCGGGGCTGGACGAACGGCGTCGAATCGGATCATCGCCCGTCCCTGCCGCCTCCCCGGTCAGGAGACCCGGGTCACCAGCCGGCGCAGCCGGCGGCGGCGGGCGGCGCGCAGCTCGGTGGCCCGGGCGAGGCGCCGGGAACGCTGGACGTACGCCGCCTGACGGGACCGCTCGGCCTCGTCCAGCAGTTGCTTCCGGTGCTCCGCGTCGGCCAGGGCCGAGAGGTCCGGGTGCATCATCTTCACTCCTCTGTCCGGCCGGCGGACCGGCCCGGAACGTTCAGAACCGTGCACCT
>WHSL01000208.1 GCA_009380095.1 Streptosporangiales bacterium | reverse complement strand
CTAGCCGGTTGACTTCGGAACGTCCCGACAGACCTCCATGCGCCCGAAGGATCTCTGGTCATGAGCTACGTATTGCCCATCTTCGTCGGCGTCGCCTACTGCCTGCTGATGTCCCTGATCAGAGAACCGCACCGGCGCCGCTTCAACGCGATCATGGTTGCGGGAGCCGGTGCGGCCTACCTGAGCGGGGGCGGTTTCGGCGTCTGGGAGCTACCGGTCGTCGCCCTCATGGCGTACGTCGCCTATTGCGGCCTGGAGTCGTGGACCTTCATCGGCATCGGCTGGCTGATCCACCCTGGGCTGCGCCATCTGCGATCCCGTCATCGCCCTGTGGTGCTTCGCCGGAGGCCCCTCGCTGATCACCCTTCTCGGGAGAGGTCGGCGGAGTCCTACTTCAGTTGACCCCTGATCGCGCCCGCCGGGAACGGTGCGTTGTGCACGTTGATGTAGTACGCCTTCGGGTTCGCCGCAAGGTCGGCGGCCAGCGCGGGGTCGATCTGGCTGCATTCGGAGACGCGTGCGCCGGAGCCGTCGCCCACGCTGAGCGGGATCACGATCGGACCGGCGACGTTGCGCGGTGCCTTGTGGACGTGCGCCGCGGTCGCGGTCTCGATGCCGGACCATTGAAGGGTCGAGCAGAAGGTCGTGCCGTCCAGGTCGTAGGTGAAGAACCCGTGTCCGTCGTCGTCGCCCGCGGCCGCCTCCTGCTCGCCGTTGAGCGGAATCGCCGGCGCGGCCGAGGCCGGCGTCGCACCGAGGAACGTGAGGAGAAGTGCCGCCGCGCCGAGCGTGGCCAAGATACGCATGATGCCTCCGAAGTCGATGACCCCCGAGGATCCACCATCACCTTAACCCAGTACGCCGGGCTCACTTCGCGTCCGCGTTCGGATCTTCGCTGGTAGTGGCAGCGGCCGGGGCGATGCGGGTGCCATCGGCGGTGTTACCGGCTGAGGTTGTCCGGCGGGCGGCGTGTCCTGACACGCTCCAGCGAGCCCTCGCCGTCCAACCGCCATCCATCCGGCAACACATGCTGACCATTCGGGTTGTGAACCCTGGCCCAGTGGAACGAAGTCCCAGCCCTGAACCGCGCGCCGAGAAACACGGCGGAGCTGCGAAACTGCGCGTCGTTAAACGAGGCGGCACGGCTGAACAGCGCATCGTGAAACAGGGCTTTCCCGTCGAACTGCTCAGCGTCGAAGGTTGCCTCCCGTGCGAACTGCACATGGTCGAACCCAGCGCGCCGGATGAACCTCGCACTGTTGAACAAGGCGCCCCCAGCGAACTGCGTTCGGTCGAACCTGGCGTCCCCGATGAAGCGCACACCGTGGAACGCGGCCTCCCCGTCGAACCGTGCATCGCGGAAATCGGCGGCCCCGACGGCTACGTAGCGAAGATCGAAATCCTTCAGCCAAGCCCCCCGAAGGTCAATGCTGCAAATGAACCGAGTCTCATCGTGGGGCTCGCGGCCATCATCGGGGGAGCGCAGGAGACTGGATATCAGCCGCTGCGTGGTAAGGCGAACTTCGAGCTCAACAAGTGCCGGATCTCCCACAGGACCCGTCGGAGGCGTGTACGGGATTCGCAGGTAGCCGCAGGCCATATTGATGACCGCCTGGTAATGGTGAGAATCCTTGTTGGCCAGGGCCTCCTTGGCCAAGGCCTCCAGGGCGTAGAGACCACCGAGGCGAACCTCCGCCTTCTCGTGGCCGAGCTGCGCGATCGCCTCAGAGAAGCGGACCCCGGCCCAGTGCCGGCGACCACTGACCTCCACTTGTCCCTCGGCCCGGTCACCGGTCCGATCTTCGGCCCGGTCGGCGGATCGCTTGGCGACCCTCATCGACAGCCACGCGGCCAGCGCAGCGATGAACGACGAGCCCGCCGTCACCATCTCCGCCGCATCCTGGGCAAGATTCACACCCAGAACAAGAACCCATACCAGCAGGCCCGCGGCGACCAGCAGGCCTGCCGACGCGGCCACGCTCAGTGCGTTCGCGGCCCCGCCGAAGAGCCGCGTGACCATGGCGCGAACGAAGCGCCATGCCCGCCCGATCCATCCCAAGAAAGGCACCCCGCGGCTGTACGCCGACCTGCCGGTCATCGGCGTGGCGCTTGACAGGCAAGTGAGCGCTTGCCTAACGTGAGCGTGTGGCCAACGAAGTGTTCAAAGCCTTGGCCTCCCCTACCCGCCGGACGATCTTCGACGTACTCGCCGAGAGGCCAGGACAGGCCCTGGTTGAGATCTGCTCGCGGCTGAGCGAGCAGCACCATCTCGCCATCTCGCGCCAAGCGGTCTCTCAGCACCTTGCGGTCCTCGAGGCCGCCGGGCTGGTCGAGAGTCGACGGGAGGGCCGCTACAAGCTCCATGACGTGAACGCGTTGTGGTCGAGGCGCCTCGATGCCCTCGAACAACACCTGAATGAGAATCCATGACCGAACGGGCCTACGGAACCCTGGAGACCATCGACGGCCGCCCGGCACTCCGTTTCGAGCGCACGCTCGCGTACCCGGTCGAGCGCGTGTGGCAGGCGATCAGCAAGCCGGCAGAGCTCGAGCGCTGGTTTCCGGCGGCCGTCGACTGGACACCGGCGGTGGGTGAGACCTTCGAGGCCGCGGGCGCGATCCTCGAGGTGACCGAAGTCGACGCCCCCCATCGCCTGGCCTGGGTCTACGCCGGCCAGCCGCACAGCTTCGCGCTGACCGCTCAAGAGGACGGCTGCCGGTTGGTCTTCACCCACGTCATCGACGACCTGGCGCCCGCAGCGCAGACCGCGACGGGCTGGGAGACGTACCTCTCACGGCTCGAGCCCCATCTCGCCGGCGAGCACATCTCCGAAGAGGTGGCGCACGAGCAGTGGGCGGAAATTCACGAACGCTACGCCGAGCGCTTCGGAGTCGACCCGACGCCGGGACGGCGCTTCGCGGCGGCCCTCCGGGCAGGTCAATAACGATCCGCTCGGGAGCGTCCGCCACGGCAGGGCGGCAGGGCGGGGTGGTCGGGGCGGCGTCGTTGGCCCGGCCACCGCCACTTCACACGGCGGCTTCAGCCGACGTGGGGGTGGCAACGTCGTCGAGATCGCTCAGCACGGGTTCCAGGTGGACGTCGGCCGGGTTCTCCAAGTGCGTGGCGAGCTCGGGTGGCCGGTACCCGAGATCGCCGTCGAAGTACTGCTTGGCGGTGGAGGCGACGTACTCGTTCCCATCGAGACGGCCGCTCTGCTGGTCGCAGGCCTTTCCGATCGGTCGGTTCACCGCCGCCATCAGCCGGTAGGCCATCGTCCAGGAGTCGTGCGGCCGGGTCATCGGGTCGGGAGCGACGGTGAAGTGAGTGCTCTCCCTCGGGGTCATCTCCGGGGGACCGTCGGAGCTGTGGGCGATGGGCTGGAACTGCAGGCCGTACGCCTGCGCTCGGTCGATCATCCACAGCAGGGCGATGTCGGACAGGGCTGTCTCGGGGTAACCGCCGCCGATGTCACAGTGCACGCCGGTGAACCAGACCTGTCTCATCTCCTGATCACGGACGTCGGGCTGCTGATGCCACAGCGCGGGCTCGAACACCGCGCGCTTCTCATCGATCGCCAGCGCCTGGAACGCACCGTCGACCAGGGAGCTGAGGGTGGTGTCGTGGAACTCCCAGCGGCGGTTGATCCGTCTGACGAGCGGCCTGAGCCATCCGGGACCCAGGGCCGGGACGCCCAGGGCGCCGACCGTGTCGAACATCCCGAGGAACCGGATGCGCGACTCGTGGGAGTACGCCCGCCGGAACAGGGCCGAGGCCACGCCGTTCGGTCTCTCGCCCGAATTGCGGTACAGAGCCCAGGCCTCGCCGATCCGGCCGGCGTTCTCCCGGCGCAGAATGCCGCAGTTGCGGACCAGTCCGGCGAGGCTGCGCGCGGTGTACGCGCCCCGGCTGAAGCCGAAGAAGTACAGCTCATCGCCGGGTTCGTAGTTGTCGGTAAGGAAGCGATAGGCGTCGAAGACGTTGTGGGACAGCCCGATACCGAACGCGCCGCCGCGTAGGCGCTCCCACCGACTGGTGCCGACGCCGGAGTGATAGTAGACGCGCTGGTACAGCCCGGCGGAATCCTGCGTGGCGATGGACAGCGCGATCTTGGCGACGTTGGTCGGGCACGCCCGCCCGGCGATGGCCTGATCGGCGGTGTTCCATGTGCCGTCGCAGCAGACGACGAGACGCTTGGCCATCACCGCTCCCTCCGTTCGATCGTCACGGCGCCAGGCGATCGACCGGCCCGCCCTCACCCACACCCAGCAAGCAGTGTGCGCAAAGACAAGAAGGCGAACCAGGGCATTATGGTCCCATCTACACGGACCAAGGCCCCCTAACGAAACGGCCCACGAGCGGGAAAGCCAACTCATCTGCAGCGCATCCCCCCACTGGCCGTTCCAACCGGTGACCCTTCGGAATCGATCACCTAGGCGGAGGGGCGCAGGCCCTTGGCCTCCAGGCGGGGCAGCACCTCCTGCGCGAAGTAGTCGAGCTCGGTGAGGTAGTCGACGAACGACAAGGTCATGCCGCCGAATCCGGCATGGTGGAAGCGCTCGATCTGTTCGGCGACCATGTCGGGGGTGCCGATCAGCGGGCAGCTGCCGTGGCCGGCCGCGAACCGGGCCCTGAAGGTCCGCAGCATCTCCTCGGTGAAGGACTTGGCGTGCAGGCCCTGGAGCCGCATGAGGTTGTCGACCGCGTCCCAGTCCGCGTTCTCGTCGGCGTAATAGTGGAGATACTCCTCGGCCTCGGCTCGCGTCGGGCGGCAGACCACGTGCCCGAGCGTGAAGACGCCCATTGCGCGGCCGTAGTGCTGCCGAGCCTGGTCGCGGACCCGGCGGACGATCTCCTTTCCGTCCTCGGGACCACCGACGATCGTGAACGCGAAGTCGGCGTTGCGGGCCGCGAAGGCGCGGCCCTGGTCCGAGGATCCCGCGTTGAGCACCGGGGGCGGCCCCGCGTACGGCTTCGGTAGCCCTTCGACGTGCTGGAGCTGGAAGAACCGGCCCTGGTGGTCGAAGGCGCCCGGCGTGGTCCAGATCTTGCGTACGACGTCCCACCACTCCTGGGCCAGCGCGTAGCGATCGTCGTGGTTCTCCGGCAGGTCCACCCCGAAGGTGTCGTACTCGGGCTTGTTCCACCCGGCCACGATGTTGACCCCGGCCCGGCCCTGGCCGATCTGGTCCACGGTGGCCAGTTGCTTGGCCACGACGATCGGGTGGTTGAAGGCGGTGTGGACCGTCGAGAACACGAAGAGACGGCGGGTATGGGCGAGCAGGCCTGCTGCGAGGGCGGTCGGGTCGAGCACGCCCTCGTGAAAGTTGGTCTCACCGCCGTAGCCGATCCAGCGGGCGATGGGCAGCATGAAGTCGATACCGGTGTCGTCGGCAAGCTTCGCGAGCCGAAGGTTGTCCTCCCAGCTTCCCGTCCAACGCTCGGGGACCTTGGTCACGGCCAGCCCAGAGGAACAGTTCGCGGAGAACAGCCCGAGCTTGAACCCTTTGCCGTCAGCAATCGCCTTGGTCACACTTCACCTCCGGTACGGAATGTACGGAGTCTGCGCCTCCCACGTCGTGCCACTCAATCCCCGGGATCGACGTCCCCGAGCGCCGTGGCCTGGTCCTCAGGTTTCTTGGCTGGTGGCATGGCCGTTGTCCCAAGCCCAGGCTGCGATCTCCACGCGGTTGCGGGTGCCGAGTTTGTCCTGGATCGCGGCGATGTAGTTCTTGACGGTGCTGTGGGAGAGGTGGAGTGCGCCGGCGATCTCGGCGTTGGTCCTGCCTGCGGCGATCATCCCGACGACGTCGATCTGCCGGCCGGTCAGCGCCGAGTACGGCGCCGGCCGCGCGGATGAACCGGCGGCGGGCCGGTGCGGCGCTGGGCGTGCGAGGTGCCGCAGCAGCCGTACGGTGATCTGTGGGCTGATCAGTGCATCCCCGGCGACCGCGGCACGTACGGCCTCGACCAGCAGGGTCGGCGTGGAGCGCTTGGGGACTCGAGGATGAGGCGGAACGCGCCGCGGATCTCTTCTTGGTCGTCGGCGATCACGATGTCGATCATCGTTGTTGTCTTCCGGTCTCGGTCGGCAGGACGGCCACGACCCGCCAGCCGTCGCCGTGCGGGCCGGCGGTGAAGTCCCCGCCGAGGGCCTGCACGCGTTCTGCCAGTCCCGGCAGTCCCAGTCCGCTCCTGCGGAAGGCGCGCGGCGCGGAGGCCGTCTCGCCGCCGCGATCGTTGGTCACGACGACCTCGAGTGCGGTACCGGAGGTGCGGCGGACCTCCACACGCTGGCCGGCCTGCTCGATGCGGGCGAACAGGTCGGCTGCGCGTTCGGGGTCGGGGAGGGCGACCAGCTGGCCCGCCTGGGCCTGGGCGACGATCACGCTCACGTCGTGGGCGACGAAGTCATGGAGGTCCTGCGCGAGCGCCGCGCGCTGGGCGCGCCGCGCGCCGGCCACCGCACGCAGCCGCCGTAGGTCCAGGAGGCGCAGATACGTCCCAAGGGCCGCCGCCGTGACCGTTCCCACGGAGAAGATCGCGCAGGCGATCCCCGCCGCCACCGCGGAGACGTCCGCCATCGCCATGATCAACCGCAGCACGAGCGCGACAACGGCGGCTCCGCCCGCCGCCGCGAGCCCGATCGCCTGCCGGAGCGGTGCCCACCGGGCCAGGCCGCCGACCATCACCATCAGCGCCAGCATCTCCACATATCCGAAAACACCGCCGGATGCCGGGACGTCAGCGGAGCCCGCACGCGGGTAGGCCGCGCTGGCGGCGATGGAGACCGCAGCGGCCAAGCCTCCGCTCCACGCCCACCAAGAGTGCGAGGCCGGTCGCACGTTAAGGACGGCCGCGGCCACCGCCACCGCAGTCGGCACGGTCGCGATCAGCCCGAACGCCGGGGCGGCGGCGAGCCCGGCCAGCACCGCGCCCCCGGCAGCGGCGATCGGCCACCACCGTCCGTCCTCCGCTCGCATGAGCCGAGCCTATGTCTCCGCCCCAGGCAGGCACCGGTGCCGAAAGACACCCTTCACGCCGGCCGTTCCCAGCCGAACGGCATCTGGTGCGTCCCGTCCCAGCGCACCGACGCTTGACCCATGTCGATCACACAGCTGGCCCCACCCCCACCCCTTGTCCGCCACGTCCCGCGATGGGCCAGGTGGGCGGCGCACGCCTCGGTCCTGGCGCCCCTGCCCTCCGGCCTGTGGCGGATCGCCATGGCGATCGGCCTTTCGGTGGGCTTCGCGGAGGCCTGGCTCCAGCAGGCCCAGATCCCTGGGCGGGGTTCGGTGTGGCTGATCACGCTGACCCTGCTGTCGGAGGGCTGCGCCCTCCTGGCGCTGGGGCTCGTCCAGCCGTGGGGTGAACAGGTGCCCCGATGGATACCCTTCCTCGGAGGACGAGACGTTCCCCCGTACGCGGCCCTCGTCCCAGCCTGGATCGCCACCGCACTCCTGACGGCGTTCGGGGTCGCCTTCGGCATCAAGATCGTCAGAGTGCTCGGCGGCGTCGAGCACGACCCTTCATTTCCCGAAGGCGCGGCAGCCTGGATCATGAGCGCCTCGTACGTGCCGATGCTGGCCTGGGGGCCTCTACTCGGACTGGCCACTTTGGCCTACCACCGTCGACGCTCGGCAGGGGAATGATGGAGTCCGCCGGCCGTTCAGCCGCTCCTGGAGCATGAAGCCGACACCGCCCCGCTCATGGCTCTGTGCGCAATCTCGGGTCAGGTCAGGTCGATGCGTATGACGAGGTGTTCGGTTCCGGTGCGCCGAACGATCGCGACGTTGGCTCGCGCTCGGGGGTTGGCCGTGCTGATCCGGTTCATCACGATCTCGGGGTCTTCGTCGACGATGCGCGCGACGCCTGGCCGCCAGCGACCGCTGACCTTGACCCGCACCTTGGGATCGGCTTGCAGGTTGCGGACGTAGTTCGTGGCATGACCGTGCTCGGTGACAAGCCAGAACACGTCACCGTCCAGCCCGTTGGTCACCGGCGTCACTCGCGGCAGCCCCGACTTGCGGCCAATGGTCTCCAACAGCGCGGTGCTGCGTGCACCGATGCCGGCGGCGACCGCTCGCCGCATGATCCGATCGATCATCCGCATGCTCTGCACTGTATTGAGCCTGGGAACCCTTGACGAGCGCTCCACCCGAAAGTCGGCCGCGCTTCGCACCGCGGGAAGACGCGGCGGCAGCGCGCGGATCAGGAAGGCGATGACCACGAGCGAACCCAGCGCCCACCACTGCGACGCGTTGGGCCACACGAGCAGATGGAGATAGGAGGCACCCGCCCAGATACCGGTCGCCACAAGGGCAGGGACGGCCCACCGCGGCGGCCGTGCGATGAGGAACGGCATCGGCCACAGGAGGTACTGGGGTCCGAACCGGTACGTGACGATGAGGAAGGTCAGCACCAGCGCGAGGGTGAGGTCCACGGGATGCGCCCGGCGCCACAACCACCAGGCCACCAGGACCGCTACGGCCAGCAGTGGGGTGCCCGCGTCGCCGAGTGCGTCGGAGACCTCCTGGCGCCCACCCGTCGCGACCGCGGTCCAGCCCCAGCTGCCGACCACGGGACGCGCCGAGATCGCCGCGGCCATGGCGTCGGGCAGTTTCGCCGGCGGGGTGTCGAGGAACAGCGCGCTGCTGAGCAGGAACGCGAGCGGGACCGCCGCCGTCCCGGCGAGAACGGTGAGCCGTTGCCGTAGGGACGGCACGGTCAGCAGCACACCAGGGACGAGCAGCGCCATCCAGCTCGCCGCGGTCACCGCCAGCCCGGCCAGGATGCCCGCCCAGAGGGCCCGCCCCTGCCGCGCGGCCAGCAGTGCCGCGACGCCGAACACCAGCGAGAGCGGCCCGAACTGCCCGTGAATGGCGCTGACCATCAGGCCCACCGGGGCGCAGGCGTACTGGAACCCGCGCAGCCGGTGACGATCTTCGGCCAGTCGTGCCACCAGCGGGATGAGCGCCAGATCGGCCAGGACGGGTACGACCCGGCCCGAGACGCTCCAGGACAGCCCCAGCAGCTCGCCGGCTTCCTTCTGGAAGGCCAGCACATATGCCATGAGCGGCAGGAAATGCCACCGGTTGTCACCGATGGCGAAGGCGGGATCCCGCCCCTGGAGCACGGCGTCGGCGGCAGCGGGGAAGTCCACCGCCAGGTCCCAGGCCTGAGACGGGTTGTTCACGGCCGCCGCCATGATCGTCACCCGCAGAACCGCGCCGACGCCCAGGGCCACGGTCAGTGACGGGGACCAGCCTCGCCATCCGGCCACCAGCGCCAGGACAAGCCCGGCCGCGACCGGCACGCCCATCGCCACACTGTGGATCAATCGCCCGCCCTCCCCGCCAGCATCATGGCGGACGAGAGGAGCCTCCCGGCAATCATGATCGTCAGCGACCAATCGGCTATGGGCAGTCTTTCAGTCCCAGATGCGTCTGATCCGCCGGTGTCGCTGCTCGCTGGCATACTTCCGCGGGTCCTGGCGACAAGAGCGCGAAGTTTCATTGCGTCGTCTCGCAGGACTGGCAGGATGAGTGGCGGTTCTGCCCGAATGGCCACAGCATTTTCACTCCGGGAGTCGGCAGCCGCTGTCCGGCGGGAGACGCGCACGATCCCGTTGGCTGGAATTACATCTTGCTGCACGACGTGCCAGAGGGCCCGAACCTCCAGTCCACGTGGCGCTTCTGCCCTAAGTGCCACGGCCTCTTCGCGGAGGGCGACGGCAATG
>WHSL01000222.1 GCA_009380095.1 Streptosporangiales bacterium | reverse complement strand
GGTGACCCGCGACGGCGAGCACGCGGACGGCTTCGTCCGGCGCAAGACGGTGAGCGTGCGCAACGACGGCTCGATGCGATCGGTGATCGACTGTGCCGAGTTCGGCACCTTCACCACGGACGAGCCGCAGGCCCATGGCGGCGGCGGTACGGGTCCGTCGCCGCTGCAGGCCGTCCTCGGCGCACTGTGCGGATGCGAGGCGGTGACGTTCCACCGCACGGCCGCGGAGATGGGGTTCGCCTACGCGGGCATCGACTTCGACGCCGCGTTCACGATCGACATCCGCGGCCGGTCGGGGGACAGATCCGTGCTGCCGCACTTCCAGACCGTACGCGTGACGGCGCGGGTCGACACGGCCGAGTCACCCGAGCGGCTGGCGGCCGTGGTCGAGGAGACCGAGGCCAGGTGCCCGGTGTTCAACCTGCTGCGTGACGCGTCCGTCGCGGTGGAGATGCTCTGGGTCGCCGCCCCCACGACCGCCGACGGGTGATGGCCTCTTACGCGCCGCCCGCCGGAGCCGGAGCCGGCCGGGTGGCGAGGATCTCGTACGCGCCCGGTTCGTCGATGGCCCGGGAGAGCAGGGGCATCGCCACCATCCGGACCGTGAAGTCGGACAGCGCGCGCCGGTAGAAGCCGGCGCCGTCCCACTCGGTGACCAGCGCCCACAGGGCGGGATCGTCGGCGTTGCGGCCGACGTGGCCGCGGACGAAGCCGGGCCGCTCGGCGAGCGCCTCGAGCACGGCCCGGGCGCCGCCGGCGAACTCCTCGGCCTCGCCGTCGGCGACCGAGAACCGGCTGATCGCAATCATGAAGTGAGCGGCCCCCGCCCGAACACCCCGTCCACCACGCGGCCGGCCGCGCCGCCGTCGTCCAGCGGGCAGAACTGATCGACGAAGGCCCGGTACTCCCCCGCATGCGCGGCCTGGACATCCCCGATGCCCTCCACCGCCTCGATCAGCTGGCCGGAGGTGAGCAGCAGCGGGCCCGGCGCGGTGGACTCGAAGTCGAAGTAGAAGCCGCGCAGGTTGTCCCGGTACGCCTCGAGGTCGTACGTGAAGAACAGCATGGGCCGCCCGGTGTTGGCGAAGTCGAACATCATCGACGAGTAGTCGGTGATGAGCACGTCGGTGACCAGGAACAGCTCCATGATCTCCGGGTACAGCGAGACGTCGTGCACGAAGTCGGCGACCTGCGGCACGCGGTCCACGATGCGCGGGTGGCGGCGCACCATCAGCACGTACTCGTCGCCCAGCGTCTCGTACATGCGCTGCAGGTCGAGCTGGAGGTCGAGCTTGTACCGGCCGGGTGAGTAGTACTTGTCGTCGCGCCAGGTGGGCGCGTACAGCAGCACCTTCTTGTCCGCGGGGAGGCCGAGCCGGGCGCGCACCGTGGCGGCCAGCGCGTCCTTCTCGGGGGAGAAGAAGATGTCGTTGCGCGGATACCCGGTCTCCAGGATCTCGCCCTCGAACCGGAACGCCTGCCGCAGGATCGGCGTCGCCCACGGGCTCGGCGAGATCAGGTAGTCCCACTGCTTGACCTCGAAGGCGAGCTTCTCGTGGTAGTCGCGGGCCTTGCCGCGGACCCGCTCGATGTCGAACCCGATCCGCTTGAGCATCGACCCGTGCCAGGTCTGCACCACGGTCTGCCCGGGCCGCTTCTCGAACCAGGTGGTCTGCCGCGAGTTCGTCACGATGTGCCGGGCGCGGGCGAGCTTCTCGTACCACTCGGTGCCCTGGTGCCGGACCGGGGCCAGCCCCTCGGGAAGGTTCACCTGACCGTCGCGGACGAGCCAGGAGGCGGGCACCTCCTGCCCGCGCCGGACCAGCTCCTCGTAGATCACCCGAGGGCTGTCGGAGTACTGACGGCCGGTGTAGGAGTCGAAGAAGATCTCGTCCTTGACCGGCGCGTGGCGCAGCGACGGGTACGTCTCCTCGCGGAGCGTGCGCTGCGCGAAGCGGCCCCGTTCGGCCGACGCCAGGTCGGTGCCGACCTTGAGCACGGGCGTGTCGTGCCCCAGGTCCGCGAAGGTGAGCGTGCGGGTGCCCGCGGTGATCTCCTGCGGCAGCCTCTCCACGAAGTCGTGGTCGAGCTCCGCCGGCACATCGTTTATCACGCCGCCCCGGTCCACCCGGGCGAGGAAGGTGTACGTGCCCGCGCCGAGCGGCAGCTCGCCGCCGGGGGTGGGGATGGCGGTGGGCGCGAACCGTACCTCGAAGCGGCTGCCGTCGTGCGCGACCGGCACCACGTGCTCCTCGTTGCGGCCGCGCGCCCGCAGCACCATCCCGGTGACGGTCGTGTCGGCCTCGCCGCCGGTCTCGTAGCCGCCGGCCAGCCGCAGCTCGGCGCCCTCCCAGCCGGAGGTGTCGATGACCGGCCGCGCCACCCCGGCCTGCAGCTCGAGGTGGCCCGCGTACGTGCGCTTGACCACGACCTCTTCATCACCGACCAGGTAACGCTGCTCGGGCAGCGCATCGGGCAGCACCACCCGGACGGGCGAGCCCTCGGCGGGCTCCAGCACCGCCTGCCAGCGGGCCGCACGCGCGAGCCCGCCGTCGCCGGGGGGCTCTTCGTCGCGCAGCTCCTCCTCGGGGATCCGTACGGTGAACGCGCCGTCGTCGCCGAAGGTCACCGGGTAGCGCCGGGTGACCCCGGCCTCCTCGCGGCGCAGCCGCAGCTCGGCGGGGCCGGTCACGGCGGTACGGCCGGTCAGCTCCAGCACGTCGCCGGCCAGCCGGTGCCCGTCCACGTGCGCGGCCAGCGGCTCGACGTGCAGCACCAGGTCGTTCGCCGGGGACCACATGGGCCGCACCCACACGCCGTCGCCGACCTCCTGATACCCCGGCCGCTGCGCGGGGCCGGTCACCGGGCGCCCGATGATCTGCCGCCGCAGCACGCCACGGTTCAGCACGAACAGCTCGACCCGCCACTCGGCGCGGCCCCACTTGCCGATGCGCAGCTTGGCGGGATCCACGACGATCTCGAAGCCGCCCCAGTCGTGCCGCGCGGCCTCGGGCACGTTGGGCAGCCGGTACTCGGCGGCGCGCAGCGTCTTCACCGGGATCGGCACCCGCCGCCCGGTCTCCGCGTTGACCAGCACCGCGAACATCTGCTGATACCAGCGCCGGGAGGAGCGCAGGTACTTGATGCCGGCCCGGCCGGCGATGATCAGCTTCCCGTCCCGCCAGAAGACGTTCTCGGTCTTCTGCCGCAGCCGCAGCTCGTCGTCGAGCCGGTAGACCTCCCGCGGCACGCCGGCGGCGGGGTCGTCCAGGAACGGGTACGCGCCGTAGAAGTGGCGGCCGTACCGCACCGCCCGTGCGTTGCGCATCTCCACGCTCTTGCTGAAGGTGAGCACCTCGACGAGCTCCGTACGGCGCCCGCCGCGCGCGAGGTGCCACTTGAGCCTGTCGATGGCCGGGAGCGCCGCCAGCGCCTGCGGGTCCGCGGAGTCCAGGTAGGCGGCCACCCGCTCGAAGAAGTGCTCGCTGTACTCCTCCGAGGCCTCGTCCAGGGCCTGCAGGTAGACCCGCAGGTCGCGGCGGAGGACCGTAAGGTCCCAGAGGCCGCGCAGGCCCGGCCGCGTCTCCGCGAGCAGCTCGCTCAGCTCCCGTATCGCCGACACGTGCCGGTCCAGCGACGGCACGTCGGGGGCCGGCGGGGGCACCGGCGCGTCGCGCCAGTAGTACACCGGGGCGGGCAGCACGTCGACGGAGCGGGCGAGGAAGTGGCCGGTCATCGCGACGGCGAGCTCGGGGTGCTCGGCGGCGACGCGCAGCCCGGCGTCCTCGAAGAACTCCCGCCGCCACACCTTGTTGGTGACGAGCCGGTCCCGGGCCAGGTCCTCGTGGGCGGCGATCGTGGTGCCGCGCATCTCGTCGGGGAAGGCGTCGCGGTGCGGGCCGGACGGGCGGGTGCCGAGCTCGTTGAACCGGTACACATTGCCGGTGGCGAAGTCGCAGCGCCCGGAACGCAGGCCCTCGAGCAGGTAGGTGTAGGCGTACCCGGGCAGCGCGTCCCCGCCGTCGGCGAACGCGATGTACTCCCCGTCCACGCGGCCCCGGCCCAGCTCGCGGGCGGCGCCGAGATCGGGGGCGCCCTTGTCCAGCAGGGTGAAGCGCCGGTCCCGCGCGGCCATCGCCTCGGCGACGGCGAGTCCGCGGCGGGCATCATCGACGAGCGCCTCGGCGGGCCCCTCGTCGGCGGCCTCCGCGTCCGGCCGGGCCGCGGCCATGGTGTAGGGCACCATGACCACACCCAGGTCGGCGGCGCTCTGCCGCGCGAGGGAGTCGAGACACTCCGCCAGGTGGGGCTCCCCCTCGGGGAACGCCACAACGACGCCAAGCTCGGGCACGATCACCTCTCATGAGCGGGGGACCACCGCAGGTCGACGCGACGGTCGTCGGGACGCCCTAACCGGTGAACATGAGACAAATGAAGGGTAAAGGGTACCCGGTCGGTACGGTATTGCGTCCGGGTGATCACCCAGCGTCTCCGAAAACGCGGTCCACCACCCGTGCCGCCGCTTTTCCGTCGTCCAGCGGGCAGAACTGGTTCACGAACGCCTGATAGGCGGTTGCGTGAGCCTCCTGCACCGCGTCGACGTCCGCGATCGACTCGATCACCTGATCGGAGGTGGTCAGCAGCGGGCCGGGCGCCGTCGACTCGAAGTCGAAGTAGAACCCCCGCAGCTTGTCGCGATACTCCTCCAGGTCGTACGTGAAGAACAGCATCGGACGGCCCGTGTTGGCGAAATCGAACATCAACGATGAGTAATCCGTGACCAGCACGTCGGTGACCAGGAAGAGCTCCTGGATCTCCGGGTAGACCGAGACGTCGTAGACGAAGCCGTTCCCCGCGCCGGGGACGCGGTCGACGATGTTCGGGTGCCGGCGGACCAGGAGCACGTACTCCTCCCCCAGCACCCGGCGCATCCGCTCCAGGTCGAGCCGGAGGTCCAGCTTGTACCGGCCGTGCGCGTAGAACTTGTCGTCCCGCCAGGTGGGCGCGTACAGCAGCACCTTCTTGTCCGCAGGCAGGCCGAGCCGCTCCCGTACCTTCGCGGTGAGAACGTTCTTCTCCGGGGAGAAGAAGATGTCATTGCGCGGATACCCGGTCTCCAGGATCTCGCCCTCGAACCGGAACGCCTGCCGCAGGATCGGCGTCGCCCACGGGCTTGGCGAGACCAGGTAGTCCCATTGCGACACCTCGATGGCCAGCCGGTCGTGATAGTCGCGCTGGGCGAACCGTACGTGCTCGATGTCGAACCCGATCCGCTTGAGCATCGACCCGTGCCAGGTCTGCACCAAGGTCTGCCCGGACCTCCGGCGGAACCACATCGGCAGGTGCGCGTTGGTGACGATGTACCGCGACCGGGCCAGCTTCTCGAAGTACTCCCGCCCGACGTGCCGTACGGGGGGGAGATGCTCGGGCAGGTTGACCTGCCCGTCCCGGACGATCCAGCCGGCCGGGATGTCGGAGCCGCGCCGCCGCAGCTCCTCGAACATGCCGCGCGGGCTGTCGGAGAACTGCTTGCCCGAGTAGCTGTCGAAGAGGATCTCCCGGCGGACCGGCTCCCGCTGCTGGTGCGGGTAGTACTCCTCGCGCAGCACCTTCTGCGCGAACGCGCCCCGTTCGTCGGGCTTCAGGTCCGGGCCCACCCGGATCAGCGGCTTGTCGTACCGGTAGTCCGCGAAGCCGTAGGTCCGCTCCGGGGTCTCCAGCTCGATGGGCAGCGTGCCGAGCATCGCGTGGTCGAGCTCGCACGCGGTCTCCGTGACGCCGTCGGTGCCGGTCTCGGCCGTCTCCCCGTCCGGTCCGGTGACCCGTACCGCGAGGTCGTAGTTGCCCCGCGGCAGGGGCAGCGCGCCGGCCAGCGAGACCACCCGGCGCGGGTCGAACTCCACGGTGAAGTCGGTGCGCATCCCGGTGTCGTCGGGGTGCCCCGGCTCGATCGGGAACAGGTGCTCCTCGGTCCGGCCCCGCGCCGCCAGCACCAGCTCCGCACGCTCCCCGGCCGCGAGCGCGAACCGCCCGGTCAGCCGCAGCGCGCCCCGGTCCGTCCAGCGGGCGGCCACCAGCTGCGGACGGGCGTTGCGCTCCTGTACCTGCAGCGCGCCCTGGTACGACCTGTCGATGACGACCTCGCGCCGTCCGATCAGGTGCCGCTCCTCCGGCACCCCCTCGCCCAGCACCAGCTCATGCGTGCCGCCGTCGGAGGTCACGATCTCGGCGCGCCAGGAGGTGTCACCGCTACGCGGGCCGAGCGACTCACCGGTACGCAGGTCGGACTCGTTCGCCGGGCGCAGATCCGCCACCGGGACCCGTACGGCGAACACCGCGCTGTCGCCCTTACCGGTGACCTCCAGCGGATACGCGTAGGAGACGCCGCCGGGTAGCCGCGTCAGCCGCAGCGTGGCGTTCCCACCCGCGGCCGGCCCGGCGCGGCCGATGAGCGCCAGGTCGGAGCCCTCCAGCCGGTGGCCGGTCACGGTGGCGGGGTGCGGGCCGACGAACAGCTCGATCTGGCCGTCCGGCGACCAGCGGGGGCGGACCCACACGTCCGGCTCGACCTCGCGGTACGGCGGCCGCTGCACCGCGCCGGAGATCGGCTTGCCGAGCAGCACCCGGCGCGCGATCCACCGGTTGAGCACCCAGAGCTCCATGTTCCAGGTGGTCTCGCGCCAGCGGCCGGACAGCCGCAGCCGCCGCGGGTCCACGACGATGCGGTAACCGCCCCAGTCGCTGCGGGCCGCCTCGCCGTCCGGCGGCAGGTTGAACTCAGGCGCGTAGGTGACCCGGGCGGGCACCGGGATGCGCCGGCCCGTGCCGGGGTGCACCAGCCAGGCCATCACCCGCTGCTGCCAGCGCTTGTGCGGGCGGAGATGGCGGATGACCGTACGGCCCTCGATCACGAGCCGGCCGTCCTCCCAGTAGACCGCCTCGGTCTTCTGCCGTACGCCCATCTCCCGGCCGCCCAGCCGGTAGACGTCGCTGGGCACACCGAGCCGCTTGTCCTCGAAGAACGGATAGGAGCCGTAGAAACGGTGCCCGCGCCGGACGGCCCGGGCCTTGCGCATCTCACCGCTCTTGTTGAAGGTCAGCACCTCGAGCAGCTCCGGCAGCAGCCGGCGGCGGACCAGGTGCCACTTGAGCCGCTCGATCGCGGGCAGCTCGCGCAGCACGGAGTCGTCCATGCCGTCCATGAACGCGTTCGTCAGGTCCAGGAAGCGGTCCCGGAACTCCTCGTCCGCCTCGTCCAGCACCTGCAGGAAGATCCGCAGGTCGCTGTAGAGGGCGGCGCCGTCCCAGGCGCGCTTCCCCTCGGTCATGCCCTGTTCGGCGAGGAACCGGCTCACCTCCGTGACCGCGCGGACCCGGTCCTCCAGGCCCTTCACGTGCGTGCGGTCCTGGGTGATCGACTTGTCGTCGCCGGGGCGCTCCCGCCACAGGTAGACCGGCTCGTGCATGACGTCCACGGACTTGGCGAGGAAGTGCGCCGGGATCACGGCGGCGATGTCCTCGTACAGCACGCCCTCGGGGAAGGCCAGCCGGTGCTCGTCCCAGAACCCCTTGCGCCACACCTTGTTGGTGGCCAGCCGGTCCACCAGCAGGGAGTCCCGCTTGGCGATGTGCGTGGCGGGCACCGTGGCGTGGAAGATCCGGCGGTGCATCGGGGACTGGCGGGTGCCGTACTCCGAGAAGCGGTGCACGTTGCCCGAGGCGAAGTCGGAGCCGGTCCGCTCCAGGCTCTCGATCATGTACGCGTAGGCGTACTGCGGGATCACGTCGTCGCTGTCCACGAACGCGAGGAACTCCCCGGTGGCCTCGCGCGCGCCGGCGTTGCGGGCCGCGCCGAGCCCCGCGTTCGCCTGCCGGATCAGCCGGAACCGCGGATCGCGGGCGGCGAATTCCCGGGCGATTTCGACGCTGTTGTCCGGAGAGCCGTCGTCGACCATGATCACTTCGAGGTCGTTCAAGGTCTGGGCCGCCAGGGACGCCAGGCATTCCTCGAAGTAGCGCTCCACGTTGTAGAACGGGACGACGATGCTCAGCTTGGGCACGGGCATACTCCGGACGTTACGGGATTATCGCAGCAAAAAGCTCGGGCGCTTCGGGCCTCCGCGTTCAGGGTCGGACCGGCGTGGCGCGTGACGCCGACTCACGACGGCGCCAGGCGGGGAGGGCACGACACGGCGGCCCGGCACGGGTGAACGCATGCTGAACCGCAACTTATCAGCCGTCGACCCCGCCCGAATCCACGTCGGGACTTACCAGACGTGACCATAAACGCGGTTCGAATCGATGGTCAGCGTGTAACCGCCGTGCTTCTCCCGATGTGGCCCGCGATATTGCTTGATCCTCTGACGCTTGGACCACCATTTGTTCGAAAGGTACGGACTGTCCCAAACTGACGCACGTCCGTCCCAGTGCGCGAACCAGATGGAATCGGGCAAACGGATCCCCACGGACCGCCCCAGGTCGCGCGCGGCCGCCGCGGCGCTGCTGTACACGCCCGAGGTGTAGCCGCGGTCCTTGAGCCGCTCCGACCATGCGTCGAGGAAGAGCAGTACGGCCCGGCGGCAGGAGTCGTTGCGGCTGTCGTACGCCTCCATGTCGAAGTAGATCGGCACCCCCTTGGGGAGGCCGAAGTGCCGCGCGCGCTCGATGGCGTCGTCCGCCGAGGCCCGGCCCTGGGCGGCCGCCCGGGAGGCGGTCATCCGGGTCCGGAAGGGCGCGCACGGGGCTTGGAAGCCGACGTAGGTCGGGATCAGGTGCCAGCCCATCTTCTTGACCTCGCGCACCCAGGTGCGGGACAGGTTGCCGTACCCGCAGGCACGTGCGGCGCCGCCGATGTAGATGTTGGCCGCGTCGAAGGCGCCGCGCCAGGCCCGCATCGCGCGGAGCGAGGGCGCGGCGCAGGTGTCGAAGCCGCTGCCGTTCAGCGTCACCGCGACCGGCTTCTTGGGCTTCTTCGGCTTCGGTTTGGGCGTTTCGCTGGGCGTGGGCGTGGGCGTCGG
>WHSL01000361.1 GCA_009380095.1 Streptosporangiales bacterium | reverse complement strand
TGGTGGGTGCCGTCGCCGAGGAGGTGTTCGTCGGTCTTGGCGCGCTTGAAGTACAGGTGGGCGTCGTGTTCCCAGGTGAAGCCGATGCCGCCGTGGTACTGCAGGGCCTGCGCCGCCGCGTTGAACGCCACGGGTGAGATGTGCGCCTGTACGGTCGCCGCCGCGACCGGCAGCCGCGACGGCTCGTGGTCCGCCGCCCAGGCCGCGTCCCGGACCAGCGACTCGGCGATCTCGATGTCGGTGTAGACGTCGGCGAGCCCGTGCCGGACCGCCTGAAAGGAGCCGATCGGCCGGCCGAACTGGTAGCGGATCTTCGCGTACTCCACCGCCACGTCCAGCGCCCGCCGCGCCACACCGAGCTGCTCGCCCGCGAGCACGACCCGCGCCCGGTCCAGCGCCGTGGCCAGCGCGGCACCGGCGTCGGCGGGGCCGAGCAGCCGAGCCGGAGCGCCGTCCAGGTCCACGGCGGCGACCCGCCGGGTCGGGTCCACCGACGCCAGCGCCGTACGGCGGACCGCGTCACCCCGCACCGCGAACACCGCCGGCGCGTCGCCGAGCCGCGCCACCACGAGGATCTCCGACGCGGTCAGCCCGTCGAGCACCTGCGGCTTGCGGCCGTACAGCACGTAGGAGTCGCCGTCGGCCCGGGCGGTGACGGTCACCGACGCCGGGTCCCAGGTGCCGGCGCCCTCGTCCAGCGCCAGCGTGGCGATGGTCGCGCCGGACGCCACGGCCGCGAGCAGCTCCGCGGCCGCCGGATCGTCGGACAGCTCGGTGAGGACGAGGCCGGCGAGCACGGCCGAGGCGAGGAACGGCCCGGGCACCAGCGCGGCCCCGAGCTCCTGGGCCACCACGGCCAGCTCGCTGATCCCGTACCCGGAACCGCCGTGCTTCTCCGGTACGGCGAGCCCGGTGAGCCCCAGCTCGCCGGAGATCCGCCGCCACACCTCGGCGTCGTACCCGGTGTCGGACTTCATGATCTCGCGGACCCGCGTCATCGGCGAGGTGGAGGCGCAGAAGTCGCGCACCGCCGCGACGAGCTCCTCCTGCTCGGCACTCAGAACGAGTGTGCTCATGCCTGCGGCCCCCTCGGGATCTCGGAGAACGGGAGGTCACGGTCGACCGACGGCTCTTTCGGCAACCCCAGCACCCGGTCGGCGATGATGCCGCGCTGGATCTCGTCCGAGCCGCCCGCGATCCGCGCGGAGGGCGTCTTCAGTACGGCGGTCACCAGCGCCTTGGTCTCCGCGTCGTCCGGCTCGTACGTCAGCGCGCCCGGCCCGGCGACCTGGAAGGAGACGTCCTGCAGGAAGCGGGCGATGCGGCCGCCGGCCAGCTTGCCCACCGAGCCGCGGGAGCCCGGCGCCTTGCCGGCCCTCTGCTCCTGGCCCAGCCGGGTGGCGAACAGCTCCGACCCGCGCTCCAGCACGTACAGCTCGGTGAGCTTGCGGGCCACCGCGGGGTCGGTGTCGATCCCGCGCCGCTTCGCCAGCGCCGCCAGCGTGGCGTGTGAGGTGGGGGAGTCCTTGGGCCGCATCCGCGCGCCGATCGTCACCCGCTCGTGGCCGAGCATGGTGACCGCGGCCGACCAGCCCTGGCCGACCTCACCCACCACCGCGTCCGCGGGGACGCGCACCGAGTCGAAGAAGACCTCGTTGAAGTACGTGCCGCCGCTCATGTCGACGAGCGGCCGTACGGTGACCCCGGGCGCGTGCATGTCCGCGAGGAACATGGTGATGCCGCGGTGCTTGCGGACCCCCGGGTCGGTACGGGCGATGATCGCGCCCCAGTCGGAGTAGTGCGCCCGGGACGTCCACACCTTCTGCCCGTCCAGCACCCACTCGGCGCCGTCGAGCACGGCGCGGGTGGTCAGCCCGGCCACGTCACTGCCCGCGCCCGGCTCGGAGAACAACTGGCACCAGATCCGCTCGCCGCGCAGCAGCGGCGGCAGGTGCGTCGTCTTCTGCTCCTCGGTGCCGAGGTCGAGGATCGTCGGGCCGACCATGCCGAGGCCGATCATGAAGGGCTCGAACGGCAGCTCGTACGCCTTCGCCTCCTCGTCGAAGGCGCGCTGCTCGGCGGTGCTGAGCCCCTGGCCGCCGTACGCCTTCGGCCAGGTGATGCCGGCCAGCCCGGCGTCGAACAGCTTGGCCTGGAAGGCGCGCGCCTCGTCCTCGCCGGTCACCGGCGTGCGCGGGGCGTTGGCGGCGAGCCAGTCGCGCGCCCGCGCCCGGAACTCGTCGGTACCTGTCGACGTGCCTGTCACGAGCCCTCCCGGATGCCGAACGTGCCGCGGTCGAGCGCCACGTCACCGGCGGAGTCGTAGGTGCGGAAGCGCACCGTGGAGCCGTCCCGCCAGCCCCGTACGGTGAGCTTCTCACCGGGCAGCACCGGTTTGGTGAAACGTCCGGACATGGACGTCTGCCGGCTCGCGTCGCCGCCGCAGAAGCCGTGGATGAGCAGCCGCGCGGTGATCCCGTACGTGCACATGCCGTGCAGGATGGGCTTGCTGAACCCGCCGCGGGCGGCGAAGTCGGGGTCGGAGTGCAGCGGGTTGCGGTCGCCGGAGAGGCGGTAGAGCAGCGCCTGGTCGTGCCGTACCTCGGCCGTGGCCTCGTGGTCGGGCGTGTCCTCGGGCGCGGCCCACTCCTCCTTGGGCTGCTTCTCCCCGCCGAAGCCGCCCTCGCCGCGGACGAAGCTGGAGGAGCGGGTGTCCATCAGCGGCTGGCCGGTGTCGGCGTCGCGCAGCCGGGACTCGGTGACCACCAGCGCGCCCGACCCCTTGTCGAACATGCCGATGACCTTCGAGGTGATGGTCACGCTGCCCTCCACCGGCAGCGGCCGGTGCAGGGTGAACGCCTGCTCGCCGTGGACGAGCTTGGTGCGGTCGATGTCACCGAAGGACGGGCGCGGGCCGTGGGAGTTGGCCACCACGACCCCGTACACGGGCAGCACCTGCTGGTTCACGCCCGCGGAGTTCTCGGTGGTGAAGGCGAGCTCGTCGAGCGGGTCGGACTGGCCGGCGCCGACACCGAGCGCGTAGAGCAGCGCGTCCTTGGACGTCCAGGTCGCCTGGCTGGGGCCGTTCTCGCGGCCGATGACGGAGAGATCAAGCGGCATGTGTGCTCCGAAGTCGTCCCGAAACTAGAATCGAATTCGATTCATCCTCGAATCGTACGGAACACCCTGTCAACGCCCCCCACCGCCCCGCTTTCACGCGACACGCCCGGCACCGCGCCACCGCGCAGGTGCTCGCGGGGTCCGATGGCGCGCGGCTGGACGCCTTCGTCACCTACGAGGAACGGTTGTACGCCGCGGCCGAAGGCGTGGGGCTGCCGGCCGCCGCTCCCGGTGCCGAGTCCGCGTCCCACCAGCCGCGTCCTTGGCCTGGCTCCGGCTAG
>WHSL01000106.1 GCA_009380095.1 Streptosporangiales bacterium | reverse complement strand
GTCGTCGAGGTGGTTGCCGAGGATGAGGGCGGTGCTGTCGCGGAGGCCGGAGAGGGCATCGACCTTGCGGCGGTCGGCGACGGTCCAGTCCTTGCCCTTGGCCTGCATGAAACCGTTGATGCCGTCGGCGCGTACCTGGGTGAACTGGACGGCCAGGAGCTTTGAGGTGGTGTCCTGGCCTGCCGCGGCCTTGGCGAGAGCCTTGCCGAAGGCGTCGCCGCGGTCGCTGACGTTCCAGCGCTGCCAGCGACCGTTGACCAGGTATTTCAGGGTTGCGGGTGGCTTGCCCCGGCCGTCGTTGAACAGGCCCTGGGCGGCCGCGGTTCCGGTGCCGGCCGCGGTCATCAGTCCGATGAGGGGGTCCGCTTCTCGGAGGCTCGGCGGATCGCCGAATGCGTCGAGCGGGGCGATCTGAAGCCAGGAGGCCGGTGGCCGGTCGCGGTCCCAGTCGATCATGTCCTTACCGACATCGCCTGTGAACGCGGCGCTGAAGGGTGTCTCGGCGTCGGCGAAGCGGAGTATCTGGCCGAGCGACCAGTAGCCGTCGTACTCCCCCAGAAGCGCGGGCTGCCACGGAAGGCTCATCTGGTGCTCTGCACGGCCCTGCTCCTTGAGGTCTTCGGTGAACCCGGGGCCGAGGTAGGCGTCCCTGCCGCGGTCTGTGACCTTGGCGAGAGAGTCGCAGAGCATGTTCAGCACCTGATCGCGATCGGCCATCGCCTGCTTGCCGCCAGCGGTATCGCGCATCGCGAGCATCCGCATGTGCATCTCCGCGGCTCCCTGAAGCGTGCCCTTGGCGCCCAGCGTGTTCATCAGGCCACGGGCGAAGCCGTCGGTGCCGGACCGGCCGGAGTCGGTGTACTTCCGGAGTTGCCGCAGTGCCTGCTTGTCGCCGTCGGCCGCCTTGGCCAGCAGCCCGGCGGCCGTCTTGCCGTCCAGTAGCTGTCCCAAATACTTCTCATAGCCCTCGTCGGGCAGGGCCACCCAGTAGCCACCTGTCGCGGCCGCGCCCAACAGCGGGCCGACGCCGTCCGGGTTGCCGAGCCCCTTGAGGACGCCCCCGATCCTCTCGGCCTCCTCCAGCGCAGCCTGCCGCCTCCTGAGATCGGCCCCGCTCGAGTGGGCGCGCCTGGCGATGTGCGTGATGGTCGTCGCCGGGGCCGGGTCCACGCTCATCCGGTTCAACGCCTGCCATAGGCGCTCAGCGCCGTCCTCCAGTACCGTGGGCAGCCGCCGGTACTCCATGACGAGCTCGTCGAAGAGCGGCTGACGAGCCCCGCAAAACCCGGGATTGCGTGGCGCCACGACCGCTACCCGGCTTTCGCCCGCGCTTCGTGCACCTTCCGGCGCGCATCCTCCACCGCCCGGGACAGCTCACCCCGCAGGCGGTTGCGTTCGCCGTGCACCTCGTCGTTGAAGCGGCCGGCGGCCGCGCCGAGCCAGGCCTCGCTCTCCATCAGCCGACAGGCCCGATCCAGCGAGTACCACAGCTCATCCGATAGCTGCAGCACCTGCCGCAACTGCTCCTCGAGATACTGAACCTCCGGATCGGCCATCGCCCACTCCGCACGGACCCGACATTTCGGTAACCGTGCGCGAGCTTAGTGCTACCTGCGGTACATGACAGGCGCGCGGCCCGATCCGGCCGCGGGGATTGCTCAGATCGCGTCGGGCGGGACGTACTGGCCCCAGACCTCGCGGAGGGCGTTGCAGGTCTCGCCGACGGTGGCGGAGGCGCGGAGGGCTTCTCGGAGGGGGTGGAGGACGTTGGTGTCGGCGGTCGCGGCCTTGCGGAGGTCGTCAAGGCGGCGGGTGACCTCGGCGTTGTCGCGGTCGGCGCGGAGGCGATCGAGCCGTTCGGCCTGGGCGGCCTCGATGGCGGGGTCGACGCGGAGCGGCTCGTACGGCTCCTCCTCGTCGGTGCGGTAGCGGTTGACCCCGACCACCACGCGCTCACCGGAGTCGATCTCCAGCGCGTCGCGGTACGCGGCACGCTCGATCTCCTCCTTCTGGAAGCCGTGCTCGATCGCGGCGACCGCGCCGCCGTAGTCCTCCACCCGCCTGATCAGGTCGGCCGCCGCCGCCTCGATGTCGTCGGTCATGCTCTCGATCGCGTACGACCCCGCGAACGGGTCCACCGTCGCGGTCAGGTCGCTCTCGTACGCGATCACCTGCTGGGTGCGCAGCGCCAGCCGGGCCGCCTTCTCCGTGGGCAGCGCGATGGCCTCGTCATAGGAGTTGGTGTGCAGCGACTGCGTGCCGCCCAGCACCGCGCCCAGCGCCTGCACCGCGACCCGGATCAGGTTGACCTCCGGCTGCTGCGCGGTGAGCTGCACGCCCGCGGTCTGCGTGTGGAAGCGGAGCATCATCGACTTGGGGTTCGTGGCGCCGAACTCGTCGCGCATGATCCGGGCCCAGAGCCGGCGCGCTGCGCGGAACTTGGCGATCTCCTCGAGCAGCGTCGTACGCGCCACGAAGAAGAACGACAGCCGCGGGGCGAAGTCGTCCACCGCGAGCCCGGAGTCGATCGCCGCGCGCACGTACTCCTCCGCGTTGGCCAGCGTGAACGCGATCTCCTGTACGGGCGTCGCGCCCGCCTCGGCCATGTGGTAGCCCGAGATGGAAATCGTGTTCCACTTCGGGATCTCGTCCTTGCAGTACCGGAAGGTGTCGGCGACGAGCCGGAGCGAGGGCTTGGGCGGGAAGATGTACGTCCCGCGGGCGATGTACTCCTTCAGGATGTCGTTCTGGATCGTGCCGGTGAGCTTGTCGCCGGGCACGCCCTGCTCCTCGGCGACCAACTGGTAGAGCAGGAGCAGCACCGCGGCCGGAGCGTTGATGGTCATCGAGGTGGAGACCTTGTCCAGCGGGATGCCGTCGAACAGCCTCCGCATGTCCTCGATGGAGTCGATCGCCACGCCGACCTTTCCGACCTCCGCGTGCGCCAGCTGGGCGTCGGAGTCGTGCCCCATCTGGGTGGGCAGGTCGAACGCCACCGAAAGGCCCATCGACCCGGCCTCGATGAGCTGGTGGTAGCGGCGGTTGGACTCGGTGGCCGTGCCGAACCCCGCGTACTGCCGCATCGTCCACGGGCGCGAGGTGTACATGGTCGGGTAGACGCCCCGGGTGTAGGGGAAGGCGCCCGGCTCGCCGAGCGCGGTCGCCGGGTCGAACCCGGCCGGCTGGCCCGGCCCGTACACGGGCTCGATCGGCAGGCCTGACTCCGACTCGCGCGCGCCCATCACCACTCCTCAGCCGTCGTAGCACCCCTGTGAGCCAGGTTACGCGGTCGGTGAGGGGGCGTTAACGGTGACCCCCTTCACAACCGAATCACGTTCGGCTCAGGTCTTCGGGCTCGCCCGGTGGCAGCGGCGGCGGTCCCGGGTACGGCACCGGCCTGTCCAGCGAGGTCGCGGCGTACGCGGCCGCGTACAGGCTCACCCGGGCGACCAGGTTCATCCACACGAGCAGGCCGACGATGACCGCGAACGAGGCGTACACCGGGTTGCTCAGCGTCTGCCCGAGCAGCAGCGCCGCGCCGAGCTTGAGCGCCTCGAAGCCCACCGCGCCGAGCAGCGCGCCCCGCCACAGCTGCCGGAACCGTGCCCCGGAGCCGGCCAGCCGGGAGAGGATCAGCAGGTAGAGCAGGAAGTCGGCGCTGATCGCCACCAGCCCGCCCAGCGCGGAGACGGACACCGTGGCGGCGAGCGACTCCTCCTGCCCGAGCCAGCCGAGCACGGTGTCGGCCACCGCGACGGTGAGGCTCGTCGCGGCCACCGAGAGCATCAGCCCGCAGCCGAACGCGATCAGGATGCCGAGGTCGATCAGCTTCCGCAGCGGGAAGGACACGGCGGCCGGCCGGTCGCGCAGCCAGATCGCGCGGAGCGCGTCGCGGAGCGCGTCCACCCAGCCGAGCCCGGCGTACGCGAGGCCGGCGAGGCCGATCAGCCCGGCGCCGGTGCGGGCCGCCGCTATCTGGCTCACGGCGAGGCCGTCGGTGAGCCCGGGGAGCGTCTCCGCCAGCGCCCTGGTCAGGTACTCGCGGAACGCGGGCTCGTACTCGGCGAGGAAGCCGACGACGGCGTACGCCAGCGCGACGACCGGGAAGAAGGAGAGAAAGGCGAAGTATGTGACGTAGGCGGCGAGCCGGTCGCCGTGCACGTCCTGGTACCGCTCGTAGGTGCGGGCCACGTGGTCGAACCACGGCCGGCGCAGCCGCTGCGCGCGGAGCGTGTCCTTCACCCGCGCCGTGGCCGCCGCCACACCGCCTCGCACCCGCCCGATCACGCCGCCCGCCACGTGGGGTGTGCTACCCGCGTCAGGCCGTGACCACCGTCACGGCCTCCCGCCAGAGGGTGCGGACTGGCCCCGTCGGGGCGTGACCACCGTCACGGCCTCCCGGCGGGGCGCGGACGGGCCGGCGGACGCGGGCCCGCGATACTGAGGGGCGTGAAGCTCTCCCGACCCATCTCCGTTTTCCTGCTCGCCGTCGGCGTGTGGAACGTGGTGACGTTCCTCGACTTCGCGCGCCGGCTCGTCGCCGACACCGGGCGGCCCACCGGCTTCTACGTGGCGCACACCACGCTCATCGTGGTGAACATCGCCATCGGCGTCGCCCTCATCGTGATCGGCTATCGCGGCTGGCGCGCCGCCCGCGGCTGACAGGCGCCATCCCGCTCAGCGGGAACGCACCGCCCGCGGCCGGCCGCTCCCCACGCGGCGGCCGCCGCGCCGCTCAGCGGGGCGCGCGGCGGACGTAGAGGAACGCGCCCAGACCGGCGGCGCCGAGCACGCCGAGACCGACCGGCAGCACCGGGAACGACGACTCGTCGCCACGGTTCACCGCCTGCGGCGGCGTGACCTTCGCCTGCTTGCCGCCCCCGACCGCCGTACGGGGCTGCGCGCGCGGCCGCGGCGGCACCAGCTCACCCACCGGCGTCACCTTGCCGCGCGCCTTGAACCCCCAGCTCAGCAGCTGTTCGGTGTCGTCCCAGAACGGCGCCTCGGAGTTCATCAGCGCCACCATGACGGAGTGACCGTCGCGCTCGGCGACCCCCACGAAGCTCCCGTTGGCCTTGCTGGTCCAGCCGTTCTTCACGCCGTACGCGCCGTCGTAGTCGTGCGTGGTGAACAGCCGGTTGTGGTTCTGGATCTGGTAGCCGCCGGACTTGCGCTTGGCCTTTTTGTCCGCCTTCGTACGCGGCGCGGGGAAGCGCATGGTGCGCCGGGAGACGTAGTCGCGGAACGCCTCGTTCTTCAGCCCCTCCCGGGCGATCAGCGACAGGTCGTACGCGGACGAGCGCTGGCCCTTCCCGTCCAGGCCGCTGACCGTCTTGGCCACGGTGTCGTACGCGCGCAGCCGCTGGGCCTCGGCGTTCATCAGCCGCAAGGTCTTCTTGACGCCGCCGCCGGCCTCGGCCAGCGCGGTCGCCGCGTCGTTGCCGGAGACCATCAGCATCCCGTAGAAGAGGTCGGACACCTTGTAGCTCATGGAGTCCTTGATCCCGACCGCGGTGCCCTCGATGTTGCAGGCCTTCCACGACGGTTTGACCTTCTTGTCCGGGTCCAGCTTCGGGATCAGTGCCACCGCGGTGAGCATCTTCAGCGTGCTGGCCGGCAGGTGGTGCCCGTGCGCGTCCTTGGCCGCCAGCACCTTCCCGGTATCCAGGTCGGAGACGACATAGGACTCGGCGGAGACCCGCGGCAGCCCGGGCACGCCCGGCGCGCGCTGAACGACCGTGGTGTCCCGGCCGAGCAGCGGCCCGCCGACCGCGTTCCCCGGATCGGCGTGGGCGGTGCCCATGGGGGCGGTGCCCATGGGGGCGATGCACGCGGCGGCCAGGACCACGCCGGTCATCGCCGCGAAGCGGCGCTGCTTAGACATTGCGGGTCACGCTATCCAGCCCGGCGGCAAATGTGGAGAAGACGACCCACCTCGGCCGACGAATCCACCAAATCCTGGGCTTGCCTGGATAATCCGTGAACCGCCCCGAACACCCCGATCGCATGGTCACGTCAGGACACGTACCCGGTGACCGGTGCTTTTACGGCCGGTTGTCCGGGAACGGGAACGGGAACGGGTAGCGCTGCCGCGGCCGCCACATGCCGTCGGTGCCGTGCTCGTACAGGCTGAAACCGGTGACGTCGAAGCGGACCTCGTAGTCGGCGAGCTCCTTGAACGCGCGGTCCAGTACCTCCTCGTCGAGGTCGTGCGCCACCGTCACGTGCGGGTGGTACGGGAAGGCGAGCTCCCGGGTCAGCGGCCCGCGCCGCACCCGCTGCTCCAGCCGCTCGCACTCGGCGATGCCCTGCACGAGCGCGACGAACACCACCGGCGACACCGGCCGGAACGTGGCGGTGCCGCGTAGCCAGATCCGGAACGGCGCGGTCGAGGCGGCGGTGGCGGCGAGGTGCCGGCCGATCTCCGGCAGCCGCTCATCGTCCACGAGCGTGGGCGGCAGCAGCGTGATGTGCGTCGGGATGCACGGCGCCAGCGGGTCGCCGAACGACTCCCGCCAGCGCTGCAGCTCACCTCCATGCGGTTCCGGGATCGGAACCGCGACGCCGATCGTCCGCACCGGGGCTTCAGCGCCCCCTCTGCGGCAGGAAGCCGGCCCGCTCCCTGACCACGCGCATCGTCTTCTCCGCCACGGCACGCGCCTTGGCGGCCCCGTCGGCCAGCACGGCGTCCACCTCGCCCTGCGCGAGCAGCTCCTCCGTACGCGCCTTGACCGGCGCGAACGTGTCGGTCACCAGCTCGGCGAGCTCCTTCTTGAAGGTCCCGTACCCCACCCCGGCGTACCGGGCCTCGAGGTCGGCGACGGTCTCGCCGGACAGCGCGGAATGGATCCGCAGCAGGTTGGTGACGCCCGGCTTGCCCTCCTCGTCGGCGCGGACCTCCGTACCCGTGTCGGTCACCGCGCGCATGATCTTCTTCCGCGAGGCCGACGGGTCGTCGAGCAGCTCCACGATCCCCTGCGGCGAGGACGCCGACTTGCTCATCTTGATGGCCGGGTCCTGCAGGTCGAGGATCTTCGCCGCGTGCGGCGGGATGTACGGCTTCGGCAGCACGAACGTGTCGCCGAACCGGTGGTTGAACCGCTGCGCCAGGTCCCGCGTGAGCTCCAGGTGCTGCCGCTGGTCCTCCCCCACCGGCACCTGGTCGGCGTTGTACACGAGGATGTCGGCGGCCTGCAGGACCGGGTACGTGAACAGGCCCACGCTGGTCCGGTCCGCGCCCGCCTTGCCGCTCTTGTCCTTGAACTGGGTCATCCGGCTCGCCTCGCCGAAGCCGGTGATGCAGTTGAGGATCCACGCCAGCTCGGTGTGCTCGGGCACGTGGCTCTGCACGAAGATCACGCAACGGTCCGGGTCGAGCCCGAGCGCGAGCAGCTGGGCGGCCGCCCGGCGGCTGCGCTCGGCGAGCCTCGCCGGGTCGTACTCCATCGTGATGGCGTGCAGGTCGACGACGCAGTAGAACGCGTCGTGGGTCTCCTGCAGGGCGACCCACTGCCGCACCGCGCCCAGGTAGTTGCCCAGGTGGAATGAGTCGTTGGTGGGCTGGATGCCCGACAACACCCGCGCTCGCGCGTCGCTCACGACTGCCTTGCCTTCCGTATCGTCATGCCCGGTCGCCCGGGTCGTTCTATGCCGTGCCGACGGAGTCCTCCCGCACGGTGTCGTCCCGTCCGGAGTCCTCCCGTACGGCGTCGCCCTCCGCGGCGGCACGCGGCTCGGCCGAGGGCAACGGGGAGACCCTGACCCGGGCCACCCTGCGGCCGTCCATCTCGGCCACCGTCAGCCGCCTGCCGCCGATGTCGACCGCCTCATTCTGGCTGGGAACGTGCCCGAGCGTGGCCATGACGTAGCCGCCGACCGTCTCGTACGGCCCCTCGGGCAGCCGCAGCCCGGACGCGTCCTCGAAGTCGTCGAGGTTGAGCAGCCCGTCGACCTCCACCACCCCGCCGGCCAGCCGGGTGGGCTCGGCGTCGCCGATGTCGTACTCGTCGCGGATGTCGCCGACGAGCTCCTCGACCAGGTCTTCGAGGGTGACGATGCCGGCCGTTCCACCGTACTCGTCCAGCACTATGGCCAGGTGGTGGCCTTCCCCGCGCATGTCGGTGAGCGCCGCCAGCACCCGCTTGCTGTCCGGCAGGAACACCAGCGGCCGGGTCACCGTAAGGACCGGCAGCTTGCGCCCGGTCAGCTCGGGGTCGAGCAGATCGCGCACGTGCACGAAGCCGATGATGTCGTCGTAGCTGCGCCGGTAGACGGGGAAGCGCGAGTACGGCGCGCTCGTCGCGAACCGGGCCGCCGCCTCCAGGGTGGTGTCCGCGCTGACGAACTCCACCTCGGTACGGGGCACCAGCACCTCCCTGACCGGCCGGTCCCCCGCGGCGAAGACCCGCTCGATGATGCGCCGCTCGTCCCAGGGCAGGCCCTGGTGGCCGATGAGCAGCTCGCGCAGCTCCTCCTCGGTCATCTGCTCGCGGTCCGCCCGCGGGTCGCCGCCGAGCATCCGGACCACGGCGTTGGTGGAGATGGACAGCAGCCAGATCACCGGGCGGGACAGCCGGGCGATGAAGTCCAGGGCCGGTGCGACGGCCAGCGACAGACCCTCGGCGCGCTGCAGCGCGATCCGCTTCGGCGCGAGCTCGCCGAGCACCAGGGAAAAGTACGCGATCAGCAGCGTGATCACGACGAGGGCGAGGGTGTCGGCCACCGGTCCCGGCAGGCCGAGCCAGGTCAGCAGCGGCGCGACGTCTTCGGCCAGCGTGGCGGCCCCGAACGCGGCGGACAGGAAGCCCGCCAGCGTCACGCCGATCTGCACGGCGGACAGGAAGCGGTTGGGGTCGGAGGCGAGGCGGGACACGCTCTGCCCCCGCCGGCCGCGCGTGGAGAGCGACTTCACCTGACCCTCGCGCAGCGAGACCAGGGCCATCTCGGCGCCCGCGAAGAATCCCCCGATCAGGATGAAGACGAGCACCAGCGCGACATTGCGCACGACCTCGCCCATCGGCTGCTCCCTGACCGAAACGAACCCCGGACCGAACGACCGCCCGGGCGCACCGGCAGGAGTACGGCCGGCGCGCACGGTTCACGTGTTCATCGAGTTTACGTAACGTCACGCCCGATTCGGACATCCCACACCGTCCACCAGGCGGGATCCTCCGCCGAGCGCGTCTTGAGGTGTCCGCGCCCTCCCGTGGAGGTGTCGATGCGATGATGGGCGGGATGGGGGGAATCGACGTGATCACCTCGTCCGCGCGGCTCGCGGACGGGCGGGAGATCATCTACTTCGACGAGAAGCCGGGCTCGGGGCGGGCGGCCGTCGCCGACACCCGCGATCTCGGCGTCACCTCCACCGCGTCCGAGCTGCGCCTCGACCCGCTGCTCGAGGAGTGGACGATCGTCGCCTCGCACCGCCAGGGGCGCACCTTCCTCCCGCCCGCCGACCAGTGCCCGCTGTGCCCGTCGCGGCCCGGGCGGCCGAGCGAGATCCCCGCGCCGGACTACGACGTGGTGGTGTTCGAGAACCGCTTCCCCTCGCTGGCGGAGGACGTGCCCGACGTGCCCGGCGCGGTGGACGGTGAGGCGATCTTCCCGCGCCGCCCCGGCCGCGGGCGCTGCGAGGTGCTCGTCTTCACCTCGGAGCACGAGGGTTCGTTCGCCGCGCTCACCCCGGACCGGGCCCGTACGGTCATCGAGGCCTGGGCGGACCGTACGGCGGCGCTGTCCGCGCTGCCCGAGGTGGAGCACGTGTTCCCGTTCGAGAACCGGGGCGAGGAGATCGGCGTCACCCTGCACCACCCGCACGGGCAGATCTACGCGTACCCGTTCGTGGCGCCGCGGGTGGCCGCGATGGTGCGTGCGGCGTGGCGGCACCGGGAACGGTACGGGCGCAACCTGTTCGACGACGTGGTGGAGGCGGAACGGCGCGCGGGCGAGCGGATCGTCGTACGCGGGGAGCACTGGACGGGCTTCGTCCCGGCCGCGGCGCGCTGGCCGTACGAGGTGCGGCTCTTCCCGGACCGCCGGGTCCCGGACCTCGCCGCGCTGGACGACGCGGAACGCGACGACCTCGCCGTGGTCTACCTTGAGCTGCTGCGCCGGTTCGACGGGCTGTTCGACACCCGCACGCCGTACATCGCCGCCTGGCACCAGGCGCCGGTGCACGAGGCCCGCGAGGAGTTCGGGCTGCACCTGCAACTGTTCACCGTCCGCAGGGCGGCGGGGAAGCTGAAGTATCTGGCCGGATCGGAGTCCGGCATGGCGGTCTGGATCAACGACATCACCCCCGAGTCCGCCGCCGCTCAACTAAGGAGTATCGACGTATGAAGTTGCTCGTCACCGGCGGTGCCGGCTACATCGGCAGCGTTGTCACCGCACAGCTGCTCGAGGCGGGGCACCAGGTCGTGGTGCTGGACGACCTGTCCACCGGGCACCGCGACGCCGTGCCCGAGGGCGCCACGTTCGTCGACGGCAACCTGCGCGACGACGCGGAGAGCGTGCTCGCCGAGGGCTGCGAGGCGGTGCTGCACTTCGCGGCCCGGTCGCTGGTCGGGGAGTCGGTGCTGAAGCCGGGGCTGTACTGGGACAACAACCTCGGCGGGACGCTCGCGCTGCTGGAGGCCATGCGGCGCACCGGGGTGGGGCGGATCGTGTTCTCCTCCACCGCCGCGGTGTACGGCGACCCGGAGACCTCGCCGATCGTGGAGGCCGAGCCGCCGCGCCCGGCGAGCCCGTACGGCGCGTCCAAGCTGGCCGTGGACACCGCGCTGACCGAGTACGCGCGGCTGCACGCGATGGGCGCGGTGAGCCTGCGCTACTTCAACGTGGCGGGCGCGTACCGGCACTTCGGTGAGCGGCACGCCACGGAGACCCACCTCATCCCGATCGTGCTGCAGGTGGCGCGCGGGCTCCGCGAGTCGGTGCAGATCTACGGCGACGACTACGAGACCCCGGACCGCACCTGCCTGCGGGACTACGTCCACGTGGACGACCTGGCCCAGGCCCACCTGCTCGCGCTGGACGCCTGCACGCCGGGCGAGCACGCCATCTACAACCTGGGCAGCGGCACCGGCTTCTCCGTGCGCCAGGTGATCGAGACCTGCCGCGAGGTCACCGGGCACCCGATCCCGGCCCAGGTGGCGCCGCGCCGTCCGGGCGACCCGGCGGTGCTGGTGGCCTCCAGCGCGCTCATCGAGGAGCGGCTCGGCTGGAAGCCCGCCAAGGCCGACCTGCGCACGATCGTCGCGGACGCCTGGGCCTTCCACAACGCGGAGTCGTGATTGGACGCGACGGGGCTCTTCACGGAGGCGTACGGGACCGCCCCGGCCGGCGTCTGGCAGGCGCCGGGCCGGGTCAACCTGATCGGTGAGCACACCGACTACAACGACGGCTTCGTGCTGCCGATGGCGCTGCCCATGGGCGTACGGGCGGCGGTGACGCGGCTCGCCGAGGACCGGGTGGAGGTCGTGTCCCGGCAGCGCCCGGACGAGCGGGTCACCTTCGCCCCGTCCGGCCTCGCGCCCGGTTCGGTGCCGGGCTGGGCGGCGTACGTGGCCGGGGTGTTCTGGGCGTTGCGCAACGCGGGACACAAGGTGGGCGGGGCGCGCGTGGCGATCGACGCGGACCTGCCGCGCGGCGCCGGGCTATCCTCCTCGGCGGCGCTGGAGTGCGCGGTCGCGGTGGCCATCAACGACCTGTACGAGCTCGGCCTGCCCGTGGACGGGCTGGCGCCGCTCGCCCGCGAGGCGGAGAACGCGTACGTGGGCGCGCCCACCGGGATCATGGACCAGTCCGCCTCGCTGCGCTGCCGCGAGGGCCGCGCGCTGTACCTGGACTGCCGCAGCCTCGCGGCCGGGCAGGTGCCGTTCGACCTGGCCGCCGCGGGCATGCGGCTGCTGGTGATCGACACCCGGGTGAAGCACCGGCTCGCCGACGGCGACGGCGGGTACGCGCAGCGCCGCGCGGAGTGCGAGCGGGCCGCCGGCATCCTCGGCGTGCCCGCGCTGCGCGACGTGGAGGATCTGGACGCCGCGCTCCGCACGCTGGACGACCCGGTGCTGCGGCGGCGGGTGCGGCACGTCGTCACCGAGAACCACCGGGTGAACGCCACGGTCGGGCTGATGCGCGCCGGCGCATTCGCCGAGGTGGGCGCCCTGTTCAACGCGTCACACATCTCGCTGCGGGACGACTTCCAGGTCTCCGCGCCGGAGCTGGACGTCGCGGTGGAGGCCGCGATCCGGGGTGGTGCCCGGGGGGCGCGGATGACCGGAGGAGGCTTCGGGGGGTGTGCCGTCGCGCTGCTCGCGGCGGAACGGGCGGATCCCGTACGCGAGGCCGTGACCTCGGCGTACGCGTCACGCCGGTGGAAGACGCCGCGCTTCTGGGAGGTGACCCCGGCGGCCGGCGCCCGCCGTCTGGACCCCGCGTAACGGACCGAGGTGATCGGTGCGCCGACGGCGACATGCCGGGAACCTGTAGGTTCGGTTCGTCATCGCAGTCCCCGACCGTCAGGTTCTAGATCATGGATAGGTGGCCAGAGGGGTGGACCCGCGGGCCGGGTCAGGGCGGCGTTCCCCAGGAACGCACCCAGGCGCTGCCGCGGGGAGACTACGGGCGCCCAGGCCCGGGTCCCCGTGACTACCCCGGTTATGGGGGCGGCAGCGGGGGCGAGCTGCCCTGGGAGGGAACGCGCGGCGATCGCTACCGCCGGAAGCCGCGCCGATGGGGAGGAAAGATCGCCGTCCTCCTCCTCGTACTGATCGTCTTGATTCCGGTGGCGGTGTACTTCTACGCCGACTCCAAACTTCGGCGCGAGCCGGTGCTGTCCGCGCTGACCGACCGCCCGGAGGAGACCCCGGGCACCGACTGGCTCATCGTCGGCTCCGACAGCCGTGCGGGGCTGAGCAAGGCGGAGCGCCGCGAGTTCAAGACCGGCAACGCCGGCGGGCGGCGTACGGACACGATGATGCTGCTGCACATCCCGGAAACGGACGACCCGCCGACGCTGATCAGCCTGCCGCGGGACTCGTACGTGCCGATCCCCGGGCACGGCCGCAACAAGCTGAACGCCGCGTTCGCGTTCGGCGGGCCGAAGCTGCTCGCGCAGACCGTCGAGAACGTCACCGACATCCGCATTGACCACTACGCGGAGATCGGGCTCGGCGGGTTCGTCGGCATCACGGACGCCATCGGCGGCGTGGACGTCTGCGTCAAGGAGGACATCGAGGACCCGAAGGCGGGCATCGACCTCAAGGAGGGCTGCCAGACGCTGGAGGGTGTGGAGGCGCTCGGGTACGTACGCACCCGCGCGACGCCGCTGGCCGACCTCGACCGGGTGAAGCGGCAGCGGCAGTTCTTCGGCGCGCTGATGAAGAAGGCCATGAGCCCGGGCGTGCTGATCAACCCGTTCCGCAGCATCCCGCTGGTCACCCGGGGTGCCGACCTGTTCATCGTGGACGAGGAAGATCACCTCTACAACCTGATGGGCTTCGGCTGGGCGCTGAAGGACATGGACGAGGCCGTCACCACGACGGTGCCGATAGCGGGCACCGGCTCGGTGCCGGGGGCCGGCTCCGTGGTCCGCTGGGACCGGGAGAAGGCGATCGGCATGTTCGACGCGCTCCGCGAGGACAAGCCCGTACCCAAGTCCCTCATCCCGAAGGACTGAGCGCACACGCGAAGGCCCCCCGCCGGTTCGGGCGGGGGGCCTTCGCGTACGTGCCGGGGCCTCGTCGTCAGCGTCGGCGGCGCATGAGCAGCGCGATGAGGCCGAAGGCCAGGGCGGTGCCGCCCAGCAGGAAGAAGTGCTCGGTCTCCGGCGCGGGCAGGCTGATCGCCAGCGTGGCCAGCCCGAGGCCGAGGCCCAGCAGGATGACGACGTCGAGCCAGCGGTCCCGTACGGCCAGCAGGCCCAGCCGGGCCTCGGGCAGCACCAGCCGGAACAGGGCGCCCAGCAGGATCGAACCGGCGATCAGCACGGAGCCGCGGCGGAAGTGCGCGGAACCGATGATCAGCAGGCCTGACGCCACGCCGGTGAGGACCAGCGCGTACGGGATCTGCGCGAGCCAGCCCGGCACGGCGCGCGCGCCGGGCGAGGCGGGCGCGTCGGGCGCGTCCGCGGAGGCCGTGGTCTCGGTGGTGGTCACGCGGAGACCCTACGCTCGATCGGCACCCATTTCCGGTCTCTTGCGCCGACGTACTCGCTGTCCGGCCGGATCAGCCGGTTGTCCGCGTGCTGCTCGATGACGTGCGCCGTCCAGCCGGCCATCCGGCTCACCGAGAAGACCGGCGTGAACAGGTCCGTCGGGATGCCCAGGTAGTGGTAGACGCTGGCCGCGTAGAAGTCGACGTTGGGGTTGAGCCCCTTCTCGTCGAAGACGACCTGCTCCATGCGGCGCGACATCGCGTAGTAGGTGTCGTCGCCGGACGTCTCGGCGAGTTCCTCCGACATTCGGCGCAGGTGGGTGGCGCGCGGGTCCTCGGTCTTGTAGACCCGGTGCCCGAAGCCCATGATCTTCTCGCCGTCGGCGAGCCGGCGCCGTACGTTCTCCTCCACCTCGCTGGGCTCGATGCCCTCGAGGATGCGCATGACCTGCTCGTTGGCGCCGCCGTGCAGCGGGCCCTTGAGCGTGCCGAGTGCGCCGACGATGGCCGAGTGCATGTCCGACAGCGTGGCGGCGCAGACCCGGGCGGCGAACGTCGAGGCGTTCATGGTGTGGTCGGCGTGCAGCACGAGGCACTCGTCGAAGATCTCCGCGGCGCGCGGCTCCGGCCGCTCGCCGGTGATCTGCATCAGGAAGTTGCCCGCGATGCCGAGCTCGGGATCGGGGTCCGGAGCCTCTCCACCGGTGCGTGCGGCGTGATATCGGGCGACCAGAATGGGCTCCCGCGCGGTGAGGCGGGCGGCCTTGCGGAGATTCGCCTCGGCCGCGTTGGAGTCCTTGTCCGGGTCGCCCGCGCTGTCCAGGGAGATCAGCGTGCGCAGCGCCTCCATCGGCGTCTGGCTGGCCGCGATCTCGGCGATGTTGTCCGTGACGAGCGTCCCCAGCTCGCGGCCCTCGGCGAGCTCCGCGGCGTACCCGGCGAGCGCGTCTACGTCCGGCAGTGACCCACGCTGCAGCAGGTAGGAGCACTCCTCGAAGGAGATCTTCCCGGCCAGATCGTGAATGTCGTAGCCGCGGTAGAAGAGACGACCGGCCTTGCCGTCGATGTCGCTCAGCGCCGTCGACGCGGCGACGACATCGGCGAGGCCCTTGGACGGTTTATCCGTCATGGCGCAAGTTCCTCCCGACTGATCAATCCGAGTCTACTTTCCCGCGGGCCGCCGCCGTTCCCTCGGCCTGGGGTAACGGACGGCGCACTACCCGCTGGTACGCGCGTAGAACCTTCGCCGCTGGGGTAACCCGGTCGTGAGATGAGAGTTACGGTGGTCGGGGCGCACCGGGCCGGATCCCCGCGGGCGGCTCGCCGCCCGTACGCGGTCACGGCGTCGCCGCGCTCGTCGTAGCGGACATCGCCCGAGAAACGCCCGAGCTGGGAGGAACTGCCGTGGAGGGGCCCTACATACGGGTCGAAGAGAGCGGCGAAGTCCTGCCGCTGCATCCCGAGGTCACGACGGTCGGGCGCGGTCGAGGGGTGGACATCCGGCTGGCCGACCCCAGCGTGTCCCGGTTGCACGCGGAGTTCGTACGGCGCGGTCCGTACGTCTACGTCGTGGATCTGGGGCTGTCCCGCAACGGGACCAGGGTCAACGGCCGCCCCGTGGCGCGCAGAGTGCTCGAGGACGGCGACGTGGTCAGCTTCGGAGCCGCCCGGTGCCGCATGAGTGGCATCCCCGCCGAGGACATCGGGCCCGAGGTCGAGCTGCGGCGCGCCGCGGCACCCGAGCTCACCCGCCGAGAGCTGGACGTACTGAACTCCCTCTGCCGTCCGGCTCTGTCCGACGAGGCGTTCGTTGCCCCCGCGACCGCGCGTCAGATCGCGGAGGATCTGGTGGTCACGGAGGCCGCGGTCAAGCAGCACCTGCTGCGCCTGTACCAGAAGTTCCGGGTCCCCGAGGGCCCGAACCGGCGTACCCGCCTCGCCAACGAGGTCGTGGCGCTCGGTCTGGTACGGCCGATGCCCCCGGTCCGTCAGCAACCCGAGAGGAAGCCCGCAAGTCCAGCCGACCGACAGCCCGACCGCCGCGCGAGCTGATCCCGAGCACGCTCGACCGGCATGACCTGTTCGACGCGCCGTGCGGAGATCCAGACGCACGGCGCTCCGTCCGTTCCGGGGCCGTTTCCGCGGGTCAGGTCAGCCTGAACGTGGGGAGGACGCGGCTGAGGCCGAGTTCGCCGAAGGCGTCCTGGCGGGCGCGTACGGCGACCTCGGTGAGGGTGCGGTCCCTGCCGAGGACCTGGAGGTTCTCCATCCGGATGGTGTCCTCGGGCTTCACCGGCCCGGCCTCGTCCTTCGCGTCCTTCGCGTCCGGGGCTCGGTAGGAGAGGTCGAGGCGCCAGGCCTGCGTCGCGCCCGGCAGAAACATCGGGCGCTGCGCCACGATCTTCCGGCCGGCGAGCTCGGCCGACGAACGGAACGACACGATCCGGTTGGCGAAGTCGCCCTTGAAGCCCGGTAGCCGTCCGATCAGCAGTTCGGCGTCGTCCTTGGGCCCGCCCTCCCCCGGCGCGACGATCTTGACGACCTGCGCGCCCGAATCGTCGCGGCCCGTGGTCACCTTCCAGCCCTCGGGGTGCGCCACGGTGAAGCCGGCGCCGCGGTACAGCACGAAGTCCTCGGGCACCGGCGCCGGGGGCACGGGTGCGGGCTTCGGGTGGGCGGCCGTTCCCTCGCCGCCACCGCAGCCGGCGAGCCCGTACGCGAGCCCGCCCGCGAGCAGCGACACGAGAGCGAGCCGGCCCAGACGCTTCAAGACACCCACGCGAGCGGACCCTACCTTCCCGACCCGCCGTGGGTCAGGCGGTGAGCGTGCGCTCGGCGGCCTCGACGACGTTGCGGAGGAGCATGACGCGGGTCATCGGGCCGACGCCGCCCGGCATCGGCGCCACCCAGCTGGCCTTGGCGTACGCGTCCTTCGCGACGTCACCGACCAGGCCCGCGTCGGTTCGGGTGACCCCCACGTCGAGCACCACCGCGCCGGGCTTGATCATGTCCTCGCTGATCAGCCCGGGCACGCCGGCCGCGGCGACCACGATGTCCGCGGAGCGGGTGTGCGCGGCCAGGTCCTTGGTGCCGGTGTGGCACAGGGTCACGGTCGCGTTCTCCGAGCGCCGGGTGAGCAGCAGGCCGAGCGGCCGGCCCGCGGTGACGCCGCGGCCGACCACGGTGACGTTCGCCCCGTTGATCGGCACCTCGTAGCGCCGGAGCAGCTCGATGATGCCATGCGGGGTGCACGGGAGCGGCGCGCCCGGCTGCATCAGCACGAGCTTGCCGAGGTTCACCGGGTGCAGGCCGTCCGCGTCCTTGCCGGGGTCGATCAGCTCGAGCACGCGCTTGTCGTCCAGGCCCTTCGGCAGCGGGAGCTGCACGATGTAGCCGGTGCAGGAGGGGTCGGCGTTGAGCTCGGCGACCACCGCCTCGACCTCCGCCTGGGTGGCGGTCGCGGGCAGCTCCCGGGCGATGCTGGTGATGCCGACCTCGGCGCTGTCCCGGTGCTTGCCACGCACATACGCGTGGCTGCCCGGGTCGTCGCCCACGATCACCGTGCCGAGGCCGGGCACGATGCCCCGCTCGGCGAGCGCCCGCACCCGCTCCTTGAGCTCACCCCGAATCGCCGCCGCCGTCGCCTTGCCATCCAAGATCTGTGCCGTCACACGCCCATTCTTCCACCCGGGCTACGACACCGCCCCGCCCGACTCGACGAACGCCCCCGCACTCCGTGCGCCCGGTGCCGGGCGCGGGCCCAGGGTTCGGCCGGGGGGCGCGGCGGTCAGTACCAGTCGGCGCGGGCGCGGCGGCGCTTGCGGTAGAGCTGTTCGGCGAGCGTGCCGCCGAGTGCCGCACCGCCGGCGCCGACCGCCACGGTGGTCAGCGCGTCGCCGAAGGAGACAGCGCCGCTGCCGATGGAGAACACCGCGCCGCCGAGGATGACGAGTGCCGACAGGCCGTACCCGGCGATGAGCCGCTGGGTGTGGTCGTCGGTGGACCGCGCGATCAGGCAGGCGAGCATCGTCGCCGCGGCCATCGTGAGCAGCGCGGGACCGAACACGAAGACGGCGCGCACCACGAGGTTGTCCGGACTGTCCTTGGGCGGGCCGAACAGCACGATGACACCGCTCAACGGGCCACAGATGATCAGCGCGCCGAGAGCGGCCAGCCAAGCCTTGACGATGTTCATCCTGTACTCCTCGTGTCGCTCGGCCACGCGCCCGGCGCGGCCCGAACCCCGCCGGAACCGCGTTCGCGGGGGGCCGCGCATCGAGCGGGTACGCACGAGTGGTCACGGTCCGGCGGGGTCAAGGCCGACTTCGACGGTACGGTTCCGTCCAGATCCGGACATGAGCCCCAGGACCCGATCGCCGGTAGGCCCGAAGACCCATTGACATGCGAATCGACACCGATCCGCCGCTCCCACGCTCAAGACGACGGCCACGGACCACCCGCCCTGCCAGGCGATCTCGCCCCACGACCGCGCCCCCACCCCCAGGCCCAACGCGACTGGGCCCCACGGCCGAGTCGACCGGCCGCTTCCACCTGTAGCGGGCCGACCGGCCACCAGGGTGAGCGTCCGGCGTCCGCACCGGGCTGCCAACGGATCACTCATGACATGCGTCGTACATGCGGCGCCATCTTCGTCCTGGCCGGATCCGTCATGACCTTCACCGGCATCGTCCAGGCCTTCTCGTGATCGCCGCCGCTGACGACCCCTCGTCGACGAGACCGGAAGGTGAACATGGACTTCGCCGAGTTCGGAGGGCGTGTATCGCTGTCGTTCGCGCCGGCCGGTGGGGATGGCATGGATGACTTCGGGTTGCTGGTGGGCGTCATCATGATCGGCGTCGGTGTGCTGGTACTGCTTCGGGCGCGAGGGCTGCGCCGGACGGGAGTCCGCGTGCCCGGCCAGGTCGTGGCCATCGAGACCACGGTCAGCGTCGGGGACAGCCGGCGGCGGACCTACCACCCGATCTACACCTTCACCACCCCGGAGGGCCGCGAGCTGAGGATCCGCTCCTCGACCGGCCGAAACGCCCCGTACCCGCGCCCCGGAATGACGATCACCGTCATCTACGAACCGGACGCACCCCAGG
>WHSL01000114.1 GCA_009380095.1 Streptosporangiales bacterium | reverse complement strand
CGGGTTCGATCCGGACATGCGGGTCGGGGAGGACGTCGACCTGGTGTGGCGGCTGGCGGCCGCCGGCTGGACCATCCGTTACGAACCGGAGGCGCACGTCGCGCATGAGCACCGGGTCCGGCTGCGCGAATGGTTCAACCGCCGGATGGACTACGGCACCTCCGCCGCGCCCCTCGCCCGGCGGCACCCCGGCACGCTCCCCGCCGTCTCCATGTCCGGCTGGTCGGCGGCCGCCTGGGGCCTCGCCGCGATCGGCCGGCCGGTGCTCGGGGTCGCGCTCACCGCGGCGGTGACCGCTCGCCTTGCGCGCAGGCTGGAGCCGCTGACCGGCAGCCCCGCCCCGCTCGCCGCGAAACTGGCCGGCGCCGGCACGCTGCGGGCCGGCCGGCTGCTCGGCGTGACGCTCGCCCGCGGCTGGTGGCCGGTGGCGCTCCCGGCGGCGCTCAAATACAGGCGGCTCCGGCCCGCCGTGGCGGCGGGGATCCTGATCCCGCCGCTGCTCGACTGGTACGAGCGCCGCCCCGGCCTGGACCCGGTCCGCTACACGGCGGCCGGCCTGCTGGACGACGCCGCGTACGCGATCGGCGTGTGGCGCGGCTGCCTGCGGGAACGCACCGCCGCGCCACTCCTGCCGCGCCTCTGGTGGCGCTCACCCGCCGACAGCCCCGGCGGCCCGGCCCCCGGCCCGGGGGCGGGCACCGGCATTCCCGGCACCGGCCCGCAGCCACCAACGACCCGGTAGCCGAAGTCGCACCCGCACCCCGCCGCGACCGGGGCCGGACGCGGTCAGGTCGCGCCGACCCGGCGGGACTGGTCGATCACCATGAAGTGCGCGCCGAACGGATCCGCGACGGCGCCGATCCTGCCGAACGGCGAGTCCTGCGGCTCCTCCAGCACCGTCCCGCCGAGCTCGCCGGCCTTCGCCGTGGCGGCGTCGGCGTCGTCGACGGCGAAGTACACCATCCACGCGCCGTGCCCCTGCTCCACCCGGCCCAGGCCGCCGAGCACGCCGAACACGGCCTCACCACCGAGGGTCTCGGCGGTGTAGTCCATGCCCGGCATCGCGTCCTCGCCGTAGCCGAAGATCGCGGACAGGAACGCCCGGGTCGCCGCCGGATCCGGCGAGGAGACCTCGGCCCAGCACGGCGCGCCGGGCTCGTTGTACCGCCCGCTGCCGACGTGGGTGCCGGCCTGCCAGAGCGCGGTGACGGTGCCGGCCGGGTCGGCGAGGATCGCCATCGTGCCCCACGGGTCCATCGGGCTCGTCGGGACGATGGCCGTACCGCCGGCCTTCAGCGCCGCCGCCTCCGTGGCCGCGCAGTCCGACGTGGCCAGATACACGGTCCAGTTGGACTTCTCCGGAGGGTCCTGCCCCTCGAACGGCTCGGAGATCCCCGCGACCGGGCTGCCCGCGCCCGCAGCACGTGCCCGATCCGGTCCGCGCCCAGGTGGGTGAGCACGAACGGCACCGCCGCCACGAAGCAGCCCGCCATCAGCAGCGCGTCGGCCAGATCGGTGTAGACGGTGGCGCGCATCCCGCCGAGGATCACGAACAGCAGCGTGACGCCGATGGTGATCAGCAACGCCGTAGAGGTACGGGATGCCGAGCAGGCTCTCGAAGATCGCCGCCGGCCTGGTACTGCGCGGTCAGGTAGACGGTGTACGCGACGAGGATCAGCACCGCGGCGATCCGGGCCGCGGGACGACGGGGAACGGGTCGCCCAGGACGGACCGTCCGGCCGGGACGCGGTAGACGAGCCGGACCGCGCGCGTGCCGGCGCCCGGGTACGCGGGGACGTACAGCGGCACCTCGGGGGCCCGCGCGCTCCCGGTCACCGCGTACGCCACCCGCAGCCGCAGCGTCCCGGACGCGGCCGACGGCACTGGGAAGACGAGCGTCCACACGTCCGGCGCCCGTGTCACCGTGACCGGGGCGCGCGCGCCTCCGGCCGTGACCACCGGATCGGAGACGCGCACCCCCGGCGAAGACGGCGAGCAGCCCACGCACCCTGCCCCCGAAGCGGCACGCCGGTCAGCGTGATGTCCTCGCGCACCGCGGCCCGATGCCCGTCGGCCTCCGGAACCACCTCCACCACGGCGCGCGCCAGCTCCGGCCCGCCCTCGGCGGCCGCCGCGCGTTCCCCCGGGCCGAGCGCCGCGATCAAGACGCTCGCCGCCGCCAGCCCCGCCCTCCGCCTCACCGGTCTCCCTCGCGCATGGTGACGGTGTTCCCGCTGGTGAGAAGAGTGATCGGGCGCCCCGAGGGAATTCCCGAGCGGCCGGGGGTATGGACGACGGATGGCACCGCGTGCCAGGATCTACTAGCTAGAACGAGCTTTGGGTTCGAAACGGAGGCCCAGGTCATGGAGGAGAACCGCACCGACCAGGTGGACGAGCACGAGGACGTCCTGGACGAGGACCTCGTGGAAGAGGTCTCCATCGACGGCATGTGCGGCGTCTACTAATCCCGCCGTGTCCCCGACGACCACCGCCGCGTTCGACGCGGGGCTGCCGTACGAGCTGCACCCCCAGGTCGCGATCCGGCCCGAGGCGTTCGGCGGGCTCGCCTACCACTACGGCAACCGGCGGCTGACGTTCCTGAAGGCGCCCATGCTGGTGGAGCTGGTCGAGGCGCTGGGGGAGTACCCGAGCGCCCGCGCCGCCATCGACACCCACGTCCCTGAGCCGCGCCGCCCGGCGGTGGAGCGCGCGCTGTCCGGCCTGCTCGCCTCGGAGGTCATCCGTGTCCGCTGATCCCGCCCTCCCGGCCCCGGCCCGTCCGTCGTCGCTGACCGATCGGTTCTCCCGTGGCCTCCAGGCGCCGATCTGCCTGACCTGGGAGCTGACGTACGGCTGCAACCTCGCCTGCGTGCACTGCCTGAGCTCCTCGGGCCGCCGCGACCCGCGCGAGCTGACCCCGGCCGAGGCCAGGGGCGTGGTCGACGAGCTGCACGACCTGCAGGTGTTCTACGTGAACATCGGCGGCGGGGAGCCGATGATCAGGCCGGACTTCTTCGACCTGATCTCGTACGCGGTCGACCGCGGGGTGGGCGTCAAGTTCTCCACCAACGGCACCATGCTCACCCGCGAGCGGGCCGCCACGCTCGCCGGCATGGACTACGTGGACGTGCAGATCAGCATCGACGGCGCGGACGCGGCCACCAACGACGACGTGCGCGGCAGGGGCGCGTTCCGGGCGGCGCGCCAGGCGATGGACAACCTCGCCGAGGCCGGCTTCGGGCCGTTCAAGATCTCCATCGTGGTGACCCGGCACAACGTGGCGCAGCTGGACGCGTTCGAGCGGCTCGCGGAGTCGTACGGCGCCCAGCTCCGGCTGACCCGCCTGCGCCCGTCCGGCCGCGGCGCGGACACCTGGGAGGAGCTGCACCCCACGCAGGAGCAGCAGCGCACGCTCTACCACTGGCTGCTGGACCGGCCGAACGTGCTGACCGGCGACTCCTTCTTCCACCTGTCCGCGCTCGGCGAGCCGCTGGAGGGGCTGAACCTGTGCGGCGCCGGCCGTGTGGTCTGCCTGATCGACCCGGTCGGCGACGTGTATGCATGTCCGTTCGTGTTGCACGAGGAGTTCCGGGCGGGTTCGGTCCGTGACGCCGGTGGCTTCACCCGGGTCTGGCGCGAGTCGGAGCTGTTCACGGAGCTGCGTGAGCCGCAGTCGGCGGGGGCCTGCGCGTCCTGCGGCTCGTACGACGCCTGCCGCGGCGGCTGCATGGCCAGCAAGTTCTTCACCGGCCTGCCCCTGGACGGCCCGGACCCCGAATGCGTCCACGGCCACGGCGAGGCCGCCCTGGAGCAGCTCAAACTCCAGCCCGTCGTGGTCCCGCACCCCGGCCCCGGCCACTCCAAGACGCGCAAACCCACCGCCGCCACCCGCGAACCCGTATTCCTCACCCTCAGCCGCCGCGGCTGACCCCAGCGTTTCGGCGCCTGGGGGTCCGGGGGGTGGCCCCCCGGGTTGGCAGAGCCTCACCCTCAGCCGCCGCGGCTGACGCGCGCCCGCCACCGCCGCTCGCGACGCCGTGGCGGCGGGGTGGGGAATGACCGGCATGCCGGGTTTGGGAACGGCAGGTGAACACCGTTTCGTCGCGTGTTTGTGGACGTCACCGACGAAATCCTGTTTCCCTTGGGACACCTGGAACCCGGGGAGCCGCGACGGTAGGTTGCCCGGAGTGTCGGGAATGTGTGGACCCTCGCCAGGTAACGGCGAGAGGTGTAACAAACCGACATCGGACTGTTGACTCTGACGTGCGCATCTCAATAGTTTCGGTGCGTTCGGTCCGAGAACATTCGTTCGATATATGAACACCACGGAAACGACTCCGTGGCCCCTGTCAAACGATGGAGCGCCGATGCGCCGACCCCTTCTCGCACTCGCCGCCGCCGCGGCCCTGACCGTCTCCGCGGCCGCCTGTGGCGAGTCCGCCACGACAAGTAAGAACGGCGTCACCTCGATCGACGTCGGGGTGATTCCGATCTCCGACGTGGCACCGATCTACCTGGGCCAGAAGAAGGGGTTCTTCGACGAGCAGAAGCTCAAGCTGAACCTCAAGCCCGCCCAGGGCGGGGCGGCCATCGTGCCCGGCGTGGTTAGCGGGGACCTCGAGTTCGGCTTCAGCAACGTGGTCTCGCTGCTGCTCGCGCAGTCCAAGGGCCTGCCGGTCAAGGTCGTCACCAACGGCATCTCCTCCTCCGGCGAGGAGGAGAAGGACTTCGCCAGCGTGATCGTCAAGGACGACAGCAAGATCCAGAAGCCCAAGGACCTGGCGGGCAAGAAGGTCGCCATCAACACGCTGAACAACGCCGGCGACACGCAGGTACGGGCCTCGGTGCGCAAGGACGGCGGTGACGCCAAGTCCATCAAGTTCGTGGAGATGCCGTTCCCGGACATGTCCGCCGCGCTGGACAAGGGCGACATCGACGCGGTCTGGATCGTCGAGCCGTTCCAGTCCCAGCTGCTCGCGGACGGCAACCGGATCGTCGCCACCCCGGCCGTGGACACCGCCGAGAAGCTGACCCACGCGGTGTACTTCACCACCACCAAGACCGCGCAGACCGACCAGGACCTGGTGAAGCGGTTCCAGGCGGCGATGAACAAGTCGCTGGAGTACGCCGACTCGCACCCGGACGAGGCCCGTGCGATCCTCGCCACGTACACCAAGATCAAGGGCGACCAGGCCAAGGACATGGTCCTGCCGAAGTGGCCGGTCGAGATCAACCGGGAGTCCGTGCAGGCGCAGGCGGACCTGGCCGTGAGTGACGGGCTGATCAAGGGCGACAAGAAGCCGGACGTCAACGCGCTCCTACCATGAGCACCATCATGGGAGACGCCACCGCCACGACGGGCCTCCCCGAGGGGCAGGCGCCGGACACCGCTCAGCGGTCCCGGCGCCTCGCGCCTGCCACCTGGCCGTACGGCCTGCTCGGCCTGCTGGTGTTCGCCGCCGTACTGGAGGTCGTCCCGCGCCTCGGCCTGGTCCCGGAGCGCTACCTGCCCCCGATGAGCCGCATCGTGGCGGCGCTGGCCGAGGAGGCCGCCAGCCCGGCGCTGTGGACCGCCGTGGGCGAGACGATGAAGGCCTGGGCGATCGGCCTGGCCATCGCCGTCGCCGCCGCCGTGCTGGTCGGCGTGATCATCGGCAGCGTCCCGTTCCTGCTCGCCGCCACCTCCTCCACGATCGAGTTCCTCCGCCCGATCCCGTCGGTGGCGCTCATCCCGCTCGCCGTGCTGATGTACGGCACCGGCATCGAGTCCACCCTCATGCTGGTCATCTACGCCTCGTTCTGGCAGGTGCTGATCCAGGTGCTGTACGGCGTCCAGGACGTGGACCCGGTCGCGATGGACACCGCGCGCAGCTACCGCCTCGGCAGGTTCGGCCGGATCCGGCACGTGACCTGGCCGACCGCGCTGCCGTACATCGTCACCGGGGTCCGGCTCGCCGCCGCCGTGGCACTGGTGCTCGCCATCTCCGGCGAGCTGATCATCGGCAGTCCGGGCCTCGGCCACGAGATCTCCCAGGCGCAGAGCGGCGGCGCGGTGGCCGTCATGTACGCGCTGGTCGTGGTGACCGGCCTGATCGGCGTGCTCATCAACCTGGTCTTCCGGATGGTCGAGCGCCGCCTGCTGGCCTGGCACACCTCCGTGCGGGGGGAGGCGGTATGACGGACATCCTGCGCCGCACCGGCCTGGCGCTCGGCCTGCCGCTGGTGCTCTTCGTGGTCTGGTGGGTGACCAGCGCGGGCAGCGAGAACTTCTTCCTGCCGCCGCTGGCGGACATCCTCGCCGCCTTCACCGCCACCTGGACCGCGGACCGGTTCGCCGCCGACGTGCTGCCGAGCCTGGTACGGCTCGCGGCCGGCTACGCCATCGCCGCCGTGCTCGGCATCGCGCTCGGCGTGCTGGTGGGCTCGCTGCCGCGGGTGCGCGCGGCGTTCGAGCCCGTACTGGAGTTCCTGCGGGCCATCCCGCCGCCGGTGCTGGTGCCGATCCTGATGCTGATCGCCGGCATCGGCGACGGCATGAAGGTCGCGGTGATCGTCTCCGGCTGCGTGTGGCCGATCCTGCTGAACACGGTGGAGGGCGTGCGCGCGGTGGACCCGGTGCTCGCCGACACCTGCCGCAGCTACGGCATCGGTGGCGCGGCGCGGCTGCGGCACCTGGTGCTGCGCTCGGCCAGCCCGCAGATGGTCGCCGGGCTCCGGCAGGCGCTGTCGCTGGGCATCATCCTGATGGTCATCAGCGAGATGTTCGCGGCGAGCACCGGGCTCGGCTTCACGATCATCCAGTTCCAGCGGAGCTTCGCGATCCCGGAGATGTGGAGCGGCATCATCCTGCTCGGCCTGACCGGCTTCGCGCTTTCGCTCATCTTCAAGTTCTTCGAGGCCAGGGTATTGGCCTGGTACCACGGGCTGCGCCGCGCCGAGCGCGGCCGGTCGTGACCCGCTGAGGGGGATCGGAACATGCTGGACGTCCGGGGCCTGCGCAAGGTCTATGAGGGGTGGGGCCGTACCGTCGAGGCCATCCGCGACCTCACCTTCGACGTGCCCGAGGGACAGTTGCTCTGCCTGGTCGGCCCGTCCGGCTGCGGCAAGACCACGCTGTTGCGGTGCGTCGCGGGCCTGCTCAGGCCGACGAGTGGCGAGGTCGTGCTGCACGGCAACAACGTGACCGGCCCGCCGGAGGACATGGCCGTGGTGTTCCAGGAGTACGGGCGCAGCCTGTTCCCCTGGCACACCGTACGGCGCAACGTGGAGCTGCCGCTGCGCCGCAAGAAGCTGTCCCGGAAGCGCCGTACCGAGCTGGTGGACGAGGCGCTGGAGGCGGTCGGCCTGACCGGCACCGCCACCGCGTACCCGTGGCAGCTCTCCGGCGGCATGCAGCAGCGGGTGGCGATCGCGCGCGCCATCGCGTACGAGCCGCAGGTGCTGCTGATGGATGAGCCGTTCGCCGCGGTCGACGCGCAGACCCGCGGCGAGCTGGAGGACCTGATCCGGTCCGTGTGGCACCGCTTCGGGGTCACCACGCTGTTCGTCACGCACGACATCGACGAGGCCGTTTACCTGGGGCAGCGGGTGATCGTGATGTCCTCCTCGCCGACCGTGGTGCAGGAGGACCTGGCGATCGACCTGCCGGACGAGCGGGACCAGCTGACCACCCGGTCCGCGCCGCGCTTCGCCGAGCTCCGCGCGCACATCTACGCGGAGATCCAGCGGGCCAAGGGGCCCGCCGGGGGAGCCGCGGCGGCGGAGGCGGAGACGCAGGAGGCCGCCGGGGCATGACGATGGGCATGACCGTGGGTATGAGGACGTACGCATGAGGACACAGGTCGCCATCGTCGGCGCGGGACCGGCCGGGCTTCTGCTGTCCCACCTGCTCCACCTGCGCGGGATCTCATCCGTCGTGCTGGAGGCGCGGAGCCGCGACTACGTGGAGCGCCGGGTCCGCGCGGGCGTGCTGGAGCAGGGCACCGTCGACATCCTGAACGCGGCCGGTGTGGGCGAGCGGATGACCCGCGAGGGGCTGCCGCACCACGGCATCGAGCTGCGGTTCGGCGGCGCCGGGCACCGGATCGCGTTCGAGGAGCTGGTGCCCGGCCGGGCGATCACCGTGTACGGCCAGCAGGAGGTCGTCAAGGACCTGATCGCGGCTCGGCTCGCGGCGGGCGGCGAGGTGCTCTTCGAGGCGCCGGCGGTGGCGCTGGAGGGGCTGGACACCGAGCACCCGGCGGTGATCTTCGAGCGGGACGGTGTTCGCGAGCGGCTGGAGGCCGACGTGATCGCCGGCTGCGACGGCTTCCACGGGGTCTCCCGCCCCGCGGTGCCGGACGGCCACCTCACCGTGTACGAACGGGAGTACCCGTTCGCCTGGCTCGGCGTACTGGCCCAGGTGGCGCCGTCCACGGTGGAGCTGATCTACGCCCGCAACGACCGCGGGTTCGCCCTGCACAGCATGCGCGGGCCGGAGATCAGCCGGTTCTACCTGCAGGTGCCGCCGGACGCGGACATCGCGGAGTGGCCGGACGAGGCGATCTGGGCGGAGCTGCGCGCGCGGCTGGAGACCGTACCGGGCTTCAAGCTCGCGGAGGGGCCGGTCATCGAGAAGGGCATCACGCCGATGCGCAGCTTCGTCGTGGAGCCGATGCAGTACGGGCGGCTCTACCTGGCCGGGGACGCCGCGCACATCGTGCCGCCGACCGGGGCGAAGGGGCTGAACCTCGCCGTCGCCGACGTGCGCGTGCTGACCGACGCGCTGGCCGGGTGGTACGCGGGGGAGGGGGATGCGGCTCTCACCGCGTACTCGGAGACCTGCCTGCGGCGGGTGTGTCGGGCGCAGCACTTCTCCTGGTGGATGACGACGCTGCTGCACACCTTCGACTCCGACGACGCGTACGGCCGCCGGCTGCAGCGGTCCTACCTCGACTACGTGACCACCTCGACCGCGGCCGCCACCACGCTCGCGGAGAACTACGTGGGACTTCCGCAGGTCTGAGCGCCGCGCGGGTAAACCTCGGCCCCCGGCCGGATCCGGACGATGGACCGGCCCGGACGAGTTGGCCTATTGTTCAGATAAAGCACATCCGTTCGCATGACGCACAACAGGGGCGCGTGCGTGACAGGCGAAGGGCGGGCATGGCGAAGATCCTCTCCCTCGCGGAGGGCGTCGCGGAGCTGATCAACGACGGCGACGCGGTGGCCCTCGAGGGTTTCACCCACCTCATCCCCATGGCGGCCGGGCAGGAGGTGATCCGGCAGGGCAAGCGGGACCTCACGCTCATCCGGATGACCCCCGACCTGGTCTACGACCAGCTGATCGGCGCGGGCTGCGCCGCCAAGCTGGTGTTCTCCTGGGGCGGCAACCCCGGTGTGGGATCACTGCACCGGTTCCGCGACGCCGTACAGAACGGCTGGCCGCACCCGCTGGAGATCGAGGAGCACAGCCACGCCGGGATGGCCAACCGGTACGTGGCCGGCGCGTCCGGCCTGCCGTTCGCGGTGCTGCGCGGCTACTCCGGCACCGACCTGCCCGGCAAGACCCCCACCATCAAGACCATCACCTGCCCGTTCACCGGGGAGGAGCTGGCCGCGGTGCCCGCCCTCAACCCGGACGTGACCGTCATCCACGCGCAGCGCGCGGACGAGGCGGGCAACGTCCAGCTGTGGGGCATCACCGGCATCCAGAAGGAGGCCCTGCTGGCCGCGGAGCGGTCGCTGGTCACGGTGGAGGAGATCGTGCCCTCGCTGGAACCGGTGCCGGGCGGCATCGTGCTGCCGAGCTGGGCGGTGACCGCGGTGGCGACGGCGCCCGGCGGGTCGCGGCCGTCGTACGCGCACGGCTACTACGAGCGGGACAACGAGCTCTACAAGCAGTGGGACGCGATCAGCCGGGACAGGGAGTCGTTCACCGCCTGGCTGGACAGCGAGGTCCTGCGGACCGAAGGGACCCCCGCATGAGCGACTACACCTCCGACGAGATGATGTCGGTGGCGGCCGCCCGTACGCTCCGCGACGGCGACGTCTGCTTCGTCGGCATCGGGCTGCCCAGCACCGCCGCCAACCTGGCCCGGCGGATCCAGGCGCCTCACTTGGTGCTGATCTACGAGTCGGGCACGCTCGGCGCCAAGCCGGAGACGCTGCCGCTGTCCATCGGCGACGGCGAGCTCGCCACCACGGCCGACACGGTGGTGTCCGTACCCGAGGTGTTCAACTACTGGCTCCAGGCGGGCCGGATCGACGTGGGCTTCCTCGGCGCCGCCCAGCTGGACAGGTTCGCCAACATCAACACCACGGTGATCGGCGGGGACTACGCGGACCCGAAGGTACGGCTGCCGGGCGCGGGCGGCGCGCCCGAGATCGCCGCCTCCTGCCGCGAGGTCACGATCGTGGTCCGCCAGTCGCTGCGCGCGTTCGTGGAGAAGGTCGACTTCGTCACCTCCGTGGGCTTCGGCTCCGGGCCCGGTGACCGGGAGCGGCTCGGGCTGCGTGGCGGCGGGCCGCAGCGAGTGATCACGGACCTCGGGGTGCTCGAGCCCGACCCCGCGACCTGCGAGCTCACCCTGACGCGGGTGCATCCCGCCGTCACCGCCGAGGAGGTCCGCGCGGCCACCTGCTGGGATCTGAAGGTGGCCCCGGACCTCAGAACCGAGCCCGAGCCCACGGAACGCGAGCTGACCGTGCTGCGCGGTTTGACGAGCTAGCGGTCTGACGAGCCACCGGACTCACGATCGAGAGGGAGGTCCCGATGTCCATTCCCCTGATCGGCTACCGCCGGGAGGGACCGGAGGACCAGCCGCCGCTGGACTACGCCGGCTACGGGTCCACGGCGCTGCGGCACCCCAAGCGGCCCCTGGTGCCGCTGCCGCACGGTCTCACCGAGATCACCGGGCCGATGTTCGGGCACGAGAAGGTCGGGGAGCTCGACCACGACCTCACCCGGCAGCACGCCGGCGAGCCGATCGGCGAGCGGATCATCGTGCACGGGCGGGTGCTGGACAGCGACGGGCGGGCCGTACCGGACACGCTCGTGGAGATCTGGCAGGCCAACTCCGCGGGCCGGTACGCGCACGAGCGGGACCAGCATCCGGCGCCGCTGGACCCCAACTTCACCGGGGCGGGGCGATGCGTCACCGACTCCGAGGGCCGGTACGAGTACGTCACGATCAAGCCCGGCGCGTACCCGTGGCGCAACCACCCGAACGCGTGGCGGTCGCAGCACATCCACCTGTCGCTGTTCGGCCGGGCGTTCAGCCAGCGGATCGTGACGCAGATGTACTTCCCGGGCGATCCGCTGTTCTACCAGGACCCGATCTACCTGGCGGTGCCGGAGTCCGCGCGGCACCGCATGGTGTCCATGTTCGACCTGGACCGTACGGAGCCGGAGTGGGCGCTGGCCTACCGGTTCGACATCGTGCTGCGCGGCCGGGAGCAGACCCCGACGGAGGACCCGCATGACTGAGCCGCTCGGCGTCACGCCGTCGCAGACCGTGGGCCCGTTCTACGCCATCGGGCTGCCCTGGGAGGACGGGCCGTACGTCGTGCCCGCGGGCACGCCGGGCTCGTTCGAGGTGCACGGGACCGTGTACGACGGTGCGGGGGAGGCCGTGCCGGACGCGTTGATCGAGACGTGGCAGGCGGATCCGGACGGGCGCTTCGCGCACCCGGACGATCCTCGGGGCGCGGTCAAGTGGGATGCGTTCCGCGGGTTCGCGCGGGTGCCGACCACGCCGGAGGGTACGTACGCGTTCCGTACGGTGAGGCCGGGGCGGCTGCCGTCCGCGTCGGGGGAGCTGCAGGCGCCGTACATCGCGGTGAGCGTGTTCGCGCGGGGTCTGCTGAACCGCGTGGTCACCCGGATCTACTTCGGTGACGAGGCGGAGGCCAACGCGGCGGACCCGGTGCTGCGCTCCCTGGCCGGCGACGCCGAGCGTGCCACGCTGGTCGCGGCGCCCTCCGACCGGGGCTACCGCTTCGACGTGCACGTACAGGGAGACCATGAAACCGTCTTCTTCTCCATCTGAACCGGGCCGCCCCGAGACGGGCGGTCCCGAGACGGGCGACTTCCGGGCGGGGGGCTCCGGGACCGGCGGCTCCGGGACCGGCCCCTCCGAGACGGGCGGCTCCGGGGCGGCGCCGGCCGGGGGCGCCGGAGCGGGCGGCTCCGGGACGGGGCCGGGTGTTGCCGCGGCGAGTGGCCGGGGACTGCTGCTCGGCGGAGTCCTCGGGCATGGTGAGACCGCTGCCATGACCGGTGACGCGGCGCTGTTGCGCGCGCTGCTGGACGTGGAGGCCGGGTTGGCGCGGGCGCTTGAACGCGCCGGTCTCGCGCCCGCCGGGTCGGGCGCCGCGGTGACGGCCGCGGCCGTGCCGGAGCGCTTCGACGCGGCTTCGATTGGCAGTGCCGCCGCAGGTGGTGGCAACCCGGTCATCCCGCTGGTCCCGGAGCTGACCGCCGTCGTACCCGAGGAGTTCCGCGGGGCGGTACACCTCGGTGCCACCAGCCAGGACGTGCTCGACTCGGCGCTGATGCTGGTGCTCGCCCGGGCCGGCTCGGTCGTCGCCCGCGACCTCGACGACGCCGCGCGTGCTGCGGCGCGGCTGGCGCGGACCCACCGGGACACCCCGCAGGCGGGGCGGACCCTGCTCCAGCAGGCCCTGCCCACCACGTTCGGCCTCACCGCGGCCGGCTGGCTGACCGGCCTCGACGCAGCGCGCCGCCGCGTCCGCGAAACCGTTGCCGCCGCGGCCGTCCAGTTCGGCGGCGCCGCCGGCACCCTCGCCTCCCTCGAAGAACACGCCCGCTCCGCGGGCGCGCCCGGCGCGCCTGGGGAGAAACACGCCCGCTCCGCAGGTCCGCCCGGCCAGCCCGGGGAGAATGGCCGCCCCGCCGCGTCCGCCACTCCGGGGGAGTGCGGCCCGGCGGTGGTGGAGTTGCTCGCGGAGGAGCTGGGGCTCGCCGCGCCGGTGCTGCCGTGGCACACCGAGCGGCACCGGATCACCGAGGCGGCGGGGGCGCTGGCCGTCGCGTGCGGGGCGGTCGCCAAGGTGGCGCGGGACATCACGTTGCTGGCGCAGACCGAGGTGGGGGAGGTGTCCGAGGCGTCCCCGGGCGGCTCCTCCACGTTGCCGCACAAGCGCAACCCGGTGGCGGCGGTGTCCGCGCTCGGCTGCGCGCGGCGGGCGCCGGCGCTTGCCGCGACCCTGTTCGCGAGCGCGGAGCACGAGTATCAGCGGGCGGCGGGGGCGTGGCACGCGGAGTGGGAACCGCTGCTCGACCTACTGCGGGTGACCGGCTCGGCGGCCGCCTGGATCCGCGACGCGCTCTCCGGCCTGCGCGTCCACCCGGAGCGGATGCGCGCCAACCTCGATCTGACCGGCGGGCTCATGCTCGCCGAGCGGGTGACCACGCTGCTCGCCCCGTCGCTCGGCCGGCTCCAGGCGCACGACCTCGTCGAGAAGGCCTGCGCCGCCGCCGTCGACGAGCGCGTGCCACTCACCGACGCGCTGACGGAGGACCCCGCCCGCCGCGCCGACCTGGACCGCGCCGGCATCGGCCGCCAGGAGATCGAAGCCGCCCTCGACCCCACCACCTACCTCGGCTCCGCCGGCCCCTTCGTCGACCGCGCCCTGACCACCTACGAAAGCACCGCTCGCGAGCGCACCGCCCATGAGAGTGAGGGATAGTCCGCGATGACCTCCGCCGTACGGCTGCACCACGTGATCGACGGTCCTTCCGAGGCGCCCGTGCTCGTCCTCGTGGGCTCGCTCGGCAGCACGCTGCGCATGTGGGACCCGCTGCTGGCCGCGTTCGGCGACCGCTACCGGGTGGTCCGCCTGGACCACCGCGGACACGGCGGCTCACCGGTGCCGCCGGGGCCGTACACGGCCGACGACCTGGGCACCGACGTCCTCGCGCTGCTCGACGAGCTCGGCCTGGAACGCGTCTCCTTCGCGGGCCTCTCCATCGGCGGCCTTATCGGCCAGTGGCTCGCGCTGAACGCGCCGCACCGGCTGGAACGGCTGGTCCTGATGTGCACCTCGGCGAAGTTCGGCCCCCCGGAGCCCTGGCGGGAGCGGGCCGCCACGGTCCGGGCCGGCGGCGCCAGAGCGGTCGCCTCCACGGTCGTCGAACGGTGGTTCACCCAGGCCTACGCGGCCGAACGCCCGGACGTGGTCGCGGACGCCATCGAGATGATCTCCGCCACCCCCGCCGAGGGCTACGCCGCCTGCTGCGACGCCATCGCCGCCTGGGACGTCACCGCCCGCCTCGGCGAGATCCTCGTGCCCACGCTGGTGATCGCCGGCGCGCACGATCCCGCCACCCCGCCGGAGCACGCCCAGGTGCTCGCCGCCGGCATCCCCGGTGCGCGCTCCGCGGTGATCGGCGACGCCGCGCACCTGGCCGCCTGGGAGCGCCCCGACGAGGTGGCGGCCCTGCTCACCGCCCACATGGACGGCAGCGGCCCGGCGAACGGAAGGCGATGACGTGACGGAGGAGGAGCGATGAGCGCGCGGCCGCGGAGCGACGGGGAACGGTCCCGTACGGGCGAGCGGATCCGCAGGGAGGTGCTCGGCGACCCGCACGTCGACGCGGCCCAGGCGAAGACGACCCCGTTCACCGAGCCCTTCCAGGACCTGATCACCCGCTACGCGTGGGGCGACATCTGGGAGCGGCCCGGCCTGACCCGCGCCGAGCGCAGCATCGTCACCCTGACCGTGCTCGCGGCCCTGCAACACGAGGGGGAGCTCGGCATGCACGTCCGGGCCGCTCTCGGAAACGGCCTCGACCCGGCGCGGATTCAGGAGATCCTGCTGCAGGTCTCCATCTACGCCGGGGTGCCCACGGGGAACCGCGCCTTCGCGGTCGCCCAGCGCGAGCTGGAGAAAGCGGGCGCGGTCCCGCCGAGCGGGGACGGCGACGGCGGGGCCGGCGGGGACGGCGCCGGCGGGGACGACGCTGGAGGCGACGGCGCTGGAGGCGACGGGGACAGCGACGGCGGGGACGGTCCCGGAGGCGCCCGGAACAACGGATCAGGCGGTGGATAGGTGTCGACGGTGAGCGAGGGGTCGCCGATGGACGACCGGCAGGAACGCGGAGCGCACTTCGTGCAGTCGCTGGAACGCGGCCTCGCGGTGATCCGCGCGTTCGACGCGGACACCCCCCAGCTCTCGCTGAGCGACGTGGCACGGCGCACCGGGCTGACCCGGGCCGCGGCGCGCCGGTTCCTGCTCACCCTGCAGGACCTCGGCTATGTACGCACGGACGGGCGGCTGTTCTCACTCACCCCGCGCGTCCTCGACCTCGGGTACTCCTACCTCTCCAGCATCAGCCTCCCGGAGATCGCGCTGCCGCACATGGAGGAGCTGTCCCGGCAGGTGCGCGAGTCGACCTCGGTCTCCGTGCTGGACGGCGGCGACATCGTGTACGTGGCCCGCGTCCCGGTCTCCCGCATCATGACGGTCGGCATCAGCGTCGGCACGCGCTTCCCCGCGCACGCCACCTCCATGGGCCGGGTGCTCCTCGCCGGCCTCCCGCCCGCGCGGCTCGAGGAGTACCTCCGCGAGGCGGACCTCACCACGCTCACCCCCCGCACCGTGACCAGCGCCGACGCCCTCCGCGCCGAGCTGGACACCGTACGGGGGCGCGGCTACGCTCTCGTCGACCAGGAGCTCGAGGAGGGCCTGCGCGCGGTCGCCGTCCCGCTGCGCGAACGGGACGGCGCGGTGGTCGCGGCGATGAACGTCTCCACCCACGCGGGCCGTACGTCCAGCGCGGAGGTCCGCCGCGACGTGCTGCCCCGCCTGCTCGCCACCGCCCGCGCCATCGAGACCGACCTCGCGTCCTCCACCCCCGCCCGCCGGCACGCCTGAGCCCCGCCTTAAGATCACCGGAGCCTCCACCAAGACCCGGGCGGTTCTGTCGTGACCCCAACGCCTCGTCCGCGGGTGCCATGGCGCGACCTGGTGCCGACCGTACTGATCCCCAACGTGCTGCACGGCTGTGGCCAGGGCGCGGCGATCCCCGCGATCCCGCTCGCCGCCGTGGCGCTGACCGGCTCCTCCGCCGTGGCTGCGACGGTGGCCGCCATGCTCACCGTCGGCCAGCTGCTGCTTGCGCTGCCGGGCGGATGGCTCGTCGCCAGGTTCGGGGAGCGGCCGGCCATGCTCGCGGCGACGGCGGTCACCGGCATCGGTGGCCTGGGGGCGTACCTGGCGTCGTCCGTGCCGGTGCTGACGGTCAGCGTGCTGCTGATCGGCAGCGGGGCCGTCGTGTTCGGTACGGCCCGCCACACCTGGGTCACCTCGGCGGTCCCGGTCGAGGTACGCGGCCGTTCGCTGTCCGTCCTCGCCGGATCGACGCGGTTCGGCATGTTCGTCGGGCCGTTCCTCGCGGCCGCCGCCTTCCAGCTCACCGGTGACGCGCGGGGCGGCTTCCTGACCGTCGTGGGGAGCGCCGTCCTGCTCGCCATCGTCGTCGCGGTGGTCCGCTTCCCGGAGGGCGCCGGGCGGGACGACGGCGCGGCCGAGCCCACTCCGCGGGTGTTCCGCACGATCGCGGAGCGCAGGGACGTCCTGCTGACGCTCGGCCTGACGATCTCCGTCGTCGGCATGATGCGCAGCACGCGGCGGCTGCTCGTACCCCTGGTGGGCGCCGCCATCGGCCTCGACGAGGTGACCATCGCCCTGGTGGTGGGCGTCGCCGCGGGGCTGGACTTCTCGCTGTTCTACCTGGGCGGAGTGGTGACCGACCGCTGGGGGAGGCTGGCGGTCGCCGTTCCCGCCCTGGTGGCGTTCGGGCTGTCGCACCTCGGGCTCGCGCTGGCGACCGATCCGCCCGCCGCGACGTGGTGGTACCTGTCCAGCACGCTGGTGATGGCGCTCGCCAACGGCTGGAGCGCGGGCGTCGTCGCGACGATGGGCTCGGATCTCGCCGACCCGCGGGCGCCGGCGCCGTTCCTCGGCTCGTGGCGGCTGACCACCGACCTCGGGCCGTCCCTCGCGCCGTTCGCCGTCGCCGCCCTGGCCGGGGCGTTCTCGCTGGCCGCGGCGTGTGTGGCGCTCGCGGCGGTGGCCGGCGTCGCCGCCGTCCTCCTCCCGCCCTTCGTGCGCCGGTACCTGCCGAGGGACCGGCGCTAGTCCCGCCGCGCGCGGCCGCCTGATCACTCGCCGGGTAGGCGCCGGCCCCCGTACGCCTCCGAGATCCGCCGCGCCGCGTCCCGTACCCGCGGGCCCAGCGCGTGCAACCGCTCCGCCGGCATGCGCAGATCGGGCCCGGTCACGCTGATGCACCCCACCACGGACGCGTCGCCATCGAAGATCGCCGCCGCGATCGTGTGGATCCCGGGGATCCGCTCCGCGAACGACAGGGCGTAGCCGTCGCGCCGTGCCTCCTCCAGCTGGGCGCGGAGCGCCTCAAGGTCGGTCACCGTCGCGGGGGTCAGCGCCTCCAGCGGCCGCTCCAGCACCACCTCCCGGCGGTCCTCCGGCAGGAAGGCGGTCAGCACCTTCCCCGGCGCCCCGTACGGCAACGGCAGCGGGATGCCCAGCTCGGTGTACGTACGGCGCAGCGCGTGATGGCTCTCCACCTGCTCCACGACGACGCGGACGTCGCCGGCGTGCAGCTCGTGCAGGCCGACCGTCTCCTCCTCGGCGTCGCGCAGCGCCGTCATGGCGGGCAGCGCCGCCATCCGCAGCGAGGTGGAGACGGCGCCGCTGCGGACAAGCCGCATCAGCAGCGGCCCGAGCGCGTACCGGCGGTTCTCGGTCTGGCGGACCAGCTGGCAGTGCTCCATGGCGGTGATGAGGCGATGTGTCGTGCTCGTGGACAGCCCCGTCTCGCGGGCGATGTCGGAGATCCCCAGTACGGGCCGGGTGGCGCTGAAGCACCGCAGGATCCGGCTCGCCCGCTCGATGGACTGCACCGTCATCGCGTCACCGCCTGCCCCTTGACGGACTCCCGTGCTGGAACTTAACGTTCCCGTAATCCGGGAAGCATATCCCGAAATCTTGACCAAGCGAGGCGCGATGACCCTCCTCGACGATCGCGTGGCGCGACGCTCCAGCCGTCCACCGAACCTCACCCCCTCCTAAGGCGCGCCATCATGCGAACGCCAACCCTCCGCGAGATCGACGTGATCGCCGGCGCCCTGCTCGCCCTCCTCGGCGCGTTCGTCGCGATTCAGGGCATCGGGCTCGGCTTCTATGCGGGCGACGTCCCGGGCGCGGGGTTCTTCCCCACCGTGCTCGCCGTCCTGCTGATCATCGCCGGGATCTCGCTCGCCGTGACCCGGCTCCGCGCCGCCCGCACGGAGGACGCGGAGGACGCGGAGGACGCGGAGG
>WHSL01000142.1 GCA_009380095.1 Streptosporangiales bacterium | reverse complement strand
GCGTCGTCAAACGCGCAATCTCCAAATACAACGCCAAAGGCACCATCGACCGGACCAACTACAAGGCCACCATCAGCATCGACATCCTGACCGCACCAACCACATGACGACCAGCCCCACGCCCTAACTGAACGGCATTGCCTCTAGATCGAGGCTAGATGCTGCGGCCGGCCTCGCGCCAGTAGGGCTCGCGGAGCTTGCGCTTGAAGAGCTTGCCGGAGTCCTCCCGGGGCAGTTCCTCCTCGAAGACGACGACCTTGGGGACCTTGTAGCCGGCCAGGTGGGACCGGACGTACTCGCGGACCGCGTCCTCGGTGATCCCCGCGTCGGCGACGAGGTGGCAGGCCAGGACCTCGCCGAACTCCTCGTCGGGGATGCCGAAGATCGCGACGTCGCGGACCCCGTCCATGCCGATCAGGCAGTTCTCGATCTCCGCGGGGTAGAGGTTCACACCACCCGAGATCACCATGTGGTTGCGCCGGTCGGTGAGGAACAGGAAGCCGTCCTCGTCCAGATACCCCATGTCACCGACGCTCAGGTAGCCGTCGCGCTCCATGTCCCGGCGCTTCTGGTCGGCTCCCAGGTATGTGAAGTCGGGCCAGCTGGACGGCGGCTTCAGGTAGATCTCCCCCACCTCGCCGGTGCCGAGCGGCGCGTCGTCTGCGCCGAGGATCCGTACGTCGGCGCCGGGGATCGCGGTCCCGACCGTGCCCGGGTGCGCCAGCCACTGGGTGCTGTCGCAGGCGGTGACGACGCCGGTCTCGGTCCCGCCGTAGTACTCGAGGATGATCGGCCCCCACCAGTCGATCATCGCGCTCTTCACGTCCGGCGGGCAGGGCGCGGCCGCGTGCACCACGGACCGGAGCGAGGAGATGTCGTAGCGCTTGCGCACCTCCTCCGGCAGCTTGAGCAGCCGTACGAACATCGTCGGCACGACCTGCATGTGCTCGATGCGGTTCGCCTCGACCGTGCGCAGCAGTTCCTCGGGGTCGAAGCGCGGCATGATCGTGAGGTCGCAGCCGCCGGCGATCGCCACGGACCAGTGCCCGTACGGGGCCGAGTGGTAGAGCGGCGCGGGGATGAGCGTGCGCATGCCCGGCGCCAGGCCGAAGTGGGTGAGGATGATCCCCGCCATCTCCAGCGTCTTCTCCGCGGTGGACCGCTCGCGCAGGATGCCCTTGGGCGACCCGGTCGTGCCGGAGGTGTAGATCATCCCGATCAGCTGGGACTCGGCCGGCTCCGCGATCGGCGGGTGCCCCGCGATCACCTCCTCCAGCGTCGGGTACCGCTTGCTCGGCGCCGCCCGCTCGGCGGTGAGCCCGTACGCGGCGGCGATCTCCGGCGGCACCTCGACCTCGACGACGCGCATGCCGTCCGGCGCCACGGCCTCCACCGCGCCGAGCAGGTCGGAGTGCACGAACGCGACCTTGGAGCCGCTGTCGGTGAGCAGGTGGCGCAGGTCGTCGCCGCGCCAGTGCCAGTTGCCGGGTACGGGGATGGCGCCCGCGAGGCCGGCGCCGACGTGGGTCTCGATGAACGCGATGTCGTTGCGGAGCATCGTGGTCACGCGGTCGCCGGGGCTGACCCCGTACTCCCTCAGCGCGGCGGCGATGCGGGCGGCCCGCTCCTGGGCCTCGGCATGGGTGCGTACGCGGTCGCCTGAGCGGATGGCGAGCGCCTGGACGGCAGCGGCGTCGGACACGGTTCGGCCTCCCTGGGACGAACTGGACGAGAAACCGTCCGGGCCCGGACCAGGCCCGTTACCCGGAATCTAAGTTCGGCGGGCGACGTGGGCAACGCCCTCGCCGGACATCATTGAAGTGGATTCACCTTCACAGCGGGTACGGGTCGTTCCGCGCGGGTCACCCTCCGCGACTGTGCCCAGGTCACAAGAACAAGCCCGCGCGCTTGTGCCGGCCCGGCCGCGCTGTGCCCCGCGCCAATCCGGCCAACGCCAACTCTGTTGCCGGTCACCTTCGCCCCCGCCCCGGCGCGCCGGATAGTGGGACGGATCTTGCAACAGCGGCGAAGGGCGCATACGTGATCGTCGACTCCCCGTCCGAGCCTCGACCCGCCGCCCACCCGGCCGGCCCCGGCACCACGCCGCCGGACGACGCCGGGCGGCTGCTCGTCTCCTGCCCCGACCGGCCCGGCGTGGTCGCCGCGGTGACCGGCCTGCTCGCCCGCTGGGGCGCCAACATCACCGAGTCGCAGCAGTACACGACGGACCCCAGGGGCGGGCGTTTCTTCCTCCGCCTGGAGTTCGTGCTGGACGGGCTGGAGCGCCGGCTGTTGGACCTGGAGAACGCGTTCGCCGGGCTCGCCGCCGCGCACGCGATGGACTGGCGGATCACCCGCGCCGCGCCGGTCAAGCGGCTGGCGGTGCTGGTCTCCAAGGCCGACCACGCGCTGGCCGAGCTGATCTGGCGGCGCCGGTACGGCGACCTGCGCGCCGACATCGCGATGGTGATCTCCAATCACCGCGACCTGGAGGGCCTGGCGCACGCGTACGGGCTGCCGTTCCACCACATCCCGGTCACCCCGGACACCAAGCCCGCCGCCGAGGAGGCCCAGCTGGAGCTGATCGCGGGACAGGTGGACGCGGTCGTGCTGGCCCGCTACATGCAGATCCTCTCCGGTGACCTGCTGCGCCGGCTGCCGTGCCCGGCGATCAACATCCACCACTCGTTCCTGCCGGCGTTCGTGGGCGCGGACCCGTACGGCGCGGCCGCCCGGCGCGGCGTCAAGCTGATCGGCGCCACCGCGCACTACGTCACCGAGGAGCTGGACGCCGGCCCGATCATCGAGCAGGACGTACGGCGGGTGGACCACCGGTACTCCGCCGCCGAGCTGAAGCGGGCCGGGCGGTACGTGGAGCGCGAGGTGCTGGCCCGGGCGGTGTCCTGGCACGTCGACGACCGGGTGATCGTGCACGGCAACAAGACGATCGTGTTCGGATGACCGGCTCAGGAGGCCCCGATGCTGCGTGAGTCCCTGTCCGCCGGAAGGTTCGTGGTGACCGCCGAGCTCACGCCCGGACGGGACCCGTCGCCCGGCGCGCTGAGCCGCCGGGCCGCCGCGCTGGCCCCGTACGCCGACGCGGTGAACCTTCCGGACAACCCCGGCGCGCGGGTGTCCATCGCGAGCTGGGCGGGCAGCCTGATCGCGCTCTGGGCGGACGCGGAACCGGTCATGCAGCTCACCGGGCGCGACCGCAACCGGATCGCGCTCCAGTCGGATTTGGTGTCGGCGTCGGCGATGGGCGTGCGCAACGTGCTGCTGCTCACCGGCGACCCGCCGGGCGCCGGCGACGATCCGGACGCGGCACCGGTGTTCGATCTGGACGGACCCGCGCTGATCAGGGCCGCCGCCGGGCTGCGCGATCGCGGGCGGCTGCTGTCCGGGCGCGAGGTCTCCCCCGCTCCCGACCTGTTCATCGGCGCCGCCGAGGACCCGTTCGCCGGTCCCCCCGAGGTACGGGCCGAGCGGCTGGCCGTCAAGGCCGAGGCGGGGGCGGACTTCGTACAGACCCAGTTCGTCTTCGACGTGCGGGCCTTCGAGGCGTGGATGTCGGCGGTGCGCGCCCGCGGCCTACACGAGCGCTGCGCCGTGCTGGCCGGCGTCGGCCCGCTCGGCTCCCCGCGCGCCCTGCGCTTCCTGGCCGAGGAGCTGCCCGGGGTGCGGATACCGGACGCGGTCGTGCGGCGTCTGGGGTCCGTACCGGAGCACCGGTTCGCCGAGGAGGCGCGGCGGCTCGCCGCCGAGACCATCGCCGCGCTGCGTGCGACCCCGGGCGTGGCCGGCGTGCACCTGATGACCATGGGACGCGAATCGGAGATCCCGGAGCTGCTGGAACGCGCCGGGCTGACCCCGGAGGTGAACCGCCGTGCTGGTTGACATCCGACCCTCCGCCCGGCTGTCCGGACCCGAGCCGATCGACGTGGCCGCGGTGCTCGGCCCGGTGTTGGAGGCGCTGCGCGAGGACGGCGTGGACCTGGAGCGGGTCCGGGTGGTCTGCGACTGGATCCAGTACCGGAACAACTTCCGGCAGCCGGTGGACCTGCGCCCGGTGCTCGCCGCACCGGACGCCCCGGAGGACCTGGAGGTGGCCGTCGACCTGCGCCGCTGCGGTGACGGCGCGGTGGCGGGCGCGGCGACCCGGGAGGCGCTGGCCGCGCACCGCGACCCGGCGGCGCGGGTCCGGCTCGGCGACTGGGGCCCGGGCCGCACCGGCCCGGTGTGGGACTTCAACGCGCTGTACTGGCGGGAGCTCGCGCTGTGGGAGCGGGACACCGGGCGCGGATACGAGCAGGCGCTGCCCGGCGGCCGCAGCGACGCGCGCAACGAGGCGGGCGCGCGCGAGCTGATCGGCGAGCTGATCGCGGTGTGGGACGAGCTCACCGCGCGCGGCGAGCTGCCCGAGACGCTGTACGTGGCCGAGCTCGGCGTCGGCAACGGCAACCAGGCCCGTACCTGGCTGGACACGTTCCTCGCGATGGACCGGGAGCGCCGCTACTACCCGCGGCTGCACTACCTGATGGGCGACTACGCGCCGCGCGTGCTGGAGCAGGCCCGCGCCGCCACCGGGGAGCACGCGGACCGGGTCAGCACGCTCGTGCTGGACGCCACCCGGCCGGCCGCGACGCTCGGCTTCCTGCGCGGCCGGGCGTTCCTCGTCTACCTGTCGAACGTGTACGACAACCTGCCCACCGACGAGGTCGCGCGCATCGGCGGCCGCCCGTACCGGGTGGAGACCCGGGCCTACCTACCGGCCGGCGACTCCGAGCGGATCGCCGGGGGCGTACGGGCCGAGCCGGGCGACCTGCCCCGCCTGGCCGCCCGGCTGCTCAAGGCCGGCCCCGAGTTGCTCGCCGAGGCGCTGCCCCGGCACTTCTCCGACACCGCGGCGGCGGTGCGGTTCTGGCGGGACTGCTGGGCGGCGCTGCGGCTGGAGGAGCGGTACGTACCGCTGCCCGTGCTGGCCGACTACGAGCCGGCCCCGTCGGTGCCGGGCGAGTCGCTCGGGCCGGTGCTGGAGGCCGGGGGCGACGTCCGCATGCAGGTCAGCAACGGTGCGCTGGCCAGCCTGACGGACACGCTGCGGTTGCTGCACCCGCGTGGGCGAGTGCACTGCCACGACCTGTTCGTCACCGACCCGCGCCGCTACGCCGCCGCCTTCTGCGGTCCCGGCAAGTACGACGGATCGGTGGTGAACTGGGTCAACGGCCCGCTGCTCCGCGACGCGGCGGCGCGGCACGGCTGCACGGTCTCCTACCGCGCCTTCACCCACCGCGAGCGCTCCAACATCGTGACGCTCACCGCCTCCCCCGACGCCACGGCCCCGGCCGCCCTGCGCTCCGCCTAGCGCTCCACCAACAGCCCAGTCGTCGACGGCCGGGCCACGGCACACCCGCCATTCTCCCGCCTCGTCGATCAGCCGGAAGGTCTCGGTGCGGGACGCCGTCGCCGCGCTCTCGCCGGACCGTACCGCGGTGATCTCCGCGGTGACCTCGGCGAGCCGCTCGGTGAGCATCTCCTCCTTGGTGACCGGGGTCTTGCCACCGAGCACGAGCCAGGCGGCGAACGCCCCGGCCACCGCCGCACCGGCCCCCGCCGCCGCGATCATCAGCCACTTCTTCCGCCCCGGAGGCCGGGGCTCCCCGTTGGCGCCGGTCGTCGAGCCGACGTCAGGTTCCATCAGGAAAGGGAACCTAGCGCCCACCGATGATGGGTGGGGAGGGTCACGTGAACGTGAAGTCGGCGGGGTCGGGGCCGTGGGTGCGGTGCCAGTACTCGGCGAGTGAGTAGGGCCAGTTCTGGGAGACGCGGCCGCGGTCGTTCTTGTACCAGGTGGGCACGTCCGCCGCGCCCCAGGACATGCCCAGGTTGTCCGCGTCCACCTTGGCGTTGAACGCGTCGTGCACGTCCCGGCGGCACTCCAGCGTGCGCGCGCCGCGGTCGAACAGCAGCTTCAGGCACTCCTGGATGTAGTGCACCGCGCACTCCGAGAAGAAGATGATGCTGCCGTTGACCACGATGTTCGTGTTGGGGCCGTACACGCAGAAGAAGTTCGGGAAGCCGGGCACGGTGATGCCGAGGTAGGCGCGGGCGTCGCCGTCCCAGTGCTCGTGCAGGTCCACGCCGCCGCTGCCCACCACCTTCATCGGGGTGAGGAATCGGGAGGCCTGGAAGCCGGTGCCGTAGATGATCACGTCGGCCTCGTACCGGGTGCCGTCGCGGGTGATCACACCGGTGTCGACGACCTTCTGGATCGGCTCGGTGGCCAGGTGCACGTCGTCGCGCTGCAGCGTGGCCAGCCACACGCCGTTGTCCCTTAGCATCCGCTTGGCCGCCGGCGGGTACCGCGGCACCACCTTGGCGGCCAGCTCCGGGTCGGCCACCTGGGCCTCCATCGCGGCGGCGAGCATCTGCCGGAGCATCTCGTTCTCCGCGGAGACCGAGACGTCCTTGGGCTCCCAGTCCGGGTCCACCCGGACCATGCCGATCAGCCCCTCGGCGGACCGGACGAACTGCCAGAAGCGGTACCAGCGGGCGAAGTGCGGCAGGTGCCGGAGCAGCCACTGCAGGCCCTCGGCCACGTCGTCATGGTAATTGGCCGTCGGGACCAGCCAGGGCGGGGTGCGCTGGAAGACCGTGACCTCGGCCGCCTCGTCGGCGATCTCCGGGATGAACTGGTACGCGCTGGCGCCCGTACCGATCACCACGACCCGCTTGCCGGCCAGCGAGACGTCGTGGTCCCACTCGGCGGAGTGGAAGTACGGCCCCGTGAAGTCGGATATGCCGTCGATGTCCGGCCAGCGCGGGCGGTTGAGCTGCCCGACCGCGCTGATCACCGCGTTCGCCGTGACCGTGTCCTCGGCGCCGTCCGGGCCGCGTACTCGCAGCGACCAGGTGCCGTCGGCGTCGGAGAACGTCGCGGACAGCACCTCGGTGGAGAAACGTACGTTCTCGCGCAGCCCGTGCTCGTCGGCGAAGGCGCGGAAGTAGCCGAGCAGCACGTCGCGAGTGGAGAAGTACTGCGGCCAGTCCTCCAGCCTCGCGAAGGAGTAGCTGTAGAAGTGGTTGGTGACGTCCACCCGGCAGCCCGGGTAGCCGTTCTCCAGCCAGGTGCCGCCCACGTCGTCGTTCTTCTCGATGATCACGTACGGCACGCCGGCCTGGTCCAGCCGGTACGCGGCCATCAGCCCGGACATGCCCGCGCCCACGATGGCCACGGTGAACCGGGTCTGCTCGCCCTCGGCCCGCCAGGTGGGCGCGTCGGGGTCGCCGTCCAGCGCCAGCTCGGAGGTGAGCACCGGCAGCAGGTCGTCGTCATCGGCCGCGTCGCCCACCGCGAACCGCATGATCTCCCGGAGCCGGGTCCGGTCCGGCGGCGGCGCCGTCACGACGCCGCCGCCGTCGCGGAAACGCTTCAGCGCGTCCCGCGCCAGCCGGCGGGCCTCCTCGAGCCGCTCGCCGTCCAGGCCGCCCTGGTCGGCGAGCACGCCCTCGGGGGTCTGCCGGAGGTGTTCGGGGAGCAGCCCGTCCTCGCCGGTGATGTGCGCGAGGGTCTGCAGCAGCGGATGCACCTCGGCGTCGGCGACCGCGCGCTCAAGGGTCGCGTCGTCCGCGCTGACCGGTGCTGTTATCGGCGCTGTGACCTGCGGCTTCTCACCCGGCATGGCTGCTCCCTTCGCGGGGTCACCTGGCGGCGCTGATCAGCGGCCACAGCTCCCCCGGGCCGGCCTCGGCCACCAGTGAACCGAATTCAGTTGCCCACACCGTCTCACCGCCGGACTCCTCGCGCCAGCTCCACATCCGCCGGGTGAACAGCTGCAGATCGTGTTCCCTGGTCATGCCCATGGCGGCGTGCACCTGGTGGGCGATGGCCGAGCCCTTGGTGGCGGCCTCCGCCGTGATGATCTTGGCGATCGGCACGTCCTCGTCCGGCCGCCCGGCCGCCGTCGCGAGCACGCCGGTCTCCGCCGCCATCCGGGCCGCGGCCACCTGCTCGCCGAGCTGCGCGACGAGCTGGCCGACCGCCTGGAACCGTACGATCGGCTTGCCGAACTGCACGCGCGTCTTGGCGTGCGTGACGGTCATCTCCAGGACGCGGTCCAGGGCGCCGGCCAGCTGGACCGACCGGGCCAGCGCCCCGCGCAGCCGCCAGCCCTTGGCGTCCCAGCCCTCGGGGGCGGGCGCGGCGGCCGTGGCGCGTACGCCGCCGGCGGTCACCGTGTCGCGCGGCTCTCCGGCGAAGTTGCTCCCCGGGGTGATCGTCAGCTCGACGGCGGGCAGCACCACCAAGACCAGGCCACCCGCGCCTGCGGCAGTGGCACCGCCTGCGGCAGTGGCACCGCCCGCGGCAGTGGCACCGCCCGCGGCTTTGGCACCGCCCGCGGCTTTGGCACCGCCCGCGGCGGCGAGCGCGACGATGTGGCCCGCGATGCGGGCATACGGGACGAAGGCGGCCTCGCCGGTGACGGTCCAGCCGTCCCCGTCGTGTGTCGCCCGTAGCGCGCCGGGCTCCGAAACCACGGTCAGGGGGCCCTCCGGGACGGCGAGCCCGGCGGCGGCCAGCGCGGGCCCGGCGAGCAGCACGGTCTCGGCCAACGGCACCGGGGCGGCGTACCGGGCGGCCTGGAGCACGAGCTCGGCCGCGTCGGCGATCGTGCCGCCGGAGCCGCCGGCCTCCTCGTCGATGCCGACGCCGGTGAGGCCGGACTCGGCGAGGGCGTCCCACAGCGGGCGGCCGAAGCCGTCCCCGGCCTCCGCCTCGCGGACCGCCTCGGAGGTCGCGAGGTCGCCGAGGATCTGGTTGACCGCGTCGGTCAGCATCGGGTCGACGCCGAGGGCGCCGGAGTGCGTGTTGGCGGTGTCGGTCACCGGGTCAGCTCCCTCGCGGCGACGGAACGCAGGATCTCGGTGGTGCCGCCGCGGATCGTGATGCTGGGCAGCATGGGGATGGCGGCCGCGAGCGCGGCGCCGAGCGGGTCGGTGGCGTCCGGGTCCGGCGGCAGCCCGGCCAGCTCCCGTACGACCTCCGCCACCTCCTTTTCGAAGTTGGTGCCGAGATCCTTGGCCAGCGCCGCCTCGGCCGCCGGGGCGCCGCCCTGGTCGATCATGCGGGCGACGGAGAGCGTGAGGCCGTGCAGCGTGCGGTACCGCGCGGTGATCCGGCCGATCGCCGCCTTCACCGAGTCGGACTCCCGCCCGCCACAGACCTCGACGAACGTGCGGAACAGCCCGAACGTGGAGAGGAACCGGTCCGGCCCGGAGCGCTCGTACGCCAGCTCGGAGGTGACCTGGCGCCAGCCCTGGCCCTCCGCGCCGAGCAGCATCTCGCCGGGCACGTACACGTCGTCGAAGACGATCTCGTTGAAGCTGTGCCCGCCGTCCAGCGTGATGATCGGGTTGATCGACAGGCCGGGTGAGTGCAGGTCCACGAGGAGCTGGCTGAGGCCCTGGTGCCGGTCGCCGTCCGCCGGGGAGGTGCGGCACAGCACGGCGAAGAAGTGGTTCAGATGGGCGCCGGAGGTCCACACCTTGGTGCCGGAGAGCCGCCAGCCGTCCCCGTCCCGTACGGCCTGGGTGCGTACGGACGCGAGGTCGGAGCCGGCGTCCGGCTCGCTCATGCCGATCGCGAAGAAGCACTCGCCCGCGGCGATGGCGGGCAGGAAGCGGCGCCGCTGCTCCTCGGTGCCGAACTTGAGGATGGCGGGGGCGGACTGCCGGTCCGCCACCCAGTGCGCGCCGACCGGGGCGCGGGCCGCGAGCAGCTCCTCGACCACCACGAACCGCTCCACGGCGGTACGGCCGCCGCCGCCGTACTCCTTCGGGATGGACAGGCCGACCCAGCCCTTCTTCGCCAGCTTCCGGCTGAACTCCGGGTTGTGCGGGCCGGCCACGCCGACGCCGCGGCCGGCCTGGTCGCCGAGCTCGGCGGCGAGGAACGCTCTGACCTCCTCCCGCAGCTCGAGCTCCGCTGGTGTCAACGTGGTGGGCGGGAACCGCATGGACGCTCCTCGGTTTTCGACATCGGTATCGAATTTAGGCCCTCGCTCGATTCGGCCACAAGGGCGGGTGGCATGATCGAGCCACCCGGCCCGCCGGGGTACCGCCAGCGCGAGAAGGGATGGCCATGGCCGACCTGGAGTACACCGTCGACCAGGGCGTGGGGACGATCCTGCTGAACCGCCCCGCGCGGAAGAACGCCTTCACCATGGAGATGATCGACAAGTGGGCCTCGGTGCTGGTCGATGCCCGCACCGACGACTCCGTACGGGCGATCCTGCTGACCGGCGCCGGCGGCGCGTTCTGCTCCGGGGTGGACCTGTCCGGGTTCAACCAGAACGACCCCTCGCCGCTGGCCCGCAAGGGCGTGCTCACCGACCACATCCACCGCATCGCGTACGCGCTGGAGGACCTGGACAAGCCGGTCATCGCCGCGGTGGACGGGGTGGCGGTGGGCGCCGGCATGGACATGGCGCTGATGTGCGACATCCGGCTCGCCTCGCGGTCGGCCCGCTTCTCTGAGGGCTACATCAAGGTCGGCCTGGTCCCGGGCGACGGCGGGGCGTACTACCTGCCGCGTCTCGTCGGCACGGCGCGGGCGCTGGAGCTGCTGTGGACCGGCGACTTCATCGGCGCCGAGGAGGCGGAGCGGTACGGCATCGTCAGCCACGTCTACGAGGACGAGGGCTTCGTGGACCGGGCGTTCGCGTTCGCGAAGCGGCTGGCCGACGCGCCGCCGGTGAACGTACAGATGATCAAGCGGGCCGTTTACCAGTCGGCCCGGGCCGACCTGCGCACCGCGCTGGACCTGATCTCCTCGCACATGGCGGTCGTGCAGACCACGCACGACTCGCAGGAGGCGATGTCCGCCTTCCTGGAGAAGCGGACCCCCAAGTTCCAGGGACGCTAGGGGCTTCATCGGGTAGATTTCGATACCGATGTCGAAATCCACTCTGGGCACCGCGAAGGCCCGGCGCGAGCAGTACGGGCAGGGCGGCACCGAGCGGGGCCGCCGCACTCGCGCGCTGCTGCTCGCCGCGGCGCGTACGGTGTTCGAGCGCGATGGGTACTTGGACGCCCGGGTGGCCGACATCGTCACCGCGGCCGGCGTAAGCCACGGCACGTTCTACACCTACTTCGACTCCAAGCTGCAGGTCTTCCGCGGCGTGATCGCGGAGGTGAGCGCGGAGATCCAGGACGCGGTGACGGTGCCGCTCGGCGAGCGCGGCGACCGCGACCCCTCGGACTTCGTCCGCCGCCTCGACCTGTCCAACCGGCGGTTCCTCGACGTGTACCGGAAGAACCACCGGATGCTCATGCTGATGGAGCAGATGGCCACGATCGACCCCGAGGTCGGCGAGCGCCGCGTACTCGGCCGGCGCCGCCATATCGAACGCATCGCCGCCAGCATCCGCCGCCTCCAGCGCGAAGGCCTCGTCCCCCGCGACCTCGACCCCCGCGTCGCCGCCGGCGCCCTCACCTCCATGGTCGCCAACTTCGCCTACCACTGGCTCGCCATGGGCGAAGCCTTCGACGAAGAACTCGCCAAATCCACCCTCACCCGCATGTGGCTCGGCGCCATCGGCTACACCCCCGCCAGGAGCTAAAACCCGATTGTGCGCCGCACCGCTGGCGGCAGGCTACGGAACGTGAGCGCGGTACCGGAACCTGAGGAACTGCATCGGCTGGTGGATCGGCTTACCCCCGGCCAGGTGCGGGAGCTCCATGCCTATGCGCTCCGCCTGGTCGAGAGCGGCGGCCGCCGCACCTTCGTGCCCTGGCACGAGCTAAAGGACAGCGCGGACCGCCTACCCGCCATGGACTTCCGGCGCTTCCAGGACGACGTGGATGCTGGCATCGACCAGAACCACCTGCTCGGTGACGAGCGCTGACAGAGACCTATCCCGCCCTGCTCGACACCTCGGTCGTCGTTGACCTGGACAAGATCACCGACGACGAGATGACCGCTGCCATCGGCACCGATGCGGCCGAACTGCGGCCTGCGGTCAGCGTGATCACAATGGCGGAGCTCGCCGCGGGCGGATCTCCTGATCGCCTCCGTCGCACTGGCCAACGGGCTTCCGCTACTCAAGCGGAATCCCGAGGACTTCGCCGGCCCCGACAAGCGCCTTCCGGTGATCCCCGTCTGCCCCCCGTAATCGAGAGTGACGTGGCAGGAGAGGACGTCTCCCTGCCGTTGATGAGGATCTGAGGGGTGCTGGCTTCGTCCATCGATGACGTAGGCCGGCTGAGGCTGGGCGAGGGGGCCGTCAGGCCGTTGACAACCAGGAGAGGGCTTCGCACGTCTCTTCGTTCACGTAGAGCTGTTACTGGCCCCGTATGTCTCGTCAGCCCGGCTGGTCGCTTGCTGCGGGCTATGGCTCCCTGTTCTAGAAGCCGGGAGCGACATCCGCTTTGGAGTTCTTCCGCATGTACGCCGGCCACGACAGCTCCTGGACCGAGCGCGCGAATCAGCTCTACGACAATCAAGGAGGCGGCCAGTACGGACGTGATGGGTCAGGTACGCCGCCGGCAGGAAGACCGGCAGACTCACCCTGCGGGCGTGATCGTGCTGGCCGGTGCCGCCCTGGAGATCGCGCTACGGGGGATCGTGGAGGCGAGAGGTCTGGAGGCCGATCGGTCTACTGGGCTCCGCAACGCTGCCGCCCACGGAAGGTTCGACGACCTTAGTCGGGAGCGGGCTGGGTTGATGGAACAGCAGACCAACCTCCTACTCCGCAAACTGGCCGACCTCAGCTAACGCAGCCCTGCGCGGGCTGAGATCCAGTCCGGCCGGCGAGGGCGTAGGCGCAGTGGTGGCCGCTCGCCTCGGGGAGGAGGGGATCGCTCCCCGGGGCGAGCGGGGTCAGGGGCGGGGGGTGAGGGGGAAGTGGCAGGCGACCGTGCGGTTGCCGGTGTGCGGTTCCAGGGGCGGGGTTTGGGTGGAGCAGATGTCCTGGGCGTAGCGGCAGCGGGTGTGGAAGCGGCGGCCTGGGGGTGGTGAGACCGGGCTGGGTGGGTCGCCTTGGAGGACTACACGTTCACGGCCGCGTTCGCGGGGGTGGCGGATCGGGGCGGCGGAGAGCAGGGCCTCGGTGTAGGGGTGGCCGGGGGTCTCGTAGACCGTCGCCGCGTCGCCTAATTCGGCGAGCCGGCCCAGGTACATGACCGCGACGCGGTGGGAGACGTGGCGGACCACGGCGAGGTCGTGGGCGATGAAGATGAGTCCGATGCCGAGGCGTTCCTGCAGTTCGGCGAGGAGGTTCACCACTTGGGCCTGGACGGAGACGTCGAGCGCGGAGACCGGCTCGTCGCAGACGATCACGGACGGCTCGGTGGCCAGTGCGCGGGCGATGCCGATGCGCTGCCGCTGTCCGCCGGAGAACTCGTGCGGGAACCGGCGCATCATCTCCGGCGAGAGCCCGACCAGTTCCAGTAGCTCGGCGACCCGGTCGCGGCGGGCGGCGCCGCGGGCCAGGCCGTGGACGTCGAGCGGCTCGGCGACCAGGTCGAGCACGGTGAGGCGCGGGTTCAGCGAGGTCAGCGGGTCTTGGAAGACCATCTGGACGGACCGGCGCAGCCGCTTGCGGGCGGCGCCGTGCGAGCGGGACACGTCCTGGCCGTCGAAGAGCACCCGGCCCTCGTCCGGCCGCTCCAGCCCGACCAGCATCCGGGCCAGCGTGGACTTTCCGCAGCCCCCTCGGACGCGGACCGCTCGAACGCGCCCTCCTCGGACGCTGACCGCCCGGACACGGCCCCCTCGGACGCTGACCGCCCGGACACGGCCCCCTCGGACGCGGACCGCCCGGACACGGGCCCCTCGGGCGCGAGCCGCCTGGAAGCGGCCGGCTCGGGTGCGGGTGTGGGCGGGTCAGTGCGCGGCATCGGCCGGCTCCCCGGTGTGGTGGCAGGCGGCGAGGCGGCCCGCGCCAAGGTCGTGGGTCAGCAGTTCCGGCCGCGACTCCGCGCACAGCGAGGTGGCGCGGTCGCAGCGGGTCCGGAACGCGCACCCGGACGGCGGCGCGAGCATGTTCGGCGGCGCGCCCGGGATGGCGTGCAGCGGCTCCCCGGGCGCGGCGGCGTCCGGCACCGAGCGCAGCAGGGCCGCGGTGTACGGATGCCCGGGCCCGTCGAGCACCGACGCGACCGGCCCGGTCTCCACCAGCCGCCCCGCGTACATCACCGCGATGCGGTCCGCGATCTCCGCCGCCACCCCGAGGTCGTGTGTGATGAGCAGTACGGACATGCCCAGCTCCCGCCGCAGCCCGTCGATCAGCTCGAGGATCTGCGCCTGCACGGTGACGTCGAGCGCGGTCGTGGGCTCGTCCGCGATGAGCAGCTTGGGCCGTAGCGCCACCGCCATGGCGATCAGGATGCGCTGCCGCATGCCGCCGGAGAACTGGTGCGGATAGTCGCGCACCCGTGCCTGCGGCGCGGGGATGCCGACGAGCCGCAGCAGCTCCACGGC
>WHSL01000148.1 GCA_009380095.1 Streptosporangiales bacterium | reverse complement strand
GTGTTCCTGGACTGGGAGCTCGCGCTCTGGGGAGACCCGGTCTACGACCTGGCCGTGCACATCCACAAGATGGGGTATCAGCCGGAGGAGCGCGAGCGGCTCACCTCGCTGTGGAAGCGCCGGATGGCCGAGGAGCACACCACGGGCTGGGAGCACGACCTGGCCGTCCATCTCAGCCACGAACGCGTCAAGTCGGCCATCGTCGACGCCGTCCGCTACGCCCGGCTCTTCGCGGCCAACGGCCCGTTTCCGTACCCCGAGCACCAGCTCATGGCCTCGATGACCGCCAAGCTCAACGCCGCCCACGCCGTCTGGGGAACGCCCGGGCCGATCGCCCCCGCAACGGTGGACGCCGCGTTCCGCGCCTGGTCAGGCCGCTGACCTCGGGCCGGGGTCAGAAGGCGGAGTGGGCCCATTTTTCGGTGGTGCGGCGAAGGAGGTCGGCTAGGTGGTCGAGGCGGGGGAGGAGTTCGTTGGGGGGGCCGGTGAGGGTGACGGCGGCGACGACGGTGCCGTAGCGGTCGCGGACGCCGCAGCCGATGGCGGAGAGGTCGTGCAGCGGGCTCTCCTCGTTGATCGCCACGCCGGTGCGGAGGATCCGTGGCATCTCGCTGAGGAACCGCCGGATCTGCCCCTCGTCGGTGTAGTTGGCGAGCAGGGCGTGCCGCGTCTCCTCGTCGGCGAAGGCGAGCAGCACGCGCCCGGAGACGGTCTCGATGAGCGGCCGCCGCCCGCGGGACCGGGCGATCGAGCGCATCGCGCCACCCTCGCCGACCTCGTCGATGTACACGACGTGCTGCCCGACCCGCACCGCGAGCAGGGCGTTGAGCTGCGACTCCTCGGCGAGCTCGAGCAGGTCGGCATGGCTGACGCTGCGGGCCGGGAGCCGGTTGGCCCGCAACGTCAGCATGTACGGCGCCGGGCCGAGGAAGTACCGGCGCCGGTGCTCGTCGAGGTAGCCCGTGTGCACGAGGCCGTTGACGAACCCCTGGATCGAGCTCTTGGGCGCGTCAAGCTCCCGGGCGAGCTCGGTCAGCGTGCAGCCGTCCGGCCGTCCGGAGACGATCTCCAGGATCTGCGTGACACGGTCGATCGTGCGATGGCTTCGTGGCGGCATAGAGACTTCACAGGATGATGATGGAGGTCGTCCATCGTATGGTCCGTCGCGTCATGCCCCGGGCCGGTCCCCGTGAAGCAGCCGTTCCGGTACCTGAACCTGGCGGGCCCGTACCCATTCGCCGAGCGCCTTGGCCTGGCCGTCCAGCCTGGTGGTGGACGTCGCTCCCTCCCCCAGCAGTCCGTGGATCACGAAGTTGACCGCCTTCAGGTTGCCCAGCTCGTACCGGCTGATCTCCAGCTTGGCGGCCTCCGGCAGCAGTTCGCGCACCCGCTCGGTGGTGAGCGTGGCGCGCAGCCACGGCCAGGCCTCGGCGTCCGGCGCCCAGATCCCGACGTTGGCGTCGCCGCCCTTGTCCCCGGAACGGGCGTACGCGACCCGGCCCAGCGGGGCGGTGACCAGCGGGCTCTCGTCCGGAACGGCCGGAGGCGGCGGACTCACCTCGGGCGCGGCGACCGGCGCGAACTCCGGCGGCGGGGCGACCGTCTCCACGCGCCCATCTGCATGCACCACCCGGTGCGGCACGTCGGCCTGCTCGATGAGCCCCGGCCAGTACACCCCGAAGCTGCTCCCGTCGCCGGGCGGCGAGACGCGGTAGTTGCCCGGATATCCACAGAGCGCCATCTCCACCAGCATGGAGGAGAACGGCCGGCCGGCCGCCTCCTTGGTGCCCTGCGCCTCCACCTTCACCAGCTCGGTGCCGCGGAACTGGTCCGCGGGGTCGGCCTGCGCGGTGCCGATCCGGGTGAACGTCACCGAGTGGATCCCAGGGTCGCCGGCGGTGCGCATCCGTACGGTCCGCTCGAACAGGTCGATCTTGGCGTCGATGTCCAGGCCGGTGAACACGTAGAAGGCGCTGTTTGCCCACCCGCCGATCCCGGTCACGGCCACCTTGGTGGTGGACGGCGGCGGAGTGCCGCGGGCGCCGGAGACCGCCACCCGGTCCGGCCCGGCCTGGGTGAGCCGGAGCGTGTCGAGGTGCGTGGTGACGTCGGAGTTGAGGTACGCGGGGTTGCCGATCTCGTACAGCAGCTGCGCGGTCACGGTGTCCACGGTGACCGCCCCGCCGGTGCCCTCGTGCTTGGTGATCACCGCGGACCCGTCGCGGGAGATCTCCGCGATCGGGAAGCCGGTCTTCTCCATCCCCGGCAGCGTCTGGAATCCGGAGAAGTTTCCGCCGGCCGCCTGCCCGGAGCACTCGATGATGTGCCCGGCCGCGACGGCGCCGGCCAGCGCGTCGAGGTCGCCGGGGGTCCAGTCCCACCACCAGGCGGCGGCGCCGGTGACCACGGAGGCGTCCGCGGCGCGGCCGGTGATCACGATGTCCGCGCCCCCGGCCAGCGCGCGGGCCACGCCGAAGCCGCCGAGGTAGGCGTTGGCGGTGAGCGGCTCGTACGGCCACTCGCTCACCGGCGCCCCGGTCACCAGGTGCCGGATCTTCCCGTCGTCCGAGGTCAGCGCCGGCAGCACGTCGTCACCCTCGACGTACGTGACCGCGAGCCCCACGCCGAGCCGGTCCAGCAGCTCCCGGGTTGCGGCGGCGAGCCCGGCAGGGTTGAGCCCGCCCGCGTTCACCACCACCTTGATGCCCCGGGCCTCGATCTCCTTGGCGACCGGCTCGAGCTGCGGCAGGAACGTGCGCGCGTACCCGGCCGACGGGTCCTTGAGCCGGGACTTGGCCAGCACCAGCATGGTGACCTCGGCCAGGTAGTCGCCGGTGACGATGTCCACCGGCCCGCCGCCGACCGCCTCGGCGAGGCCGGTCATCCGGTCGCCGTAGAAGCCGGAGCAGTTGGCGATCCGTACCGGCCGGGTGCCGCGTGCAGTACTCATTGGTCGCTCACCTTCCTCACGCGCTCCGCGGCCGCCGCACGGGGATCGGGGTGCGGCCGGTGCTGGGCGGCGTCCACTCCACGCGCTGCGTACGGCTCGCTCCCCGTGCTCATGCGCTCCTCCTCGACGCCGAGGCGTGCTTGCCGAGCAGATCACGGGCGATCAGCATGCGCTGCACCTCGGTCGGCCCCTCGCCGATGCGGCGGATCCGCATCTCCCGGAACCAGCGCTCCAGCGGCAGGTCCGCCGCCACGCCGAGGCCCCCGTGGATCTGCACGCACCGGTCCACCACGCGGAACCCTCCCTCCGAGGCGGCCAGCTTGGCCAGCGCCGCCTCGGTACGGAACGGCTCGCCGCGGTCCGCCTTGACCGCCGCGTCCAGCACGAACATGCGCGCCGTACGGATGTCGATCTCGTTGTCCACGAGCATCCACTGGATGCCCTGCTGCTGCGCCAGCGGCTTGCCGAAGACCTCGCGGATCTTGGCGTACTCCGTCGCCATCCGGTGCGCGGCGGTCGCCGTCCCGACGCACTCGGCCGCGTACGGGATCCGCCGCATCGCCAGCCGTTCGGCGGCCATCCGGAACCCGGCACCCTCCGGGCTGACCCGGTTGCGGTCCGGCACCCGGACGTCATCGAAGGTCAGCTCGGTGGGCTTGTGCACCTTGCGGAGCACCGGCACCTCGCGCCGCACGGTGAAGCCGGCGGCGGCGGTCTCCACCACGAACGCGGTGAGCCCGTCCCGGCCCTCGTCGCCGGTCCGCGCGATCAGGATAGCGTAGTCCGCGTTGGCGGCCTCGGAGATCCACAGCTTGGAGCCGTTGATCACCCAGTCCTCCCCGTCCCGTACCGCCCGGGTCTGCACGGCACGGGCCGGGTCGGACCCCCCGGAGGGCTCGCTGAGCGCGAAACAGCCGACCATCTCGCCGCGCAGCGTCGGGTAGAGGTAGCGCTCCTTCAGGTAGTCGCTCGCCTCATAGAGGTGGGCCAGCCCGGCGCCGCCGAACACCCCGTAGCAGGTGGTGTAGAGGCCGGCCCGGTGCTGCGACATCTCCATCGCCAGCAGCGTCTGGGTGACCACGTCGAGGCCGGGACCGCCGACCTCGGCCGGGGCGTCCCAGTTGGTCAGCCCCATCTGCGCGACCTTGGCCCGCAGCTCCTTGTCCTTCTCCGGCGGCAGCCGGCCCGCGTCCGGGTCCAGTTCGTGCTCGATCGGGACGATCTCCTCCTGCACGAACCTGCGGACCATCTCCACGAGCATCGCCTGCTCGGGGGTGGGGGTGAAGTCGATCACGACGCCTCCTTGTCCGCACGCCGTACGGTGGCCGTGCCCTCAAGGCCGTGCACGCCGGCCGGGTGCTCCTCGAAGATCTCCAGCTCGGCCGTGTCACCGTCCACGGCCGTCACCCGCGCCCCGTACACCAGGGTCATGCCGGGGGTGGCGGGGCGGCGCAGCCGGTAGTCCGTGGCGACCAGCCGCCAGCCGGGCAGCCCCTCGGTGACGCAGCGCAGCGCGAGCGCCGCCCGCAGGTGGGAGTGCGCGAGCAGGCCGGGGTGGCCCTCGGTCGCGGCGTAGCTCTCCTCGTAGTGGATCCGGTGCGGGTTCCAGGTGACCGCGCTGTACCGGAAGAGCTGGGTGGCGGTGGGCACGTGGCTGAGCTTCGGCAGCTCCTGCCCGACGGTGAGCCCTGTCTTGTCACTGCCCGTCATGCCACTCCCTCCGGGTTGCGCCGGACGACGGTGCGCCGGTTGCGGTTCAGCACCGCGCCGTCCGGGGTCTTGAAGATGTGCAGCGTGCTGACGAAGACGCAGGGGCCGCCGCGGGTGTCCTTGGCGACGACCGCGTCCAGCACCTCCTCCTCCAGGATCTCCATGCCGGCCACGGCGTCCGCGACGATCTCCATCTGCTCGCCGGCGCCCATGGAGCGCAGCTTCGCGCCCGCGTCGTCGTTGCGGACCGGGGTGCCGTCCGGCTTCAGCTCGTCCTCGGGCGTGCCGACGCCCCACTCGAAGATCGCGGCGAGCAGGTTCGGCGGCGCCACCACGTCCGCGTACCCGGCCGCCCGGGCCGCCGCCGGGTCGGTGTGGACCGGGTCCGTGGCGCCGATGGTCAGCGCGTACCTGCCGATGGTCACGGCGTCCAGGACGCCGAGCGACCGGGTGTGCCGCTCGCCCACGCGCGGCCGCATGTGGGCGTAGTACTCGGCCAGCGGGGTGCCGGCCGGTGGGGCCGCCTCACTCATCTGCCGTCCTTCCCTGATTACTGAAGCAACACCGTGATTACTGAAGCAACACCGTGATTACTGAAGCAACACCGTCGGTAAGGGGATCACTGGACCGCGCCGGCCGCGCGCAGCCGGGCGATCTCCTCGGGTGCGTACGCGCAGATGCCGGCGAGCACGTCGTCGGTGTCCGCGGCGAGCGTGGGGGCCAGCGCCACGTCGTCCAGCGGCGAGTCGCCGAGGTGCAGCGGGCTGCCGGAGACCCGGATGGTCCCCCGCTCCGGGTGCTCGACCTCGCGGATCATGCCGCGCTGCAGCAGGTGCGGGTCGGTGTCCACCTCCCGTACGGTCAGCACCGGCGCGCACGGCACGCCCTCCTCCTGCAGCGCCCGTACGGCCTCCCATCGGCCCTGGGTGGAGGTCCACTCCTCGACCGCCGCGTCCACGTCGTCGATGTGCTCCATCCGTGCGTACCGGTCCGCGAAGCGGGGGTCGGTGAGCATGTCCTCCCGGCCGATGACCTTGCACACGCCGGTGAAGTGCCGCTCGGACTGCGCGATGATCGCCAGCCAGCCGTCCGCGGTGCGGTACACGTTGTACGGCACCACGGCCAGCCCGGAGTGCCGGTTGCCGGTCCGCTCCGGCAGCTGTCGCTCCGGGTCGTTGTGCAGCCCGCCGAGCGCGGAGGCCAGCGCCGGATACACCGTGTCCAGCATCGCCACCTCGACGATCTGCCCGCGGCCGGTCTTCTCCCGCTGGTAGAGGGCCGCCGCGATGGCGCCGAAGAGGTGGGCGCCGCTGCCGAAGTCGATGAACGCCGGCCCCGCCTTGACCGGCGGCCCGTCCGGCAGCCCGGTGCTGGCGATGGTGCCCGACATGGCCTGCACGGTGATGTCCATCGCCGCCATGTGCGCGTACGGGCCCTCGGTGCCGTATCCCTTGCCGGTCGCGTACACCAGCCCCGGGTTGCGTTCCAGCAGGGAGTCCGGGCCGAGCCCGAGCCGGTCCATGGTGCCGGGGGCGAAGTTCTCGATGATCACGTCGGCCTTGGCCGCCAGGTCGAGGAAGACCTGGCGGCCGGCGTCGTTCTTTATGTCGACGACGATGCTGCGCTTGTTGGAGTTGATCATCAGGAACTCATGCGTCTCCTGATGGGTGGAGCGGTACCGGAGGCGCTCGCCGCCCGGTGGCTCCACCTTGATCACATCGGCACCGAGGTGGGCCAGGAGCAGGCCGCAGTACGGCCCGTTGTACACATGACCCAGCTCGAGAACCGTGACGCCTTCGAACGCCGTCACCCCACTACCTCTCCAGTCGACGACTCCGTGACGAGGCCCGCGCGCTCCCGCCGGCGGGACGGCGACACCTCCGGCACCGCGGCGAGCAGCGACTTCGTGTACGCCTCGCGCGGGGACTCGTAGATCTCATCCGCGGGCCCCGACTCCACCAGCCGCCCGCGGTGCATGACCGCGACGTGGTCGGCCACCTGCCGGACCACCCCGAGGTCGTGCGAGATGAACAGGAACGCCAGCCCGCTGTCCCGCTGCAGGTCCAGCAGCAGGTTCAGCACCTGCGCCTGGGTGGACACGTCCAGCGCGGAGACGGCCTCGTCGGCCACGATGATGTCCGGCCCGGCCGCCAGCGCCCGCGCGATCGCGATCCGCTGCCGCTGCCCGCCGGAGAACTCGTACGGGTACCGGTGCAGGTGCCGGGCGGACAGCCCGACCCGCTCCAGCAGGTCCGCGACCCGCCGGTCCCGCTCCTGGCCGCGCACGCCCTCGTGCACGAGCAGCGGCTCGCCGACCGTGTGCACCACCATCTTGGTGGGGTCCAGGGACGCGTACGGGTCCTGGAAGACCATCTGCATCCGCCGCCGCTCGCGCCGCAGCGCGGAACGGCCGAGCGCGGTCCACTCCGTACCGCACACCTCGACCGTCCCGGCGTCCGGCTTCTCCAGCGCGGTGACCAGCCGGGCGGTGGTGGACTTGCCCGAGCCGGACTCCCCCACCAGCGCCAGCGTCTTGCCGGCCCGCAGCTCGAAGCTCACGTCCTCGACCGCGGTGAGCCGCTCCACCGCCCGGCCGAGCACGTTGCGCCGGGTGGTGAACCGCTTGGTCAGCCCGGTGGCGCGGAGCACCACTTCCCGTGCTGTGCTCATTGGTCGCTCACCTCCCTCACGCGCTCCGCGGGCCCCGCGCTGCTCACGGAGTGCGCACCGTGCGGGGGCGGCGCCCACTCCGCGCGCTGCGTCCGGCTCGCTCCCGCGCTCATCGGCCCACCCCTTCGAGGTCGAGCTCGGCCGCCCGGGCGCAGCGCCGCGAGCGTCCGCCCCCGGCGTCCTCAAGGGTGACCGGTTCCTCGCAGACCGGGGCGGCGTGCGGGCAGCGGGCGACGAACCGGCAGCCCGCGGGCAGCAGGTGCGGCGGCGGCACGGTGCCGGGGATGGTGGCCAGCCGCTCGACGCGCCGCGCCGTGGACGGCACGGCCGCCAGCAGCCCGGCCGTGTACGGGTGCGCGGGCGCGGCCAGCACGTCGTCCACCGGCCCGGTCTCCACCACCTGCCCCGCGTACATCACCACCAGGTCGTCGCAGTGCTCGGCGAGCACGCCGAGGTCGTGGGTGACCAGCAGCACCGCCATGCCGTCGTCGGTGAGCGACCGCAGCAGCCGCAGGATCTGCGCCTGTACGGTCACGTCCAGCGCGGTGGTGGGCTCGTCCGCGATCAGCACGTCCGGCCCGCAGGCGACGGCCATCGCGATCAGCACGCGCTGCTGCATGCCGCCGCTGAGCTGGAACGGGAAGGAGTCCACCCGCTTCTCCGGCTCAGGGATGCCGACCCGGTCCAGCAGCTCGACCGCGCGCTCGCGGGCGGCCCGCCGGTCCATGCCGAGGTGCCTGCGGAGCACCTCGCCGATCAGCGTGCCGACCGTGAACGCCGGGTCCAGGCTGGTCATCGGCTCTTGGAAGACCATGGACACCCGCCGCCCGCGCAGCGCGCGCAGCTCGCCCCGGGGCAGCCGGGCCAGGTCGAGGTCGCCGAGCAGGATCCGCCCGGACTCGACCCGCAGCGTCGGCTCGGCCAGCAGCCGCAGTACGGCCAGCCCGGTCACGGTCTTGCCGGAGCCGGACTCCCCGGCCAGGCCGGTGATCCGGCCCGGCCGCAGCGTCAGGTGCACGTCGTCCACGACGTCCACCCGGCCGTGCTCGGTGGCCGCGGAGATCCGCAGGCCCTCGATGGTCAGCGCCGGCGCGTTCGACGGCTCGGTGTTGGCGGGATCAGGCACGGCGCAGCTCCTTTCCGAGGGAGTCCCGCATGCCGTCCCCGAGGAACTGGAACGCCAGGATCAGCACGGTGATGGCGAGACCGGACGGGATGGACTGGAAGGGGGCCATGTAGAGGTTGTCGAAGCCGCGCCGCAGCAGCACGCCCCAGCTGGCCTCGGGCGGCTGCACGCCGACGCCGAGGAAGGACAGGCCGGCCTCGGCGAGCACGCCGAAGCCGAGCAGCACGGTGGCCTGGACGATCAGCGGCGCCGCCACGTTGGGCAGCACGTGCACGGCGATCAGCCGCTTGGTGGTGCAGCCGATGGCCCGCGAGGCGTCGATGAACACCTCGTGCCGTACGGACATCGTGGCCCCGCGCACCACCCGGAAGATGCGCGGCGAGAACGCCAGCCCGACGGCCGTCATGGCGTTCACCGTGGACGGCCCGCGGGCGGCCACGATCGCCATCGCCAGCACCAGCGAGGGCAGCGAGAGCATGGCGTCGGCGAGCCGGCTGAGCAGCCAGTCCGGGGTGCGGCCCCAGAACCCGGCGATCAGCCCGGCGGGCACGCCGATCAACGCCCCCACGCCGACCGCGATGAGCGGCGCCATCAGCGTGATCCGGGTGCCGTAGATGAGCCGGCTGAGCAGGTCGCGGCCCAGGTCGTCGGTGCCGAGCAGGTGCCCGCCGCCGGGCGGCTGGTTGCGCGCGACGAGGTCGGTGGCGTTCGGGTCCATCGGCGCCAGCAGCGGCGCCGCCAGCGCCGTGATCACCAGCAGCACGATGACGAGCAGCGACCCGAAGGCCAGCGGCTGGCGCACCAGGCGCCGGGTGAACCGGCGGAACGGGCCGGCGGTGGGGCCGGAGACGAGTTCCGGCTCGGCCGCGGTGGCGGTGGTCATCGTCGGCTCACCTCTTCCGCAGACGGGGGTTGAACCAGGCGTACGACAGGTCCACCAGCAGGTTCACCAGGATCACCACGACCGCGATGGTCAGCACCACGCCCTGGATGGTGGGGATGTCGCGGGCCCGTACGGCGCTCACGGTGAGCTGGCCGAGGCCCGGCATGGCGAACATCAGCTCGACCACCACCGCCGCCCCGAGCAACCGTTCCACCTGCAGGCTGGCCACGGTGACGATCGGGATGCCGCTGTTCTTCAGCACGTGCCTGCCGACCACCGAGCGCGGCCGCAGGCCCATCGCCCGGCTGGTCCGTACGTGGTCGCGGCCGACGGTCTCGGCGACCGCCGACCGGCTCTGCCGCGCCACGTCCGCGGCGGACGCCGCGCCGATCGCCAGGCCGGGAAGGATCATCGACTCCAGCCAGCGCAGCGGATTCTCGGTGATCGGCACGAACCCGGTGGCGGGCAGCATCCCCAGGTTGATCGCGAAGACGATGATCAGGATGGTGGCCAGCCAGAACGCCGGCACCGCGAGGCCGAGCGTGGTGAGCACGGTGACCAGGCGGTCGGTCCAGCGGCCGGGGCGCAGGCCCGCCACGAGCCCGGCGGGCACACCCACCAGCACCGCGATGAGCAGGCCGAACGCGACGAGCGAGACCGTCACGCCGAGCCGCTCCCCGATCATCTGGGTGACCGCGATGCGGTGGATCATCGAGGTGCCGAGGTCGCCCTGGAGCACGCCTCCGGCCCAGCGCCCGAACTGGGTGAGCGCGGAGTCGTCGAGGCCGAGCTGGCGGCGCACCTCCTCGATCCGCTGCGGGGTGGCGCTCTCCCCCGCGATCGTCGCCGCCACGTCCCCGGGGATCATGAACGTGAGCATGAACGCGCCGAAGCCGATCAGCGCGAGCAGCGGCACCGCGGTGAGCAGCCGGCGGACGGCGTATCCGGCCATGGCTCAGCCGCCCTTCGTCACGGCGACGCCGCGGAAGTCGCGGGACCCGGCCGGGTTGACCGCGAGGCCGGAGACGCCGTCGCGGAACGCCTCAGTGCGCTGCTGCATGCAGATCGGCACCGAGTGCGGCACGTAGTCGATGAGCTCGGCCATGATCTTGTGGAAGACCGGCGCGCGGTCGTCCGGGTCCAGCGCGTCACCGGCCTCGCCGGCCAGCCTCACCACCTCGTCGCTCGCCTTGCGGCCGGGGTTGCCGGCGGCGCCGGGGAGCAGCTGGCGGTCGAGTACGCCCTGCGGGTCCGGGGTGGGCGAGTAGCTGATCAGCGCCGCGTCCGCCGACTTCTCGACGTCGAACATCCGGGTCTTCTGGGAGGCGTCGACGAGCTTGATCTTCATGGTCACGCCGACCTTGGCGAACTGCGCCTGTACGGCCTCCGCGACCGCCGCGATCCCGGTGGTCTGGGAGGTCAGCGCGGTGAACGTGAAGCCCTTCGGGTACCCGGCCTCGGCCAGCAGCTTTTTGGCCCGCGCGGGGTCGTGCGGCCACTTGTCCAGGCCGGCGCCGAGCTTCTCGTCGTACGCCCAGCTGGTCGACGGCCAGGGCTGGATCTGCGGGGTGCAGAACCCGTCCAGCAGGCCCTCGCCGATGGCCTTGCGGTCGATCGCGAGGTTGAGCGCCAGCCGTACCTTCCGGTCGCCGAACGGCTTGCGGGCGTTGTTGACGGTGAACGCGTAGAAGGTCGGGCTCTCCCCGGCCAGCACGTTCAGCCCCATCCGCTGCGCCGGCTCCACCTGGTTCTGCCGGATCAGCGCCATGGACAGCTCCCCGGCCTGCAGCGCGTTGAGCCGGGTCTGGTCGTCGCTCATCACCCGGAACGTCATCTTCGCCACGCGCTGCACGCTCGGGTCCCAGTACCTGCCGTACCGGCCGTAGTCGACCCGGTCGCCCTGCTTGTGGTCGACCATCGTGTACGGCCCCGCGCCGACCGGGTGGGTGTCCAGCCCGCCCTTCTTGATCGCGGCCGGGCTGATGATCATGCCCGCACGGTCGGCCAGCGCGCCGAGGATCGCCCCCGCGCCGCCGGACAGCGCGAGCCGTACGGTGTGGTCGTCGGCGACCGTGACGTCCTGGATCGTCGCCAGGTCGCTCTTGACCACGCTCTCGTCGTCCCGCGCCCGGTCCAGGCTGGTCTTGACCGCGGCCGCGTCCATCGGCGTGCCGTCGTGGAACGTCACGCCCTCGCGCAGCTTCAGCGTCACCGACCCGCCGTCCTCGGCCGCCTCCCAGGAGGTCGCGAGCATCGGCTTGAGGATGCCGTCGGGCGCGGCGTAGACGAGCCGGTCGTACACCGGGAACAGCCAGTTCTGGTCGAACCCGGAGGTCCCGCGGTGCGGGTCGAGGCTGGACGCCTCGATCGTGTAGCCCCAGGAGAACTCGCCGTCCTTGTCGAAGCCGGAGGCCAGCGGCACGTTCTTCACCGTGCCGTCGGCCTTGGGGCCCTTGCCTCCGCCACCGCCACCGCCACCGCCACCGCCTCCGCAGGCGGCGACGAGGGCGGCGGACACGGCGATGGCCAGCGCGCTACGGATGGGATGAGCCACGGGCAGCCTCCGGGGGCGAGGTCGCGAGGCGGGGCGTACGTATATCTGTATTTTAGTACGTGAATACATATCCTGAGGGTCCCGTCGTCCGGGTGTCAACGGTTGCCGAGAACGAAGTTCAGTTCGCCTTGCCGACGGCCACGCCGCGGTAGTCCCGGCCCCCGCCGGGATAGATGGACAGCCCCGAGACGCCGTCGCGGAAGGCCTCCGTCCGGTGCTGCATGCAGATCGGCACCGCGTGCGGCACCTCCTCCACCAGCTGCGCCATGATCTGGTGGTATTGCGGCGCGCGCTCCTGCTCCGACACCGCGTCGCGAGCCTTGTCCGACAGCTCGACGAGCCGCTCCGGCGCCTTGCCGCCCGGGTTGCCGGTGGCGTTCGGCAGCAGCACGCGGTCCAGCACGCCCTGCGGGTCCGGCGTTGGCGAGTAGCCGAAGACCGACGCGTCCGCGGACTTCTCGATGTTGTACTGCTTGGCCATCTGGCCCGGGTCCACGACCTTGAGCTTCATCGTCACGCCCACCTTGGCGAACTGCGCCTGCACCGCCTCGGCGACCGCCTGGTAGCCGGTGATGTTGGCGGCGAACGAGGTGAACGTGAAGCCGTTGGGGTAGCCGGCCTCGGCGAGCAGCTTCTTGGCGCGCGCGGGGTCGTGCGGCCACTTGTCCAGGCCGTTTCCGAGCTTCTTGTCGTACGCCCAGCTCGTGGACGGCCAGGGCTGGATCTGCGGCGTACAGAAGCCCTCGAGCAGGCCCTCGCCGATCGCCTTGCGGTCCATCGCGAGGTTGAGCGCGAGCCGCACCTTGGGGTCGTTGAACGGCTTGCGCGAGCTGTTCACGGAGAACGCGTAGAACGTCGGCCCCTCGCCGGAGAGCACGTTGAGGCCCATCTGCTTGGCGGGCTGCACCTGGTTCTGCCGGATCAGCGCCATCGTCAGCTCGCCGGTCTGCAGCGCGTTGAGCCGGGTCTGGTCGTCGCTCATCACGCGGAACGTCATCGTGGCGGCGCGTTGCACGCTCGGGTCCCAGTACTTGTCGTACTTCCCGTAGCGCACGCGGTCGCCCGGCTTGTTCTCCAGCACCGTGTACGCGCCCGCCCCGACGGGCTCGCTGTCCAGCTTGCCCTTTTTGATGGCCGCCGGGCTGATGATCATGCCCGCGCGGTCCGCCAGCGAGCCGAGCAAGGCACCGGCCCCGCCGGACAGCTTCAGCCGTACCGTCTTCTCGTCCACCACCTCGACGCTCTTCACCGAGGTGAGCTCGCTCTTGACCACGCTCTCGTCGTCGCGGGCGCGGTCCAGGCTGGTCTTCACCGCGGTGGCGTCGAGCGGCGTGCCGTCGTGGAAGGTGACCCCGTCGCGCAGCGTCAGGGTCAGCTCGTCACCGCCGTTGCCGACCTCCCAGGAGGTGGCGAGCATCGGCTTGAGGGTGCCGTCCGGCGAGGAGTAGACGAGCCGGTCGTACACCGGGAACAGCCAGTTCTGGTCGAAGCCCGAGCTCCCGCGGTGCGGGTCGAAGCTGGTGACCTCGATCGTGTAGCCCCACGAGAACTCGGCGTTCTTGTCGAAGCCGGCGGCCACCGGCACGTTCTTGACGGTGCCGCCGGCCTCCGGGCCCTTGGCGCCGCCCCCGCCACCCCCGCAGGCGGAGACGAGGGCGGCGGAGACGGCGAGGGCGATGGCACTTCTGGCGCGGACGTCCATGGGCGGACAACCTCCGGGGCGGAAAGGGAGAAGAGAGTACGCATATAGGTACCTCTGTACGTGGTTGCATCCTGGAGGTGTCCATACGGTGACGTCAATGGCCGGGGCAGAACCGAATTCGGAAGATTCGGTCAGCCCCTGCTCACCGCGATCCCCCCGGTGGTCACGGCCGCCACCCGGATAGACCCACAGGCCGGAGACGCCGTCGCGGAACCCCTCGATCCGGTCCTGCATGCAGATCGGCATCACGTGCGGCACGTAGTCGATCAGCTCGCGCGAGATCCATTGGTAGAACGGCGCCCGGCCCTCCTCGGAGACCGCGTTGCGCGCCTTCTCCGGCAGCTCCATGACCTTCTCGCTGGCCTTGCCGCCGGGGT
>WHSL01000164.1 GCA_009380095.1 Streptosporangiales bacterium | reverse complement strand
GGCCACCGGTCAGGGAGGGCCGGGGGCGTAGTCGGCCAGGCCGGCGGTCAGCAGGGCGAAGCCCTGGCGCGCCGTGCCGAGGAGCCGGGGCGCGAGCTCATCGCCGGGCACGCCGGAGAGGATCGCGTCGCGCAGTCCGGCGATCGCCTCGCGATGTACGGCGATGACCGCTTCGGCGGCAAGACGAGGGCGGATGTCGCCGGGCGCGGCCCGCTGCTCGGAGGCGATCGACGCGCCCAGGGCTTCCGCGTAGCGGGTATGGATCTGCCGCTCACGGGCTTGGAGCGACGGGCTCGCCGTCACCATGACGGCGAAGGTACGGGCCCGGTGCCGGGCCCCGGAGGCGATCTCCACGCGCCGGTAGCGGGCGAGGAAGAACCGCTCGGCGGCGGCGACGGCCGACTCCCCCGCCGGCCGCGCTCGGACGTGGTCCAGCAGCGCCTTCTCGAAGCCCTCGTCCTCGCTGTAGACGAGATCCTCCTTGGTGGCGAAGTGGTTGAAGACCGTCTTCTCGGTCACCCCGGCGGCACGCGCCACGTCGGCGACTGTGACCGCGTCGAAGCCGTCGCGGGCGAACAGGCCGAACGCGACCTCGGCGATCCGCCGCCGCGTCAGCCGCTTCCGCTCCGCACGCGCCCCGGCCACACGGGGCCCGCCCGCAGGGGCACCGGACGCAGGGGTCTCGACCATTCTCCACCTCCGCCTTACAGTGACTGTAGCAATTGCTTCAGTCACTGTAACCACGCCAGCCGGAGGGCCGTCGGATGCCTCTGCTACCGGAGCTCGTCACCATGATCGACCAGATCAACGGCGCCCGGGCCCACCTGCCGGACGCGGACACCCCCGTGGCCGAGCGCCGCGCGTTCATCCACCGCGGCATGGACCGGCGCGCCGGAGCGGTGGCCCAGCCCGCACCGCCGGTCGCCCGCGCGGACCACGAGGCCAAGGTGGACGGCGGGACGATCACGGTCCGCAGCTACACCCCGGACCTGCCCGGCCCGCTGCCCGGCCACGTCTACATCCACGGCGGCGGCTGGTGGCTCGGCAAGCTCGACCACCGTGACACGCTCTGCGCCCGGCTGGCCGCGTCCGCCGGCTGCGTGGTGGTCTCCGTCGCCCACCGCCTCGCGCCGGAACACCGCTTCCCGGTCCCGCTGCACGACTGCTACGCGGCGCTGCGCTGGCTCGACGCGCACGCCGGCGGGCTCGGCGTCGACGCGGCCCGGCTGTCCATCGGCGGTGACTCCTCCGGCGCGAACCTGGCGGCCGCCACGGCGCTGATGGCGCGCGACCGTGGCGGCCCGGCCCTGCGTGCACAGGCCCTGGACATCCCCGTGCTCGACCTCACGATGAGCCGGCCGTCGGTGCGGGAGTTCGCCGAGGGGTACGTGCTGAGCCGGGACGACCTGGCGCGCGACATCGGACGGTACTGCGATCCCGACCAGCGCCGGGACCCGTACGCCTCACCGCTGCTCGCCGACTCCCTGGCCGGCCTGCCGCCGGCACTGATCATGACCGCCGAGTACGACGTCCTCCGCGACGAGGGCGAGGCGTACGGCGAGCGGCTGGAACAGGCCGGAGTGCCGGCCGAGGTCACGCGGTGGGCCGGTCACGTGCACGGCTCGCACGAGATGACCGCCGTACTAGAGTCGGCGCGCGCCTGGCAGGACCGGGTCGCCGCCTTCCTCCGCGCCCGGCACGCCCCGTGAGCCGTCAGAGCCGGCACGCGTAGATGTCGGTGACGAGGATGGCGCGGGCGCCGATCTCCCAGAGGTCATCCATGATCCGCTGGGCGTCGCGGCGCGGCACCATGGCCCGGACGGCGACCCAGCCCTCGCGGTGCAGCGGGGACACGGTCGGCCCCTCGATGCCGGGGGTGAGCGCCCCCGCCGCCTCCAGCTGCTCGGCGCGGATGTCGTAGTCCATCATCACGTAGTCGCGCGCCACCATCACCCCGCGCACCCGCCGGGTGAGCTGGTCGAACCCTTCGGGATCCGGCGCGTCGGCGCGCTTGATGAGCACGGCCTCGGACTGCAGGATGGGCTCGCCGAAGATCTCCAGCCCCGCGTTGCGCAGCGTGGTGCCGGTGGACACCACGTCCGCGATCACGTCCGCCACGCCGAGCCGGATCGCGGTCTCCACCGCGCCGTCCAGCTGGATCACCCGGGTGTCCAGCCCCCGGTCGGCGAGATACTTGCCGAGCAGGCCGGCGTACGCGGTCGCCACGCGCAGCCCGCCGAGCCGGTCGACGGACAGGCCGGAGCCCTCCTTGGCGGCGAACCGGAAGGTGGACCCGCCGAACCCGAGCGGCAGCGTCTCCTCCGCGGGGGCGCCGGAGTCGAGCAGCATGTCCCGCCCGGTGATGCCCACGTCGAGCGTGCCCTCCCCGACGTACGTGGCGATGTCGCGGGGGCGCAGGAAGAAGAACTCGGCGGCGTTGTCGGGGTCGGCGAGCACCAGCTCGCGCGGATCCTTGCGCTGGCGGTAGCCCGCCTCGCGCAGCATCTCGGCGGCGGGCTCGGCCAGCGCGCCCTTGTTCGGAACGGCGATACGCAGCATGCGGAGATCTCTCCTCAGGGATGACGGTGGTGACGTGACGGCGCGGCGCGGCCGGCTCGAGGCCGGCTACAGATGCGCGTACACGTCGTCCAGGTCGATGCCCTTGGCGATCATGAGGACCTGCACGTGGTAGAGGAGCTGGGAGATCTCCTCGGCGGTACGGTCGTCGGACTCGTACTCCGCGGCCATCCACGACTCCGCCGCCTCTTCCACGACCTTCTTGCCGATGGCATGGACGCCGGCGTCCAGGGCGCGGACGGTGCCCGACCCCTCGGGCCGGGTCTGCGCCTTCTGGGACAGCTCGGCGAACAGCGCGTCGAAGGTCTTCATGGATGGCTCTCGGCTAGACGGACGTCCCCAACAGGATATTCGGCCGAGCGTGCGGCCGGTGACGGCGGGGCGAACTCACCCGTTCGCACGGGCGACGCCGGCGCGGACGAGCGCCCGCGGCAGCACCCGCAACAACCCGTCCACCACCTTGTACGGCGCCCCGGGCACGACGAGCGCCCGGCCCGCGGCGAGCGCCCGCAGCGCGTCGCCGACCACCCGCTCGCGGCTCACCCAGGCCGGCCCGGGCATCCCGCGTTGCTGCAGGTCCGTGGTCATCTCGGTGCGGACGTAGCCGGGCAGCACGCAGGTCACCCGCACCCCCGCCGGGCGAGCCTCGGCGGCGACGCCCTCGGTGAAGGTGCGGACGAACGCCTTGGACGCCACGTACATGGCGAAGCCGGCCCCGCCGGGCAGCAGGCCGGCCTCTCCGGCCTGCCGCCCGCGCTGGTGATCACCGCCGAGTGCGACCCGCTGCGGGACGAGGGCGAGGCGTACGGGAGGCGGCTCGCCGAGTCCGGCGTGCCGGCAGAGGTGCACCGGGGTGGACGGCGCCTTCCACGGCTTCTTCGGCATGGGCGCGCTGCTTCCGCTCGCCGAACGGGCCGAGACGCCGGCCTGCACCGCCCTCCGCAAAGCCCTCACCTAGAGAAGCGTCAGGCCGGGTCGCCGGCGGTACGGGCCCGCCGGAACGCTCCGCCCAGGTCGTCGCGCTCGGTGTACGGCGCGTAGTGCTCGACGCCGACCGCGATGAACAGCGACCGGGACCGCCCGGCGACCGGCCCGTCCAAGGAGTCGAGCCGCGCCTCGGCGCTCATGTAGTACTTCCTGCCGTGCACCGCGTCGCAGACCGCGCGCAGGTGCACGGTGGTGCCGACCGGCACCGGGCGCACGTACTCGGTCTCCAGCCGCCCGGTCACCGCGATCGAGCCGAGCACGAAGTTCGGCAGCGCGCCGAGCGTCTCGTCGAACGCGCTCGCCAGCAGGCCGCCGTGCAGCACGCCCGGGCCGCCCTGGTGCTCGGGCCGTACGGTGAACTCCGCGTGCACCGTCACCCCGTCGCCGATCGTCTTGACCAGCCCCAGCGCCGCGCCGTCCGTACCGCAGACGAAGCAGTCGGGCGCGTGCGTGGCGACGACCGTGCCGGGCGCGGGAGCGCCGGCCGGGCGCTCCGGCACCACCGCGGTCGCCGGAGGGGTGTAGGAGTCGCGCATGCTCACGGGTGTCCTCACTGAATCGGGTTCGGTTCTGGGCCCGGATCGATGCTACGTCCCGCCCGGCGACGGGAACCGGGCGACCCCGTCGCGTCCAGGCGAAATGCCGCGGTCCGGGGCGCCGGACATCCCGCACAGCGGGATTTCACCTACGCGTGAGTAACGCCCGTCAAAACAAAGGTCACAGATGGAGTTCGGGTGATCTCGGGGGGTTGTTCGGGGACCGGTGATCGCCCCATGCTGTTCGTGAAATCGTGATCTCGGGGGACGTCCGTCGCCGGAGGCAAAGCATGTCCGATACGGCCGACACCACTGCGGCTCCCACATATCCGCTGGGAGTGAGCCGCCCTGACCTGGCGGTCGCCGACCTGCCGGTCCCCGAAGAGGTCTTCGGGGTTCCCCGCATCGGCGTCAAAGAGCTCTTCATGTACGCGGTCGGGCCCAGCCTGATCGTCCTCGGTATCTCCATCGGAAGCGGCGAGTGGCTCCTCGGCCCGCAGGCCGTCGGCCAGTTCGGCTTCATCGGCGTGGGCTGGGTCATCCTGATCTCGGCCCTGCTGCAGACCTTCTACAACGTGGAGATCGCCCGGTACACGATGGCGACCGGAGAGGCGCCCGTGGTGGGCTGGGCCCGGGTTCCGCCGGGGAAGGCCATCTGGCTGCCGATCTCCGTGTTCCTGGTGATCTTCGCGTTCATCGCGGGAGGCTGGGCCGCCTCGGCCGGCGAGGGCATCTACGCCCTGATCCACGGCGTGGCACCGCCGGACGGGATCGAGGAGCCGCGGCTGTACGCGATGGGCCTGCTCGCCCTGGTCTTCCTGCTGACCGTGGTCGCCCGGAAGATCAGCCGGGCGATGGAGCTGGCCAACTGGGTCATCGTCGGCTCGATCCTCATCCTGCTGCTGATCGTGGACCTGATCGTGGTGCCCTGGGAGATCTGGTGGGAGGCCATCCGTGGCTTCGTCACCCCCGCGGCCCCGCCATCCGGAATGAGCGCCACCCAGCTGGGCGGCCTCGCCGGCTTCACCGCGCTCGCCTCCGGCCTCAACTGGTACGTACTCGGCCACTACCGGGACAAGGGGTACGGCATGGGCCACCGCGCCGGCTTCATCGCCGGCGGCCGCGGCGGCCGTAGCGAGGTGCTCTCGGTCGGCGTCACGTTCCCCGACACCGAGAAGAACCGGGGCCTCTGGAAGCGCTGGTACAAGCTGCTCCTGATCGACATGTGGGGCGTCTTCTTCGTCGGTGCCATGCTCGGCATGCTGCTGCCCACGATCCTCATGCAGCACGCGGTGAACGTGAAGGGCGCGACACCCACCGACGCGGAGATCCCCACCTTCGTGGCCTCGGCCCTGCAGACCGAGTACGGCAACCTGTTCTTCTACGTCGCGCTCGCGGTCGGCGTACTGGTGATGTTCAGTACGCAGCTCGGCATCTTCGAGGGCATGGTCCGGGTCACCACCGACGCGGCCAACACCAACGACAGACTGCGTGCGCGCATCAACGGCGACCCGCGCAAGTTCTACTGGCCGTTCATGATCGCGGTGGCCGTGGTCATCTCGATCGTGCTCCACCTCGGCCTGCCGGTCGCGCTGGTGACGTGGTCGGCGAACATGTCCAACCTGGGCGCGCTGATCTTCCCGTTCGCCCTGATGTACCTGAACAGCAGGTTGCCCAAGACCGCCAAGCCGCGGCCGTACCACTACGTGATCCTCGTGCTGAACTTCCTGTTCTTCGGGTTCTTCTTCATCAACTTCTTCATCGAGCAGGTGACGGGGAGCCCGATCGTCACCTTCTGATCGGCGGACAGGCGCGCGGCGGCGAGGGCTCGGGACCTCGCCGCCGCGCTCGTTCCGTCGTGGGGTGGCGATAGGTTGGCGGCTGTGCCGGGGGACCTGAAGACCGTGACGCCGATCAGGTACGTCACGCCGCTGCGCGAGGGCGGGTCGCTGCCCGCGATCGTGGAGGCCGACGACCTCGGCACGTACGTGCTCAAGTTCCGCGGCGCCGGGCAGGGCGTGAAGACCCTCGTCGCGGAGATCATCGCCGGTGAGCTGGGCCGGGCGCTCGGCCTCGCGGTGCCCGACCTGGTGCTGATGGACCTCGACCCGCGGCTGGCCGGCGCCGAGCCCGACGAGGAGATCCAGGACCTGCTGAAGGCCAGCGCCGGCCTCAACCTCGGCATGGACTACCTCCCCGGCTCGGTCGGCTTCGACCCGATGGCCTGCCCCGTCGACCCCGCGCTCGCCGCGCGCGTGCTCTGGTTCGACGCGCTCGTCGGCAACGTCGACCGCAGCTGGCGCAACCCCAACCTGCTGATCTGGCACGGCCGGCTCTGGCTCATCGACCACGGCGCGTCGCTGATCTTCCACCACGCGTGGAGCGACCTCGCCACCGCGGCCGCGCGGCCGTACGGGCACGCGCGCGACCACGTGCTGATCGGCCGGAGCGGGCCGCCGGCGGAGGCGGACGCGGCGCTCGCCCCGCTCGTCACGCCCGACCTGCTCGACTCGGTGCTGGCCCGGGTGCCGGACGCGTGGCTCGCCGGCGAGGCCGGCTTCGACGGGCCGGAGGCGGTACGGGCCGCGTACGCGGAGTACCTGACGCTGCGGGTGACCGGCCCGCGCGCCTGGGTGGACGGCCTGGAGGAGACCCGTGCGGCACACGTTTGAGTACGCGACGCTGCGCGCCGTGCCCCGGGTGGACCGGGGCGAGTTCGTCAACGTGGCGGTGCTGCTGTACTGCCGGGGGCTCGACTACCTGGGCTGTGCCGTCGAGGTGGACGAGGCGCGGGTGCGGATGCTCGACCCCGGGGTGGACCTGGACCGGCTGCGGGCGCTGCTGGAGACCGTACGGGCGATCTGCGCGGGCTCTCCCGCCGCCGGTCCGATGGCCGAGGGCAGCCAGGGCGAACGATTCCGCTGGCTCATCGCCCCGCGCAGCACGATCCTGCAGCCCGGCCCGGTGCATACGGGCCTCACCGAGGACCCCGGCGGCGACCTCGACCGGCTGCTCCGGCTCCTCGTCCTGCCTCCGGCGTCCTAACGCCTCCCTAACGCCCCGGCCGCTTCCCGTACCGGAGCCCCCGTCGTACGCTACGTAAAGTTCGTACTTGACGAGTGTGATGGAGTTGCCGCGGATGGAGCCGCAGGAAGGTGAGTTCGTCGACCGGATGGGCCTGCTCATGGAGCGGTTCGGCGGCACCCGGACGATGGGCCGGATGTACGCCTGGCTCATGATCTGTGAGCCGCCGTACGCCTCGCTCACCGGGCTCGCCACCGAGCTCGGCGTGAGCAAGACCGCGGTCAGCACCGTCGCCCGGCAGCTGGAGACCGCCGGCATGATCGAGCGCGTCCCCGCGCCGGGCCGCGAGCACCGCTACCGGGTGGTGGCCGGCGGCTGGGCGCAGGTGCTGCGGGTCCAGCTCGCCGCGGTGCACCAGAGCCTCGAGGTGATGGACTTCGGGCTCTCCATCCTCGGGGAGGACCGCGCCGGGCAGCGCGCACACCTGGAGGACTCGCGGGCGTTCTTCGCCTTCACCGAACGCGACACGGAAGGGTTGCTCCAGCGCTGGCAGGAGTATCGAGAGCGGCCGGAGGCCGACGATCGGAGCACCGGATGAACAGGGAGAAGGTCGACTTCACCGGGTCGAGCGGTGGAACCCCCGCCTGGTCCTCGCCGACGCGGTGTCCTTCGGCGCGCAGTACCGCCTGATCCCGTCCCGCCGTTATCGCGCGATCTACCGGGCGATCGTGGCGGTCCCGTTCCTGCGGAACTTCAACCGGCTGTTCCGGTTCACGTTCGGCTGACGCGTATCCGGGGAGGGGGGTCGGGATCGAGCCCCTCCCCGGTGCGCCGCGCCATGGTCACGCCTTGGACGGGCCGGACCTCCGCGGGTCGCGCGCCTGCCGCAGGACGGTCAGCCGCTCGGTGTACTCGTCCGCGTCGATCTCGCCACGGGCGTACCGCTCGCCGAGCGCCACCTCGCCGGGGTCACGCCGCCAGGGCGGGCCGCCGGCACGGGCACGGCGCCGGAACGCCATGATCGCGAAGGTGATCAGCGCGATCCAGAAGATCATCCAGCCCAGCGGGAAGATCCACCAGAGGCCGAAGCCGCCGTCGTGGCCGGGACCGCCCGGCCCCCAGCCGGGGCCGTGGTCGCCGATCGCGGCCGCCGCGGTGTACAGGGTGCTCATCATCAGGGACTCCTCTCGTTTCCTTGCACCTCCGAGCCTCGTCCTCCGGCGCCTCTCCGGCGTCGGCCGAGCTACGGCACTTGGCCTCCACGTGGGACGTACACGCCGTACGTCCCACGCGGTACGGGCCCGGGGTTCAGGGCCGCCTCCAGGCCCGCGCCCGGCGGGCCGGGGGGCACCGCGGCGGATGGGAGGCTGGGGGTGTGACCGCTGAATCAGGGCCGAGCGCGGACGGGGTGACGCGCCGCGCCGCCGGCCACGCCGAGAGCGTCGCGGCCGGGCGGCGCTGGTGGGACGCCTCCGCCGACGAGTACCAGGCGGAGCACGGCGCGTTCCTCCGGGACGACGGCTTCATCTGGTGTCCCGAAGGGCTGGACGAGGCCGAGGCCGGGCTGCTCGGCGAGGTCGCCGGGCGGGGCGTGCTGGAGATCGGCTGCGGCGCGGCGCAGTGCGCGCGGTGGCTGATCGGCCGGGGGGCGCGTACCGCCGCGATCGACGTCTCCCGCCGGCAGCTGCAGCACGCGCGGCGGATCGACGACGCGCTGGGGACGTCCGTGCCGCTGGCGCAGGCCGACGCCACGCGGCTGCCGTTCGCCGACGGGTCGTTCGACGTCGCGTGCTCGGCGTTCGGAGCGCTGCCGTTCGTGGCCGACGCCGGGGCGGTGCTGGCCGAGGCCGCGCGGGTGGTTCGGCCGGGCGGGCGGTTCGTGTTCTCGGTCTCGCACCCGGTCCGCTGGGCCTTCCCGGACGCGCCGGGGCCTGAGGGGCTGACCGTGGTCAGCTCGTACTTCGACCGGCGGGCGTATGTGGAGCACGACGAGGCCGGGCGGGCAACGTACGTGGAGCACCATCGCACGCTCGGCGACTGGGTCCGGCTGATCAACGCGTCCGGCTGGCGGCTCGACGACCTGGTGGAGCCGGAGTGGCCGGAGGGCCTCACCGAGGAGTGGGGCGGCTGGAGCCCGCTCCGGGGCCGCTACGTGCCCGGCACGGCCGTGTTCTGCTGCGTCCGGGCGTCCTGACCGCGGGGGGCGTGCTCCTCGCGATACTCCTTGCGCAGTAGGAAGACCCAGCCGCCGACCGCGATGAGCGCGAACAGCCACCACTGGACGGCGTACGCCAGGTGCGGCCCGTAGTCGCGCTCCGGCGCCGGCAGCGCCCGCGGCGCCGCCGCGGGCGCCGGTGTCTGCTCGGTGAGCTCGACGTACCCGCCGTAGGCGGGGCGGCCCGCCGTACGGGCGATCGCCGGCACGTCGATGGTCAGGATCTGCCCGGCGGGGAGGCCCGTGGTGTCCCGGTCCGGCGCGGGCTCGCCGGGCATCAGCCGGCCCCGTACGGTGACGGTGCCCGCAGGGGGTGGCGGCACCCGTGGGCGGGTGGTGGCGGTGGGCGGGTTCTCCACCCAGCCGCGGTTGACCACGACGACCCTGCCGTCCTCGGTGACCAGCGGGGTGATCACGTACAGGCCCGGGTTGCCGTCCAGGGACCTGTTGCGGACCAGCAGCTCGTGCGCGGGATCGTAGGTGCCGGTGGCGCTCACCCGGCGCCAGCGGACGTCCCGGCTGATCGGCTCCCCCACCGTCGCGACCGCGCGCACGTCGGCCGGTGCGGCCGCGGCGTTGCGGTCGAGGAGGGCGATGGACTCCTGCTTCTCGTAGTGCCGCGACAGCTGCCACCGGCCCAGCCCGATGAAGGCCGGGACCAGCACCAGGACCAGCGCGGTCAGCCCCAGCCAACGCCGGGTGAGCAGGATCCGGAACACGCGTCGAGACTATGAGATGCCCGGCCCTCCCCGCCCCGCGGGCCGGACGCGTTCAGATCTCGGTGAAGTCGCCGTGCCGGCCGTGGCCCTCGGCGAACCGGCGGGCGCCGTCGGCCGCGCCGTCCAGGATCGCGTGTACGCCGTGCCGCCACTCGTTGCCCAGCGCCGCACCGAGCTCCAGGCCCTCGGCCTCGTACGCCGACATGCGGTCGGAGCGCAGGCAGGTCTGCGGGAACCTGGCGATCTCGGCGGCCAGCTGCTCCGCGTGCTCGCGGGCGTGCCCGGTGGGCACGACCCGGTTGGCCAGCCCCATCCGTTCCGCCTCCGGGGCGCGCCGACCGCGCGGCCGGTGAGGATCATGTCGAGCGCGGCGCTGCGGCCGATCAGCCGCGGCAGCCGTACGGTGCCGCCGTCCACCAGGGGCACGCCCCAGCGCCGGCAGAAGACGCCGTAGACCGCGTCCTCCTCGGCCACCCGCAGGTCGCACCAGAGTGCCAGCTCCAGGCCTCCCGCCACGGCGTGCCCGGCCACCGCGGCGATCACCGGCTTGGTCAGCAGCAGGCGGGTGGGGCCCATCGGGCCGCGGTCGGACTCCTCCGGCGGTGCCGTGTCGAACGACCCGGTGGCCACCGCGCGCAGGTCCGCCCCGGCGCAGAACGCGCCGCCCGTGCCGTACAGCACGGCGACCCGGGCGCCGGGGTCGCCCTCGAAGGCGAGGAACGCGTCGTACAGCGCGGCCGCGTGCTCGGGATCGATCGCGTTGCGCACCTCCGGCCGATCGATGATCACCGTGGTGACCGGCCCGGAGCTCTCGACTCGGATCATCGGCGTCTCCCATTGCGCGGCCTGGCCTCCCCGTTAGTCTCGCGCGGTCTCGGGCAGCGGGGCAGGGGATGGGGGACACCATCGAGCACACCTCGGAGGTGTGACACACATGGATGCGCAGACGATCATTTTGATCGTAGTGATCATTCTGCTTGTGCTGGTACTGGTGGCTTTCGCCGTCATGCGCTGGCGGCGCCACCGCGAGCTGCGGGAACGGTTCGGGCCCGAGTACGACCGCGCCGTCGAGGAGCGGGGCGGCCGGATGAAGGCCGAGTCCGATCTCGACGAGCGCGAGCGGCGGCACGAGCGGCTGCAGATCCGGCCGCTGGAGCCGGCCGAGCGGGAGCGGTACGCCCGGGAGTGGGCGACCGTGCAGGCGCGGTTCGTGGACGAGCCGGTGATCGCCGCCGTGGAGGCGGACCGGCTGGTGACGGCGCTGATGAGCGACCGCGGCTACCCGACGCAGTCGTACGAGACGCGCGCCGAGACGCTGTCCGTGGAGCACGCGGGCACGCTGCAGCACTACCGCGAGGCGCACGACATCGTGGCGCGGACGCGCGTCGGCGACGGCGACGGCGGGCGGGACGGCGGCCGTGGTGACAAGGGCCGGGACGGCGGTCCCGGCGACAACAAGGGCGCGTCCACCGAGGGCCTGCGTCAGGCGATGCAGCACTACCGCGTGCTCTTCGACGAGCTCCTCGAGCCCGTCAACGTGAGCGGGGACGGTGGGCAACGAGAGCCCGAGTTCGGGGAGGGCGGGCGTCGCGACGCCGGTCCCCGCGACCGCGGGCCTGGGGACGGCGGGCTCCGCGACGGCGGTCTCCGCGACGGCGGCCCCGGGGGCGGCGGCCCCGGGGGCGGCGGGCCGGGCGCACCCGGCACCCCGCCCCGCGATATCGCCTGACCGGTCAGGGCTGAGCGCCGGGCACGGGGGGCCCGGCGCGAGCATGGGTTCTGCGCCGAACGGCGTTCAGGGGTGCCGGGCGCCCTCGTGATCGGCGTGCCCGGAGGGCTCGAGTTGGAACGTGGAGTGCTCCACGTCGAAGTGGCCCTCCAGGCAGTGGTGCAGCCGGTCGAGGAGGCGCCCGTACCCGCCGTCGGCGAGGACCCGCTCGTCGACGGTGACATGCGCGGAGAGCACGGGCACGCCGCTGGTGATGGTCCACGCGTGCAGGTCGTGCACGTCGATCACGCCGCGTTGCCGGCGCAGGTGGTCACGGACCTCGTCGAGGTCGACTCCGCGCGGCACCGCCTCGAGCAGCACGTCGACCGCCTCGCGCAACAGCCGCCAGGTGCGCGGCAGGATCATCAGCCCGATGAGCAGCGAGGCGATCGCGTCCGCCCGGGTGAAGCCGGTGATCGCGATGATCACCGCCGCGATCACCACGGCCGCGGCGCCGAGCAGGTCGGAGAGCACCTCGAGGAACGCCCCGCGGACGTTCAGGCTCTCCCCCTGGCCACGCCGGAGCAGCCAGAGCGAGAGGCCCATCCCGGCGGTGGCGACGAGCCCGAACGCCACCATCACGCCGGGCTGCACCTCGGGCGGCTCGATCAGCCGGCTGACCGCCTCGTACAGGATGAGGGCGCCGATGCCGAAGAGCACCACCGCGTTGACCACGGCGGCGAGGATCTCCGCCCGCTGGTAGCCGAACGTGCGGCGGTTGGTGGCGGGCCGGCCCGCCGCCCAGACCGCGAACAGGGCCAGGGCGATTCCCGCGGTGTCGGCGGCGAGGTGCCCGGCGTCGGCGAGCAGCGCGAGGCTCCCCGAGACCAGCGCCCCGACGACCTCCAGGACCAGCACGGTAAGGCTGATCAGCAGCACATAAGTGAGCTGCTTCCGATAACGACCGGCCGCGGTGACATGCCCATGCCCGTGCCCG
>WHSL01000141.1 GCA_009380095.1 Streptosporangiales bacterium | reverse complement strand
TCCGGAGGGCAAGACGATGGGCCACGCCGGCGCCATCGTCTCCGGCTCCTCGGGCACCGCCCAGGCCAAGAAGGAAGCCCTGGAGAAGGCCGGCGTCAAGGTCGGCAAGACCCCCAGCGAAACCGCCCGCCTCATGCGCGAACTCATGCAAAACCGCTGACCCACCCCCCAAGATCAACAAATTGGGGGAAGGAATTTGTTGGTGAACCCGCAGGTCGGGCTTGCAAATCCTTCCCCCAATTTGCGGAACCGGCGGGCGGCGACACGCGGTGTCCAACGTCCGCGTTGGCGGGGGTTTGGCTGGGACCATGGAGAACGTGACCGTGCTGGCCGAACCCCCGCGCCGGGTGGATCCACGACACGACACCCGGCCGCTGTTCTCGGCCGGGGGTCTCGCCGCGACCTGGGCCGCCGGGCTCGGGCTCGCCGTCCTCGTCACCCTCACCCTCGTCGGCTGGGTCGCCGCCCCCCACCCGAGCGTGGGCCAGGGCCTGCCCTCGGTATTCCGTACCGCCGTGCAGGTCTGGCTGGTCGCGCACCAGACCGGCTTCACCACGGCGGACGGCTCGATCGGCCTCCTCCCGCTCGGCCTCGTCGTGCTGCCCGGTCTGCTCGTCTACCGTTCCGGGCGCTGGCTCGCCCGCGGCTGTGAGCTGCCCCGGCTGCGCCACGCGGGGCAGGCGGCACTGGCGATCGCGGGGCCGTACGCGGCCATCGCCGGCACGCTCGCGCTGATCGTCCGTACGCCGACCGCGCAGCCGTCGGTGTTCCAGGCGCTCGTGGCCGGCTTCATCGTCGCGTTCGCCGCCGCCGGGCTCGGCGTCACCCGCGAGCTCGCCCTGGCCAAGAACATCCGGTGGGCGCGGCTGCTCGCGCTCATCCCCGAGCGCCCCCGGTCGATCGTGGCGGGCACGGTCGCCGCGATGGCGGTGCTGCTCCTCGCCGGTACGGCGCTGTTCCTGATCGCCTTCGCCTGGCACCTGCCGCAGGCCGTGGAGGTCACCAACGGGCTGGCGCCCGGGCCGGTCGGCGGGGCGCTGCTCATCCTGCTGCAGCTCGGGTACGTGCCCAACGCGGTGATCTTCGCGATGGCGTACGCGATCGGCCCCGGCTTCGCCGTCGGCGCCGACACGATCGTGGCGCCGACGGGGGTCGTGCTCGGCGCGCTGCCACAGTTCCCGATGCTCGCGGCGCTGCCCGAGTCGGGTCCGGCGCCTGCGCTGTCGCTGATCGCGCTGGCCGCACCGTTCGCCGCCGGAGCCGTCGGCGGCGTGTTCACCATCCGTTCGGCGCCCACGTTCGTCAGCGAGGTCGCGCCGGTGTGGGGGTTCGCCTGCGGGGTGGCCACGGGTGTGGTGTCCGGGCTGATCGCCGCCTCGGCGGGCGGACCGCTCGGCGGGCTGCGGCTGGCCACGGTGGGGCCATCGCCCTGGCAGGTCGCCGTGGTCGCGGCCCTCGAGGTCGGCGTCTCCGCCGCCATCGCCGCCTGGACGATGAACTGGCTCGTCTTCCGCCGCGACCGCCGCGCCGCCGCCGCCCAGGACGACGATGAGGACAGGTCCCTCATCCTCGACGACGAAGAGGACCCGGACCCCGAGTCCGCCGGCCTCTACGGCGTCACGTACGAGGCCGCCGCCCCGCCGCCCACCCCCACGCCGGACGACACCATCCCCACCGGCCCACCCGACGAGGACCTCTTCCCCAGCGCCCACACCCGCACCAAGGCCTTCGACCCCGACGCCTGACCCCCAAGATCAATTTGTTGATCTTGGGGGTGGGGTTAGAAGGGGAGGGTGATGGGGCGGCCTAGGCGTTGTTCCAGGTCGGCTTCGAGGGCGTTGCGGCAGTGGGTCTGGGCGGTGATGGTGTTGGCGCCCTCGTTGCAGGCCATGTAGGACTCGGTCTCGCTCCAGAAGAGCGCGATGGAGATCACCGCGAGCGTGGAGAAGGCGATGCCGAACCAGCCGATGATCACGCCCGCGGTGGCGCCCGGCGCGACCGCCTGGTTCGCCGCGGCACGACGGCGGGCCTGCCGCCCCGTACGGACGGCCATGATCGACAGCACCACGCCGATCGGGAAGAGCGCCACCCCCGCCAGGGACATCAGCACGGCGATGAACCCGCCGCGCTCCGTCGCCCCAGCGCGGGGCGTCTCGGGCTGACGGCCTGGCTGCTGCGGCCCTTCGGTCACGGAATCTCCTTGTCAATGGGGTGGTCGGGTTGGCCGGAGGCGAACCGGGGCGGATATCGTTGCCGACCGTAGAGGCACTCGGCGGGCCCGGTTCGGGAGAACCCGCCACGGGCGCCATGATCTCGGCAATCCCCCGGGGGGTCACGCTGTCGGCACGGCTCGTCGTCCTCGTCTCCGGCTCCGGCACCAACCTGCAGGCGCTGCTCGACGCCTGTGCCGACCCGGGGTTCGGTGCCCAGGTCGTCGCGGTGGGGGCCGATCGCGATGGCATCGAAGGCCTGGCACGGGCGGAGCGCGCTGGCGTCCCGGCCTTCGTCGTTCGACTGTCCGACCACCCTACGCGTACCGCGTGGGATGGCGCGCTCGCCGCCGAGATCCGCCGCCACCGGCCCGACCTGGTGGTGTCGGCGGGCTTCATGAAGATCCTCGGCCCCGACGTGCTGCGCGACCACACCGTCATCAACACCCATCCCGCGCTGTTGCCGTCCTTCCCGGGCGCGCACGCCGTACGGGAGGCCCTCGCGTACGGGGTCAAGGTGTCCGGCTGCACCGTGCACTTCGTGGACGAGGGCGTGGACACCGGGCCGGTGATCGCCCAGGCGGTGGTCCCGGTGAAGTGGGACGACGATGAGAAGACGCTGCACGAGCGCATCAAGTCGGTGGAGCGCGAGCTGCTCGTCGAGGTGATGGGCCGGCTGGCCCGCGAAGGCTGGACCAACGATGGCAGGAAAGCGAGGATCGGCCGGTGACGCAGCTATCCATCCGCCGGGCGCTGGTCAGCGTCTACGACAAGAGCGGGCTCGAGGACCTCGCCGAGGGGCTGCACGCCGCGGGGGTGGAGATCGTCTCGACCGGCTCCACGGCGGCCCGGATCGGCGCGGCGGGCGTCCCGGTGACGCCGGTGGAGGAGCTCACCGGCTTCCCCGAGTGCCTCGACGGCCGGGTCAAGACCCTGCACCCCAAGGTGCATGCGGGTCTGCTCGCGGATCGGCGGAAAGAAGAGCACCGGCGGAAGCTCCAAGAGCTCGGCATCGCGCCGTTCGACCTCGTCGTGGTGAACCTCTATCCGTTCCGCGAGACCGTGATGTCCGGCGCGACGCCCGAGGAGTGCGTCGAGCAGATCGACATCGGCGGGCCGTCCATGGTGCGCGCCGCCGCCAAGAACCACGCGAGCGTGGCGGTCGTGGTCACGCCCGAGGCCTACGGTGACGTGCTGGCGGCCGTACGGTCCGGCGGCTTCACGGAGCCGCAGCGCCGCCGCCTCGCCGCGCGGGCCTTCGCGCACACGGCCGCGTACGACGTGGCGGTCGCGTCCTGGTTCGCGAGCGCGTACGCGCCCGCCGACGACTCCGGCTTCCCGGACTTCGCGGGAGCCACCTGGGACCGGGCGAACGTGCTGCGCTACGGCGAGAACCCGCACCAGCGCGCCGCGCTGTACGCGCACGGGCGCGGCGGCGGCCTGGCCGGTGCCGAGCAGCTGCACGGCAAGGAGATGTCCTACAACAACTACCAGGACGCCGACGCCGCGCGCCGCGCCGCGAACGACTTCGCCGAGCCCTGCGTCGCGATCATCAAGCACGCCAACCCCTGCGGCATCGCGCTGGGCGCCGACATCGCGCAGGCGCACCTGAAGGCGCACGCCACCGACCCGCTGTCCGCGTTCGGCGGGGTGATCGCCGCCAACCGTACGGTCACTGCCGCCATGGCCGAGCAGGTCAAGGACATCTTCACCGAGGTGGTGGTGGCGCCGGACTTCGCGCCGGAGGCGGTGGAGATCCTCACCCGGAAGAAGAACATCCGGCTGCTGCGCTGCCCGGCCGAGGAGCACGCGGAGCCGGTGGAGTTCAAGCCGATCAGCGGCGGGCTGCTGATGCAGACCGTGGACCAGGTGGACGCCCCGGGCGACGACCCGGCGAACTGGGAGCTCAAGGCCGGCCCCCCGGCCGACGCCGCCACCCTCGCGGACCTGGCGTTCGCCTGGACCGCGTGCCGCGCGGTGAAGTCCAACGCGATCCTGCTGGCGGCGGACTCCGCCACGGTCGGGGTCGGGATGGGCCAGGTCAACCGGGTCGACTCGGCGCGGCTCGCGGTCTCCCGGGCGGGCGACCGGGCTCAGGGCTCGGTGGCGGCCAGCGACGCCTTCTTCCCGTTCCCCGACGGTCTGCAGGTCCTCACCGAGGGCGGCGTGCGGGCCATCGTGGAGCCCGGCGGCTCCGTACGGGACGACGAGGTGATCGCCGCCGCCGAGGAGGCCGGGGTCACCCTCTACTTCACCGGGTCACGGCACTTCTTCCACTGAACGGATTGGGCCTCTGGGCCCATGTGCGTGGCACTTCGTCTTCCTAAGATGGGACCGGCCTCGTATTCGGGGCCGTGGGGCGTGGAATCGGAGCGAACGTGTCCGTACGCCCCCGGCGTGGTGACGCCGGCCAGAACATGCTGGAGTACGTCGGCCTCGTCATCACGGTCGCCGCCGTCCTCGTGCTCATCGGAGCCGGGAACGGTTTCGGCGGTCTCGTCCCCGGCGCCGAGAAGGCCGTCTGCAAGGTCATCAACAGCGCGGACTGCCGCGACGAGGGCCTCGCTCCGAAGACCGACGCGGACTTCAAGCCCGACGACTGCCAGGTGAAGACCACGCAGGAGACCCACAAGGGCACGGTCAACCTGGGCATCGTCAAGCTCGGGCAGGATTGGGCGCTGCAGAAGGTCATGGTCCGGAACAAAGACGGCAGCGTCGGCTACCAGGTGATGATGACCGCCGGCGGTCAGGCCGGGGTCGAAGGCGGCCTGGGTGGCCGCGCGAACTTCAACACCGACAAGGTGGGCGCCGAGATCAAGGTCGGCGCGGACGCGACCTTCGGCCACGGCGACATGTGGGAGTTCAAGAGCCAGGAGGAGATGGACAAGTTCTCCGCCGGGCTCCACCAGGCGTGGCTGGACAACATCCAGGAGGGCAGCACCCCGGGATACGAGGTGGGCAAGGTGCTGCGGGACGACGAGCCGCTTCCGGACCCCACGTACAAGATCGCGAAGGGCGGCCTTCAGGGGTTCGCCGAGGGGGAGTTCTCCTTCCCCACCGGCGAGACCGGCAAGGACGGCAAGCCCGTGATCGACCCGAATACGGGCAAGACCAGGAAGAAGGAGTCCCCCGAGGCGAAGGCCAAGATCACGCCGTCCGGCGAGGTCACCACCATGACCAACGGCAAGGACGGCTCCACCGTGACCACCCAGCAGTTCAAGCTGGAGGGCGAGGCCACCCGGCTGAACTCCAAGAAGACCAAGGGCGGCAAGGCCACGGGCAACGCGAACGCGAGCGGGCTCGGCAGCGTCACGGGCGCGATGACGATCACCCGCGACAAGAACGGCGCCATCACCCAGATCAAGTTCGTGCACACGGTGGAGGCCGGTGCGCGCGGCGAGCTCGAGGGGACCGCGGGTGGTGTCGACCCGAAGGGTCCGCAGGGACAGAAGGAAGGCGGCATCAAGGGCACGGAGACGCTCAAGAACACGGCCGTGGTGACCAAGAGCCTCGACGTGGACGCCTCCAACCGGGACGCGGTCAACGAGTGGCTGAGCGCCAACAACGACGCGGGCACGGTGGCCAAGTCGATGGCCGAGTCCGTGCTCGCGGCGCGGGACGGGGTCGAGTACCCGCCCGGCCCCGGGGCCGACCCGATGGATCGCCTGCTGTACGAGCAGGGCAAGACCACGCGCGCGTCGTACGCGAGCCACGCCGAGGCGCTGGAGGCCAGCGCCAGGATCCGGGCCGGCTGGACGTTCGGTGCGAGCTTCTCCAGCGAACGGTCCACCGAGTCGATCGTGGACGGCGACTACCTCGGAGCGCCCGACGCGGACGGCGGCCGCCGCTACGTCGACTTCCCGGAGTGCCATCGGTGAAGGTTGGGCCCGTAGGCCCATGTCACCCGCGACCGGTCTTCTTAGGATTGAGCCTGCCCTGGGGCGTACGGCCTGTGAGCCGTCACTTGGCGATCGCCAAGGTGGGTGGGATGGGGATCGGAGTGAAAGTGATCGGACGCGGGCTGCGCCGCGACGCCGGCCAGAACATGCTGGAGTACGTCGGCATCGTCATCACGGTCGCCGCCGTCGTGGTGATCATCGGATCCGCGAACGGCCTGGGCATCCTCCCCAAGAGCGCGGAGAAGGCCGTCTGCAAGGTCATCAACTCCCAGCAGTGCCGCGAGGAGGGCCTGGCCCCGAAGACCGACGAGGACTTCAAGCCGGACTTCTGTGAGGTGCAGACCACGCAGGAGACCCACAAGGGCACCATCAACCTGGGCATCGTCAAGCTCGGTCAGGACTGGACGCTGCAGAAGGTGAAGGTCCAGACCAAGGACGGCAAGACGAAGTACCGGGTGATGATGACCGCCGGCGGCCAGGCCGGTGTGGAGGGCGGCTTCGGCTTCGACGCCACGAAGGTCGGCGCCGAGGTCAAGGTCGGCGCCGACGCGACCTTCGGCCACGGCGACATGTGGGAGTTCCAGAGCCAGGAGGAGATGGACAAGTTCTCCGAGGGGCTCCACCAGGCCTGGCTGGACAACATCCAGATGAACAGCGGTGACCCGGGCTACGGCATGGGCATGGCGCTGCGCGACGACGAGCCGCTGCCGGACCCCAAGTACAAGATCGCCAAGGGTGGCATCCAGGCGCTGGCCGAGGGCGAGTTCAAGGTGCCCACGCGGGACGGCGAGACCGACCCGCAGACCGGCAAGCCGAAGAAGCAGAGCGAGGCGAAGATCAAGATCAAGCCGTCCGGTGAGGTCACCACGATGACCAACGGCCAGGACGGTTCGACGGTGACCACCCAGCAGTTCAAGTTCGAGGGCACCGGCACCTGGCCGCGGTCCAAGGGCGACAAGGTCAAGGTCAACCGCGACCTGAGCCACCTGGGCAGCTCCACCGGCGCGATGACGATCATCCGCGACAAGAGCGGCAAGATCACCGAGATCAAGTTCGTGCAGACCGTCGAGGCCGGCATGACGGCGGACGGCAAGTTCGGCGCCGGCGGCGTGGACCGCAAGGGCCCGCAGGGCCAGAAGAGCGGCGACATCAAGGACACCTCGACCACCAAGGGCGTGGCCGTGGTGACCAAGAGCCTCAAGGTGGACGACGGCAACCGGGCCACCGTGGACCAGTGGCTGAGCTCCAACAACGACGCCGGCACCGTGGCCGCGACCATGGCCGACGCCGCCTTCTCCGCCGCCGAGGGCGCCGAGTACCCGCCGGGGCCGGACGCCGACCCGATGGAGAAGCTGCTCTACGAGAACGGCAAGACCACCCGCGCGATGTACGCCAACCACACCGAGGCGCTGGAGATCAGCGCGAAGATCCGGCTGGGCTGGACGCTCGGGTTCAGCTTCTCCTCCGAGCGGTCGGACCGGCGGATCACCGACGGCGACTACCTCGGCGCGCCCGACCCCACCACGGGCGTGCGGGAGTACATCGACTTCCCGGAGTGCGCGGTCTGAGCCTGGCCCGCGCGGTCCGAGCGGATGGCTGCCGAATTGTGGAATTTATTCCGGAGCCGCCCGACGTGTCGACCGTCGTTTAGCCGGTTCTTAGTCGCTTCGATAGGGTTACCGCGCCTACTCGCAGGCGTGTACCAACCCGTGTGTCCCGTCCCCCGAGATCTCGAGCCACGGCGGCCCCTGCGAACCCCGCGATTCCCCAGGAGGTCAGGGTGTCCCGCCGCCGCCCGCGTCACGACCGCGGTCAGAACATGCTCGAGTACACCGGCATCGGGATCATCGTCGCCGCCACCCTCGTCGTCATCGGCTCCGCGAACGGGCTGGACGTCCTGCCCGGGGGCCTGCAGACCGCCGTGTGCAACGTGCTCGGTGGCGACTGCGCCTCCACCAAGACCGGCAAGGGCGAGCGGCCGGAGGACCCGAACGAGAAGTTCAAGCCCGACGAGTGCGAGACGAAGACCACCGGCGAGAAGCACGGTGGCACCGTGAGCCTCGGCATCGTGGAGCTCGGCAAGGAGTGGGAGCTCAAGAAGACGAAGGTGCAGAAGGCCGACGGGACCACCGCGTACAAGGTGACCATGACCAGCGGGGGAAAGGCCGGCGTGAACGGCGGCGCCGGGTTCAACATCGGCAAGGTCGGCACGGAGGTCGAGGTCGGCGCGGACGCCAAGTTCGGCTACGGCGACACCTGGGAGTTCAAGAGCAAGGCGGAGATGGACAAGTTCTCCGACGGGCTCCACCAGGCGTGGCTGGACAACATCCAGTCGGGCAGCACTCCCGGCTACGAGATGGGCATGGCGATGCGGGACGACGAGCCGCTGCCCGACCCGACGTCGACGATCTCCAAGGGCGGCGTCGAGGGGACCGTGGGCGGCACGTTCACCCCGCCCGGCGACGGCAAGGGCGCCGAGCACAGCGGCACTGTGGAGTTCACCCCCTCGGGTGAGCGCACGACCACGCGCAACGCCAAGGACGGCACCACCCAGACCACCGAGCAGTTCAAGCTCGAGGGCAAGGGAGGCGGAAGCTCCGAGTGGGAGGGTGGGAACAACCCCGACCGGACGGGCACCCTCGACTACGGCGCCGTCGGCAGCTCCAGCGGTGCGATGAGCATCAAGCGCGACAAGAACGGCAAGATCGTCGAGGTCGAGTTCGTGCAGACGGTCGAGGTGGGCGCGGACGGTAGCGGCGAGTTCGAAGGGGCCGGCGGTCCCAAGCCGGGCGCCGACGGCAAGGAGCGCAACGGCCGCCGCAGTGGCGGCATCGAGGGCGGTGAGACCGTCAAGGGCGTGGCCGTGGTGACGCGCAAGCTGGCGGTCGACAACGAGCAGGAGCGGGCGGCCGTCAACCGGTGGCTGAGCGCCAACAACGACTTCGGTACGGTCGCCAAGACCATGGGTGACTCCGCGCTGGCCGCCATCCGCGGCTCGGAGTCGGAGCCCGGCCCCGGCGCGAGCGACTTCGAACGACTTATGTACAACAAGGGCAAGACCACCCGCGCGATGTACAAGAATCACACCGAGGCTTTCGAGGTGGCGGCGCGGATCAAGGCCGGTTGGTCGTTCGGTGCCAGCTTCTCCAGTGAGCGCTCGACCGAGACGATCACCGACGGCGAGTACCTGGGCGCGCCCAACGCCAACGGCGAGCGTACGTACGTGAACTTCCCGGAGTGTGAACGACGTTGAGAATCAAGCTGGTCGCGGCCGTGCTGGCCGCTCTGGCCGGGGGCGTCCTCGGCGGTTGCACCGCGAGCGCGGACGTGCCCGACGGCTTCACCGCGGGGAAGGCCGCGAACGTGACCTTCGCCCACCCCGAGGGGTGGTCGACCACCTCCACCGGCTCTACGTACCAGGCGGAGCTGCGCAAGGGTGGCCGGCTCGGCGCCGTGCTGACCGCGCAGCGCATCGACGTGCAGTCAGGCGACGCCCGGGCGGCCCTGGCCACCGCGATCGGCGGCCCGCAGCTGAGCTGGTTCGGGTACTCGGTGCAGGGCATGCGCGACCTCGAGATCGAGGGTGCGGAGAGCTCGGCGCGGGTCGACTACACGTACCGGGACAACCGGGAGCAGGGCATCGCGGTCGGGCCCGGAGCGGGCACCGACGTCGCCGTGGTGGTCCCCGGCCGGAAGGTCGATCTGGTGCGGATCACCTGGTCCCGGGGGGCGCTGACCGCCGCCCAGGTGAACGAGATCGTCTCCACCATCCGGTATCAGGAGGGCTGACGTGCGCGACCTCATCCGCCCTCTGCTGTGGGCGGTCCTGATCTGGTTCGTGGGCCACGTGCTGTGGGTGTTCGTGGACCCGTCGTGGACGCAGCTCGAGGACGTGGAGACGTTCGGCGGGCGGGTGCTGCACAGCGACCTGCCGCCGTTCCTGATCTGCTTCCTCGCGGCGTTCGTCGCGGCCCGGCTGCACGGGGCCCCGGAGCGGTTCGACAAGGTCAGGCACACGATCGTGGCGCTGCTCGTGCCGGGGCTGTCGGTGCTCGGCGGCATCGTGCTGTCGGTGGTCCAGGGCGCCGACCCGCAGTGGGCGATGATGGGGCTGGCCGCGCAGGCGGCCGGCGGGCTGGGCGGCTGGCTGCTCGCGGAGATGCTGCCCCGCAGGGACAAGACCCCGCCCCCGCTGGAGCAGTACTACTGACCGGCACCCGGCCTCGCTGGGCCGGGGCGGGTCAGACCAGTACGTTCACCGAGATGATCACCGCCACCACGGTGACGACCGCGCCGACTGCCACGAACAGCACGCCCACCGCGCCGCCGCGGCCGACCATGGAGTCGATGCGGGCCCGTTCCGGCTTCGCCGGGTCGTAGACCACCGTGACCTGCGCGCCCTCGCGCACGTGCGCAGGGTTGGAGCCGACCTCGGAGCGGACCTCCAGGTCCCGGCCGTCGGCCGTACGGAACCGCATCACGGGGTAGAAGGTCCCGCCGGTGCCGTCGCCGCTCGACCACTGGTTGCGGACCACGACGCCCGGGACCCGTACGCCGCTCTCCCGAAGCCGGCGCCCGGCCAGCGCGAGCCGGAGCCCGACCCAGCAGAAGAGCAGCCCGAACAGCACGAACAGCAGCGGAAAGTACCGGAAGAGCTCCGAGTCGGGGTCCACACCCTCTCCCATCGGCCGGCGACGTGAGGCATCCTCTCGTCTCCCGGCGGCGCGCGTCACCCGCCCGCGTGGAACGGCCCAGGGAAATTGGTACCGGCATTGGGTCCGGAGACCCCGGTACGGGCCGGGGGTTTCTCCTAATCTCAGCTGCCTCACAAGCCCCCGCTATCGAGGCGTTGATCGAAAATGCCCCCGTATCGCCGCCCACGTCGCCGCCCCCGCGACACCGGCGCCAACATGCTCGAGTACGTCGGCCTCACCATCACCGTGGCCGCCGTGATCGTCTCCATCGCCGTGCTCGGCTACGGCACGAGCATCGACGGCGGTCTCCGCGCCGCCGTCTGCAAGATCATCGGCGGTACCTGCGACTCGCGGGGGAGACCCCGTACGGACGCGGACTACAAGCCCAAGCTCTGTGAGCGGGCGTCCAGCCAGTCCAAGTTCGGTGCGGTCATCAAGGTCGCGTTCTTCAAGATCGGCGACGAGTACTCCTTCATGAAGCAGGAGATGGCCGACGGGTCCGTGCGCTACACGGTCGTCCCCGCCAACTACCAGTTCGGCCTGGAGGCCGGTGTCGGCGGCGGGGTCAACCTGGGCAAGGACTTCAAGCTCGGCGCCGACCTCACCGTGGCCGGCGACGTCAAGGTCGGGGTCGGGGACACGTACGTGTTCGCCGACGCCGACGAGGCCGGGGAGTTCGAGGACGCGCTGAAGACCAACGCCCAGCGCGACGCCGTGGAGGACGCGTCCTGGCTCGGCGGGCCGATCCTGCGCGGCGTCGTGGAGCTCGGCGACCGGGCCGTCGGCCGGCCGGACGTCCCCGACCCCAAGATCACCACGACCACGGTGTCCACCAGCCGGTCCGCCGAGGGCACGCTCGGCATCAAGCTGCCGCAGGACGAGGGGTCCTGGGACTACAACACCCAGACCGGCGTCTCCGTCAAGGCGGAGTACGGCGGCGAGGTGGCGGTCGCCGAGGACCGTACGGACCCGAACAACACCAAGACGCACTACAGCGCCCAGCTCAACGGCAGCATCAGCGGGAGCGCGCAGGTGCTCGGCGCCGGTGCCGAGGGCGGGCTGAAGTGGACCGGCACGCAGCGGCTCACGTACGGCAAGGACGGCCTGTCCGCGATCACCTTCCAGACCACGTTCGAGAAGGGCGGCAAGGTCCAGGCCAAGCCCGGCGGCAACTACAAGGACAACAAGGGCGGCGGCAAGGCGAGCGGCGAGGAGAAGACCGTCGAGACCGTCACCCAGACGATCCCGATCAACACCCCCGAAGAGCGCCGGATCGCCGAGCAGTGGCTGCGTGAGCACCCGTACCAGCTGCCGACCAACCTGATGAAGTGGATGACCGGGGACGACAACGTCTCCGAGACGCAGCCCGGCCCGGGCGCGTCCGACTGGGACCGGCTCGTGTACGACAACGGGCAGGTGCTCAAGCAGTCCGCGGAGAACGAGACCGACGGGTGGTCCATCGGTGCCGAGGCCAGGCTGGGCCTGGTGCTCGGGGCCGAGGTGAAGTCGGAGACCTCGACCAACAGCACGACCTCGGCGGAGTACCTTGGCGCGCCTCGGGGCGGGCGCCGCGAGTACGTCGAGTACCCCGAGTGCGTGGACTCCTGAGGAGGTGAGGTGCGACATGCTTGGTAATGGATCGCCGCGGGCGGCGCTGCAGGGCCCCGTGCTGGCGGGGCTGGCCGTACTGACCGGCCTGACCGTGCTGGCCGGCTGTGGTGGCGCGGAGCCCGCCGAGGGGCTCACCCGGGCGGAGACCTCGGCGGTGACCGTCGACTACCCGTCCGGCTGGGTGAAGGGTGACCCCGCGCAGGCGGGCTCCTCGGTCACGTTCGTGGCCCGGCAGGGGGCGGCGGACGCGCCGGACGCGCAGCTCGCCGTCCTGGAGAAGCCCGTCAAGGCGAGCACGGCGAGCCTCGCCGCCGCCGCGATGGGGACCGCGCGCGCCACCGGCCAGGCCGGCCGGGAGACGAAGCGCACCCAGGCGGAGGTCGAGGGGGCGGACGAGGCGCTGCGGGTGGACTACACGTACACATTGCGGGACGCCGGGGCGCGTGGGGTCGGCGTGGATCTGGTGGCGGTGAAGGATCGCGACGTGTTCGTGGTACGGATCACCGGTGTGCAGGGGCGGCTCGACCCCGGCACCATCGATGCGATCGTCGCCTCGATGCGGCTGACGGGGGAGTGAGGGCTCATGACGCTGGTCAAGTCCTGGGCCGTCGCTCTCGCCGTGTTGTTCGCCGGGTCGATGGTGAACGCGATGCTGGTGATCTTCGGGCTGGCCGGGGATCCGGGGAATCTCTCCGGGCGGGCGGTCTATCTGTACCTGCCGCTGCTGCTCACCCTGTTCGCCACGACGTTCGCGGCGGGGTGGGTGGCGCGGGAGGAGTCGGGGTCCGTGCTGCGGGGGGTCGCCTGCTACACGGTGCCCGGGCTCGCGGTCGTGGGTGGGGCGGTGGTGACGGCCGGGCTGGGGACGACGCCGATCGGGGAGGTGTTGATCACGCTGGTGATCGGTGGGGCGGGGATGTTCGCCGGGGGGCTCCTCAGCCGGACCTTGCATACGCGCACGCGGCGCCGTACGGACCCGGCGTACTACTGAGCGCGGGTCAGAGGAGGCCGGCGATGCCGAGGTAGGTGGCGAAGGCGGCGAGCGCGGCGCCGCCGATGACGCAGGCCCAGCCGATCCCCGTACCCCGGCCGAGCGTGGAGTCGATCCGGGCCGTACGGGGCTCGGCCGGGTCGTACACCACGGTCACCCGGTCCCCCTCCCGCGCCGGCGCCGGGTCCGTACCGATATCGGAGGCGGTCTCCACATCCCGCCCGTCGGCCGTGGCGAACCGCAGGACCGGGTAGTAACTGCCCCGCCCCACCTCGGACGTCTCGTTGACCCGCATCCCGACGACCTCACCCGGCACCCGCACACCGACACGTGCCAGCCGGTTCGCACTCCGGATCAGATACCGCCCCATCGCCACGAACCCCAGCCCCACGAGGACGAAAAGCCCTGCGAAGAAGATGATCCCGATCGGGTTCGCCGACATCAGCCCTCCCTACCCCGGCCCAAATCCCCGCAGAATCTACCGCTGCTGTGCCGTCCGGGGCCCGTCAGGCGCCGAGCGGACCCTGTGGGAGCGGTGGATGCGCTACGAGTACCTGATGGCGATACCGGCGGGTGTGGCGAGTGTGTGGGTCGGGCTGCGGATGGTGGCGCGGAACGACTGGGTACGGCGGGGCGTGCGGGTGCAGGGGTCGGGGGCGCGGCACGTACGGCAGGATGCGCCGCGGGGTACCGAGAGGCCGCATCCGGTCCTGACCTTCCGTACTCAGGACGCCGTGACCTCACTGCCACCTCCGATATCGGCGGAGACCCACCCGCTCCCGGGACCGCGGTGACCGTGGTCTACGGCCCACCCCGAACGCGCCCGTATCGACACCGTCTCCGGCCGCGCCCTGTTCCTCCCCTGGAGCCTCGTCGCCTTCGGCCTCGCCACCACCGCCGCCGCCCTCTACCAACTCCTCACCTGACCCGGCCGGCCCGCTCCGGGGACGGACGGCACGGTGGGGATTGCTTACCGAATGGCGGTGCGAAAGACCCAAATCGGGACACAAATCGCCACCCCGTAAGCAATGCCCCCCTGGGGTGCGTCCGGTTCGTAGATGACGGTGATCGTCATTCCGGGGCGCGGGTACGGGGCGTTTCGGCCGGTCGAGGAGCGGATCCTCAGCTCGCGGCCCTCCGGGGTGGTGAAGGTGTAGATCGGGTGGTAGGTCCGCC
>WHSL01000279.1 GCA_009380095.1 Streptosporangiales bacterium | reverse complement strand
GCGGCGTATGGGCTCTCCGGCGCCGGGCCGACCGAGGGCCCGTTCACCAGCGACGCGTGGGTGCCCGACTCCAAGATGTGGGTGGACGTGGCGCGGAGCACCACCGAGGGCATCGCGAAGGCCGCGCCGACCGGCACGTCCGTGGCGACGACCCCGCTGGTGATCGCGCTGCCCAGCGGCCCGGCGGCGCGGCTCGGCCAGGCGAGCTGGCGGATGCTCAGCCCCACCACCGGCGGCGCCGGCGTGGACGGGCAGCTCAAGCTGTACGCGCCCGACCCGGCGCGGACCGCCTCCGGCATGGCCGCGCTCATCATCGCGCGCAGACTCTCTGGCGTCGGCGACGACGAGCGCCGCTCGCTGCCGCTGTTCACCGCGCTCATCCGGCAGCTCCAGCAGAGCTCCGTACCGGACGTCTCCACCGCCTTCGCCGCGCTCGACCGCCCGGGGAAGAACTCCGCCACCCCGGCCGCCGTGGTCACCGAACAGGCCGTCTGGGAGCGGAACCGGGCGACCAGCGACGCCGGCACCGCCGCCGTCTACCCCGGCGACGGCACGGTGATGCTCGAGTATCCGCTGGTCCTCACCACCACCGAGTCCGCCAAGGTGCAGGCGGTGGCGGATTTCCGCGAGGCGCTGATGACCGGTGAGGCCCGCGACGACGTGCACGCCGGCGGCTTCCGCGGGCTGGACGGCGCGGCGGGCCGGCAGCTGGCCACCGAGGGCGGGCTGCGCCCGGCCACCCCGCCGCGCATCCCGCCGCCCTCCGGCGACGCGGTCAAGCAGTCGCTGCAGGCGTGGAGCCGGCTCAAGCTGGGCACCCGGATGCTCACCCTGATCGACGTGTCCGGCTCGATGGCCGAGCCGGTCCCGGGCACCGGCGTCACCCGGATGCAGGCCACCGCACAGACCGCCATCCAAGGGCTGCGCCTGTTCCCCGACGACTCCGAGCTTGGCCTGTGGTCCTTCTCCACGTTCATGAACGGGCAGCGCGACTACCGCGAGCTGCAGCCGATCATGCCGCTGTACGTGCGCCACGGCGGCGTCACCTCCCGGGAGCGGCAGGAGCGGACGCTCAGCCGCATCCGGCCGAACCCGGTCGGCGACACCGGCCTGTACGACTCGATACTGGCCGGATATCGCGAGGTCAAGCGGGGTTACCAGCCGGACAAGGTGAACACGCTGCTGGTGCTGACCGACGGGCGCAACGACGATCCGGTCGGGCTCACCCTGGAGCAACTGCAGGCCCGGCTGCGCGCCGAGTTCGACCCCGAACGGCCGGTGGCGATCATCTCGATCGCGTTCGGCCCGGACATCGACGCGAACGTGCTGCGGCAGATCACCGCGCTGACGAACGGCGCCGCGTACGTGACCGACGACCCCGCGAAGATCAAGAGCATCTTCCTCGAGTCGATCGCGCTCCGGATCTGTTCCCCGAACTGCCCGAAGAGCTGATCGATCCCCCAGGTCCCGAAAACTTTCGGCTGAGGCTGTCAACCTCATGAGAGGGTGAGTCGTCCAACTACTGAGGCCCGGTGCGAGCGGGGCACCGGGCCTCAACTCCCCATCACTCCCTGGAGGACGGGTCGAGTGATCGTGGGGGACAATGAGGGGGATGGGCCGGCGGAGTTGGACGCGTAGGCGTCTCGGGTTGAGCGGCCGGCTCGTCGTGTTCGGCGTCGCTCTCGCCCTGGCCGTGGCCGGTTGCGCGTCCGAGCGGCCCGCCGATGCGCGGGAGCGGCTGCGCGGGGCGGTGGAGCGCCTCGAAGAGGCCGGCGGGGCGGCGATCCTCGTCGAGGCCACCTATCACAACCAGCCGTCGGCGACCCGGATCGTGTCCACCGGCCTGATCGACATCGCGCACCGCCGGTACGAGGTGACCACGACGCTGCCACGCACCGGCACCGTCCGGCGCGTCTACGCCGACGGCCTCGCGTACGAGTGGCGGCCGGTCACAGGCTGGACCCTGACCGACGTGGAGGCCGCGGTCCGCGGCAGCTCCGCCTTCGGGCTCGGGCACCTGGCGAGCAACCCGGTGCTGCTGCTCGACCTGCTCCGGGCCGCCGGAGAGCCTTCCGGCACGGGCGGCGCCTCCGCGGAAGCGGACCGTGAGTCCGGTGGCGGTGAGTCCGATACCGGGGAAGGCCTTATCCACGCCGAGGCGGACCTCGACCGGCTGCACGATGCCGACCCGGTCTGGTCGGCCCTCGCCGGGCAGGTCCGCCCCGCCTCGGGCGCCCGTACCGTGCCGGTGGGGGTCGGCACGGACGGCGAGGGCCGGGCGAACCTGCTGCGCGTGACGTTGCCGCTCCCCCGGCAGGGAACGGCCCCGCGCGGCCGCCCCGAGGTCGACGTCACCGTGCGGCTCTCCCGTTTCGGCGCTCCGACGAACATCACGCCCCCGCCGCCGGAGAAGGTCCGCGACATCACCGCCCAGATCACCCACCCCTCCGGCGACTGAGCGCGATCGCGCGGCGGATCCGCGGGCGGCAGCCTCGGCTCAGCGGGGGCGGCGGACGCGGGCCTCGTCCCAGACCGGGTCCGGCGACTCGTAGACCGAGCCGTCGGCGCCGAAGATGAGGAAGCGGTCGAAGGAGCGGGCGAACCAGCGGTCGTGGGTGACCGCGACGACCGTGCCCGTGCAGCGCGGGGGCGGCCTCCTCCAGCGGCATACCGTGGTCCGCGGCGAGGATCTCGGCGAGCGTACGGCCGGTCCACTCCGGATGCTCGTGCGTCTGCGCGAAGTGCCCGGGCACCACACGCGCACCCAGCCGCCACCGCCCGGTGTGCGCGACCGGGTCCCCCGCCAGCAGCCGCACGAAGTGCGATTTCCCAGACCCGTTGGAACCGAGTACGGCGACCCGCTCGGTATAGAAGAGCTCCAGGTCGAACGGGCGCATCAGCCCGGTCACCTCGAGGTCGTGCCGCGCCCGGCGCGCCCTCCGCGGCCTTCCGCAGTCGCGCGGGGGCGACCGAGACGAGCAGGTCCCGCACGCTGGACGCGTCCCGTACGGACCCCACGAACTGCCGCATCACGCCGAGCCCGCCGCTGCGCGTGACGGCGCCGCCGGACGGGTCCACGTCGCCCGCGACGATCCGGAGCAGGGTCGTCTTGCCGGCCCCGTTCGCGCCGATCAGCGCGACCTTGGCGCCGTCGCCGACCCGGAACGCGACGTCGTCGAGGAGCGGCCGCCCGTCGGGCAGCCGATACTCCACCCCGGAGAGATCGATGTGGCCCACGTCGACCGAGTCTCGCGGATGAGCCGGGCCCCGGCGAACGAATTTCCCCGCGGGCCCACCGGGCCCCGGGCCGGCCGGGTCAGGCCCGGGCGTCGTCCAGGATCCGGTGCGCGCGCTCCACCAGGTCGGGCACGGCCGCGCCGATCGTCTCGAAGCCCTCCCCCACGGTCTTGCCCTGCCGGTACCGGGCATGGATCCCTTCGAGGATGACCGCGAGCTTGAAGCAGCCGAAGGCCACGTAGTAGTCGATGCGGTCCACGTCCGTGCCGGTGAGCTCGGCGTACCGCGCGGCGAAGCGGCGCCCCGTGTAGAAACCGGGCCGCGCCGTGGCCTTGGCGCCCACCGGCAGCGGGTCGTCGTCGTCCGGGTCCGTCCAGTACGTGAGCGTCAGCCCCACGTCCGCGAGCGGGTCCCCGAGCGTGGACATCTCCCAGTCCACGACGGCGGCCACGGCCGGCGGGTCCGTGCGGACGAGCGCGTTGTCCAGCCGGTAGTCCCCGTGCACGAGCCCCGCCGCGCTCCGGGACGGCAGGCCTGCGCGCAGCCGTTCCAGCAGCCTGTCGTACGCGGGCAGCTCCCGGGTCACCGACTTCTCCCACTGCTGGTTCCAGCGCCGCAGCTGCCGCTCCAGGTAGCCCGCGGGCCGGCCGAAATCGCCGAGCCCCACGGCCTCGACGTCGACCGCGTGGATCGCCGCGAGCGTGGTCACCAGCTCCTCCGACAGCCGCGCCGCGTCCGCCTCGCTGAGGCCGGCGACGTCCTCGGCGGTGCGCAGGATCCGCCCCTCGACGTACTCCATCACGTAGAAGGGCGCGCCGATCACGTCCTCGTCGGTGCACAGCGCGAGCGGCTTCGGGGCCGGCACGGCGGTGTCCGCGAGCGCGGACAGCACCCGGTACTCCCGGCCCATGTCGTGCGCGGTCGGCAGCACGTGCCCGAGCGGCGGGCGGCGCAGCACGACGCGCGGGCCCGACGTCTCGAGAAGGTAGGTGAGGTTGGACCTGCCGCCCGCGATGAGCTCGACGTGGCGCAGGCCTGCCGCCTCGGGTACGGCGTCCGCCAGCCAGCGCCGGAGCCGCGAGGAGTCGACGCCGGGAACCTCGGGCACATCCGCCTCAACTGTCATGGACTTATTAGAACGCGGCTCTACCGGGTTCGTGCAAGCGGGGCGCCGTACGCGGCGGCCGGCCGAGCGCCCGAACCAGGCCCGGTAGTTCCTCTATGGAAATGTCAAGGATCAAGAACGCCGAGCGTAGCCGCGGCAGCCGGCGAGCGATATTCGTGCATTTCGGACAGACATCTCGCATCGCCCACGAGATCATTTCAAACATGGCATCTGACCTGCGCATTTGGAAACTCGAATCCAGGAAGTCAAATGTTCCCCTCAACTTTGACGCACGTCCGGGTTCGGCCACAACCACGGAATTCATGGAGGGCACTCCAAAAGCGCATTCCCGCCCGCTAACGTGACTTGCCGAAAATGCCCTCGGGCGACATGGACGAGCGAAGGGTGCCGACGATGACCAGCATGCGCGGAGCCGACCTTGCCGAGATGCAGAACATGGCACAGGCGTTCGGCCGCGAGGCGGGCCAGCTACAGGAGATCATCCAGCGCCTGAACAGCGAGCGGGCCAAGATCGGCACCGTGTGGACCGGGCCCGGGGCGCAGCGGTTCGGGGAGTCCTGGGACACCGCGCGCGGGTCGTTCACCAAGATGGTTCAGGCCCTGCACGAGGCGGAGCAGGCCATCCGGACCTACCAGCGGAACATCGAGAGCGCCACGCAGTAGGGACGGGCGTCCGGGGCGACACATAAGGGTGTCCGGTGTCGGACGGGGAGGTTCCCGAGCGAAGCGGTCGGGTAGGCACTTTCGGCCGACAACTTCGTATCCCGCCACACGTCTGGACTTTTGCGACACAACGGCGTACGTAGAAGTGGACCAGCCGGTGGTCACCCATCCCGAGGGGGAACATGTGGCCCACGCCTGGATGCCGGGAGTAACCCGCCTGCGGATGACCAAGCGCAGCGCACCGCTGATGGGCGGCGCGCCGCGCGCCGTGTGGACGACGACCGGGACGGATCCGCGCATCGTCTCGGCGCGTTCGGCCGCCCAGATCCTCGTTCAGTCGGGCACGCCGACCCACCTGGTGTGGAACCCGCTGAGCGGGGAGATCGTGCAGCTGCTGCCCGCCACCGTGCCGGCGGGCGACCTGTGCCGCACCGCGCCGGAGACGGGCGGCGATCCGAGCCTGCACGGGCGCGTCTGCCTGCAGATCGCCGTGGTGGGCCTGGCCGCCAGGCCGTTCACCGACGAGCCCATGCTCGCGGCCGAGGCCATCGTCGCCTGGCTCGACTCCTGGCACGTCCCGCGGAGCTGGCAGGGCGGGCAGCCGGGCGCCGCCCCCGCCGCGCGCGACGACCGGGGCAGCGTCCGGCTGTGGGGGCGCGGCGGCAACTTCGGCCACTCGCAGGTGCCGGGCACCCGCACCGCCGCCCCGGGCCGCGTCGACATCGCGCTGCTCACCGGGATAGCCCAGGTCCCGCGCCCACGCGTGGAGACCACCCCGGCGCCGCTTCCGACGGCGCGGCTGAGCGAGGTGCACAGCATCGGCTAGGCGCCGGGCCGCGCCTCGTTGATGAGCCGTACGAGCACGTGGGCGCCGTCGGTCAGCCGGTCCATCGGCGCCCCGCCGTACCCGAGCACGAGACCGTGCACGCGCGCCCGCCCGTGGTGGTAGTGGCGCAGCGAGGACAGCCCGATCCCGGCACGCGCTGCCGCGTCGCTCACCGCGTCCGCGACCGGCGCCGGCAGCTCCACCACGACGTGCAGCCCGGCCGTGTCGCCGAGCACCGCCGCGGGGACGGTGAGCCCGGCGAGCTCGCGCACCAGCGCGGCCCGCCGGCGCGCGTACTCCTTCCGCACCCGCCGCACGTGCCGGTCCAGGTCACCCCCGGCGATGAACTCCCGTACGGCGGCCTGCGCGACGGCCG
>WHSL01000394.1 GCA_009380095.1 Streptosporangiales bacterium | reverse complement strand
TCGAGGTGGCCGACGGCGTCCGCCGCCACATCACCTGGCCCACCACCCGGCTCACCGTGGTCAAGTCCGACGAGGCCGGGCATGACCTCGTGCTGGTGCACGGCATCGAGCCGAACATGCGGTGGCGGAGCTTCTGCGAGGGCCTGATGGGCATCGCCCAGGAGCTGGGCGTGCGCAAGGTGGTGCTGCTCGGCGCGTTGCTCGCCGACTCGCCGCACACCCGCCCGGTGCCGGTGACCGGCTCGGTCTCGGACGAGGGCCTGGCGCGCAGCCTGAACATGGAGCCCACCCGGTACGAGGGGCCCACCGGCATCGTCGGCGTGCTGCAGGAGTCGTTCGCCGCGGCCGAGTTCGAGGCGATCTCGCTGTGGGCCGCGGTGCCGCACTACGTGGCGCAGCCGCCGTGCCCCAAGGCCACGCTCGCCCTGCTCCGGCACGTGGAGGACGTGCTGGGCCTGACGATCCCGCTCGGGGACCTGCCGGAGCAGTCCCGGGCGTGGGAGCGCGGCGTGGACGACCTCGCCGCGCAGGACTCCGAGGTCGCCGACTACGTCCGCGAGCTGGAGAAGCAGAAGGACGCGGCGGAGCTGCCCGAGGCCAGCGGCGAGGCGATCGCCCGGGAGTTCGAGCGCTACCTGCGCCGCCGCGGCGGCGACCCCGGCAAGGGCTGACCTCCCGGGGGCCTTAGCGTCAGGCGGTCGAACTCCCGCGCCCCCGTTCGCCGTACCCCAGCGTTTCCGGCTTCATCACCGGGTCAGCCGCCCGTCACGCGCACCGGCGCGGACCGGGAGCCGGCGACCGTGATCTTGCCCTTCCCCTTCGGTGGGACGTAGGCCACGTACTCGGTCCGCCAGCTCCGTGAAGGGGCCGGCGTGGTCGAACAGCGCCTGCCAGACTCCCGGCCGCCCGGCCGCGGCGGCATGCCGGACCGCGATGTCCTTCGGCGCGACCGCCAGCGTCCCGTCCGCGGCCGGCACCGCGTCGCCGAACTTCACGCTCGCGTGCCCCCGCAGGGCGCGCTTTTAGGCGGCCTGGTCGAGGATGGGCGCGGCGACCGCCTTGACCGGCGCCTTGCCGCCCTGCTTCTGCTGGACGAACACGACGAGCTCAGCGAACCGCTTGTCCCGGTCCACGGTCTGCCCGACGTACCACTTCGGCCGGCCCGGCATCTTCGGCAGCATCACGTTGCCGCTGACGCCCTCCATGATGGGGACCCGCTCGCGGGTGCGTTCCAGGATCTTCAGCTCGGCCCGATGGATCTCGTACAGGGACGCGGTCTCGAGCCTGCTCAGGACGCGGGCGTCGTAGCGGAGCGACACGGCCCCGCGGTGTGTGGAGTGCCCGACCAGGATCCGGCCCGCGGTCTCCTCGCTCACCATCGCCTTGGGAGCCTCTGCCGGCGGAGGCGTCGAGGAAGGCCGCCCGCCGGTCACGTCTCCGATCAGCGAACAACCGGAGAGCATCGCCGAAGCACAGATCACCGCGACCCCCGCCCGCTTCATCCGCGCCCCTCTCGGTAGGTCCAGATCGGTCACGGCAGTCTGCTCACGGGGACGTGACGAATCCGTGAGGTTTGCGTGAGGCCGCGGGTCAGCCTCCGGTGGCGCTGATCGGGGTGGAGCGGACGGCCACGATCCTGATCCGGCCCTGGCCCTTGGCGGGCACGTACGCGGTGAACTGCGCGCGCTCGACCCGCGTGAACCGGGTCGTCGCGTACGGGGCGCCGGACAGCGCGCTCCACGCGCCGCGCCACGGCAGCCGGGCACCGCCCGGCCCGCGGCGGTACGCGTACGTGATGTCCAGCGTGTACCAGACCAGGGCGCCGCCGGCGGCGGTGCGCAGTGCGCGCACCGGATCCTCGGTGGCCCGTACGGTGACCTGGCCGGCCCACCGGTGCCGCCGGTAGAACGTGTGCGCGGCGAACGCGGCGGCGCGGCGCCCGGTGGTCTGCGCCCCGGCCTCCAGCGACTCCGCCCGTGCGGCGCGCGGGCCCGGCGTCGCCGCCTCGGCGTGCGCCGCCGGGACCTCGCCGGGGGCGAGCGTCAGCCCGGTGGCCGTGGCGGGCACGGC
>WHSL01000012.1 GCA_009380095.1 Streptosporangiales bacterium | reverse complement strand
GTGCGACAGGTGCCGTGCGAGGTCGGCTGCCGCGCGAGGTTAGCTGCCGGTCCAGCCTTCCAGCCTGACGGCCTGCTTGAGGAAGACGACCCCGTCGATCGTGCGGAGCCGGGCCGGGTCCAGCGGGAAATAGGCGAAATCGTGGGAGACGCGCGGGGCCGGCTCCGTGACGGCCACGGCGTCGGCCAGGCGGCGGGCGTCGACGAGAGAGTGGTCCCACGGGAGCGTGGACAGGATGCCCTCGACGGTGTCCGAGGCCGGGGTGTCGTCGCCGACCGTGCCGAAGGCGGAGGCCAGCCAGGCGTACCGGTCGCCCAGGTGCGCCTCGATGATCGCCCCCGCACTCCACCACTCCAGCTGCTGGTCGCCGAACCGCATGAGGCTCTTGTTCCGCTGCAGGTGGAGGTTGTGGGTGAAGACCAGCGCCGGGCCGCACTCGGCGACGGCGCGCAGGTTGGCGGCCATCATCGCGTCCCGCAGGCCCGACAACCGCCCCACCCGCGCCGGGGACGTGTCGGCCATCCAGTGGTGATAGCGGAGCAGGCCGACGGCGGTGCGCCCGTACAGTGCCGCCCGCTCCCTGTCCTCCGCGCTCAGCTGCGGCGCCTGTGTGTCGAGCAGCGCCACCAGGTCGTCGGCGATCAGTCGCAGCCGCTGGGCGTCGGCGGACCGGCCGATCGACTGGGACGGGTCCATGACCGTGGCCTCGTTCGTCCATCGGTCGTCCGGGCCGAGCAGCGTGTCGAGGGTTTCCCTGGTACAGGGGAGCGGGCCGTCGAGCAGGGTGTAGAGGGCGGTGAGCGCCTGACGCGGGCTCTCGGCCCAATACTCCAGCGGACCGTCGAAGCCGAAGAAGCGGAGCTTCTCGTCATGCTCCTCGTTGTATGCGCGCATCCAGCGTACGAGCTCGCGGATGGCCGGTGACGTGCCGAAATCGTGGCTGAAGCCGCGTTCCATGACGTCGTCGAGCGTGCCAGTCCCCGTCGTGATGTGGTCGTCCACCACGAGGCCCCGGAGGCAGTCGCTCTCCATGGCGAACGACCGGTAGCCCTCGTGCTCGACGAGGTGTCGGAAGATCTCGTTGCGCAGTTCGCCCAGCTCTCCCACGAAGTGCCTGGCCTCGCCCAGGCCGAGCAGCAAGGGCTTGGCGGAAAGTGACCGGAGGAACGCCGAGACGCCCGCGCCGTCGAGCGGACCAGCTGTGTCCCTGATATCCATACCTTCAACAGTATCGTTGAAGCTCCTATGTAAACTTCGCGGCGAACATGCCCGCACTCTGGCGACAGACCCTCAAATCGGGGTGTATCCATGAGGTCGAGACGGAGCGCGGGAAGTGGAGGGTGTGGAGTTGCCGGTTGGAGACGGATCGGCACGTGCGGGATACATCTTCTCGCGAGGTCGGTAAGGTGCTCCGCATGTCTGAGAACCATGATGTGGACCCCGCAGGGAGCACGCAGGCCTTCCGGGCCTTCGTCGAGGAGGAGCCGCAGCGCCCGGTGGAGGCCCCCACGGGCTCCCGAACCGGCCTGCTGATCGGCGTTGCCGTGCTGGTCGTCGTCGCTCTCGGGGTGCTCGCCTACGTCCTGATCTGACGCACCGAGCCACGGATCACAGCAGTCGGCCCACCCGCCCCGGCGACGGCCGGCTGCCATGCCTGACCTGAGGCGGGGCAGCGCGGGGCGGGGTCAGCTTCGGACGCGGCAGCTGAAGAGGCGGAACGCGTACTCCGGGTGCTGCCCCCCGGGCAGGACGTGCCACCGGTCCTCGGTCTCGCCGGTACTGAGCTCGCCCCACAGCCGGTCGAGCAGTTTGCGCTGCGCGGCGACGCTGGCCGTGGAGTCGAGCACCACCGAGAACGAGCCGTCGTCGAGCCGCTTGGCCACCATCCCGACAGGGCTGCCCGGCCCGAACTGCGGCACGTCACCAATCAGCACGTCGACCCCGCACGACCGCAACTGGTCGATCTCGGCGGCGAGCCACTCGGCGGACTCCTCCTCGAGCGACTCCAGCGCGTCGCACCACTCCTCACTCAGCGTGGCCGAGCGGGTGCGCGCGCGCCGCATCCGGCTGTCACAGGTCGGACAGCTCCGCCAGACGACACAGCGTTGCGAATCGTCACCGTTGGTGGCTTCCCCCTGGCCAAGCCGTGGATCGACCCGGTGCAAAGCACCGCATCCGTAACACAGCGCCATGGTCTCGCGCTTCATCGGCTCCCCCTATGCCCTCAAGGCAGAGTATGCGGGGTCACGGCCCGCGACGGAATGAGGTCGGCTGACCGATTTCGCCGGCGCGATGTCAAACCCAGGGCTACGCGGCACATTTAGAGATCACCATAGGGCTTCCGGCGGTGCCGCCGCGGCGCATCGGCACAACGCGCGGATGTGCCGGGCCCGGCGGTCTTCGGCCGCCCGGTACGACGGCTGGGACAGGGCTAGGAAAGCGTGCGGTAGTCGCGCTCGAAGTACAGCAGGGGCTCCCCGCCGGAGGCAAGGTCCACGCCGAGGACGGCCCCGACGATCAGAATGTGGTCACCGGCGTCCACCATCCGGTACGTACGGCACTCGAACCGCGCGAGCGCGCCGTCGACCAGGGAGACGCCGGTGTGCGGACCGCGGAGCAGCGGCAGGCCGTCGAAACGGGTGCCATCGTCGTCCGCGCTGGGCCGCGCGAAGTTCGCGGCGAGGTCCCGCTGGTGCCGCGCCAGCAGGGACACGCCCCAGTACGAGGTGGCCCGCAGCACCCGGTGCATCCGGGCGGGCCGGCCCACGCTCACCAGGACGAGCGGCGGCTCGGCGGACACGGGCAGGAACGCGGTCGCGGTCATGCCCACGTCGGCGCCCTCGTGCCGGGCCGTGACCAGCGTGACGGCCCCGGCCAGCCGGGCCATCGCGGAGCGGAACGTCTCGGGGGACACCTCCGTGGCCCGTGCGGGGGCCTCCTCGTCGATCAGTCGAAGCGGGGGACGCCGGCCGGGGACAGCGGGTTCGATGGCCGCGAGGGGATCGTCCATAACGTCAACGTTACGTCCACATATGAAATATCAACATCGGTCCCGGGTCGCAGACGATCTGGGACCTCAGGCCGAGCGACGCCAGACCTCCCTGGTGGCGGGGCGCTTGCCAAGGTGGACGCGGAGCGCCGCGTCCACATGTGGCCCGTATGGGGGGATTGTCTCGTATCCGCTGCTGCGGTATAGGTCCAGCGCCTCCGGCTGTTCCACGCCCGTCTCAACCCAGACCTGCGCCGCACCGCCGGTGCGGCGGCGGAGTGGGCGGCCGGACCGGCGCGTGGTCAGCTGCGGCTGTCCTTGTTCCGCGCGGTCCACTCCCGCATGCGCTGGGGATAACCGACGATCTGCACGTCGTACGCCGGCAGTGCGAGGTTGTGCGCCACCTTGCGGATGACGTCGGGCGACCCGACCCGGCGGCGGATCCACTCCCCGTCGTCCGCCACAGCGACGGCGGTGGTGTCGGTCGCGAACGTCTCCGGCTCGACGAAGAACTCCACGCCCCTGCGGTCACGGGCGAACGCCACCAGGGCCTCGATGTCGGCGTCGGTGGCCTGACGATCGAACCTGGTCACCTTCGCGGAACCCCGAGCGCGCCGGAGCCCGAAGCGGTCACGCCATTTCATGGATGAAGGCCCTCTCGTACAGCGGTGGCGTCAGGATAACGAGGACACCGGGTGCCAGGGTTCCCTTCTCCCCACCCGATTCCCCGGCGGCGGTTTCGCCGGGCGCCGCGCCGTCACCCCCCGGTGGCTCTACGCTGGTCATCCGAGCGAGGGGAGCAGCGTGGAGATCTGGGAGTGGGCCGCGGCCACCAGGGAAGATCTCGTGGCTAAGGGCCGCGACGGGCTCGCCGCCGCGCTCGGCGCGATCCCCGAGCAGGCCATGGCGGGCAACGTCGCGCAGATCGACGCGCTGGCCCCCGGGGTGCTGGCGGAGGCGGCCGACGCGGGCGTGCCCGGCATCGAGGCGTACGTGCGCCACTGGCGGCTCTACGCCCGGGTCAACGCCCGGAAGGAGGGCGCCGCCGCGCTGGAGGAGGCGGGCGCGCTGGTCGCCGACACGGCCGACGAGGATGCGGACGCCTGCCCGCAGTCGGTGTGCGCGATCCTCGACCTCGTCACCGCTCAGGTGAACATCGACGGCCCCGGCACGGCGGGGGCGCGGGCGGAGCTGATCTCCGACGGGCTGAGCCGGGTCGGTGTGGAGCGCACCTGCCACGCCTGCCTGACGCGCGCGATGGCCGAGGTGATGGCTGACGAGGGCCGCGCCGAGGCGGCCATCGACCACCTGAACCAGGCGACCGAGACGATGGTGGCCGCAGGCCACCGTCCTCCTCCCTGGTACGCGTTCGGGTACCTGCGCGCGCTGCGTGACCTCGACCTGCCCGCCCAGGGCCTTGACCTGGTGATGCAGCTGGAGCAGGCGCTGGCGGAGCTGCCGTCCGGGCAGGCGGTGGACGTGCGCCGGTCCGTGGCCTTCGCTCGCGCGCGGCTGCTCGCCTGGATGGCCCGTACGGGGCAGGCCGAGACGGCCGACGCCCTGGCCGCACTGCCCGCGCCGGAGCTCGCCGACGCCACCCCCGACCTGCGGGCCGACTGGGCCGACGCGGTGGAGAACCTCGTCGCGCTCGGCGCGCACCCCAACGACTGGACGCTGGGCCGCCTGCTCACCTCCTGGGTGACGTACTTCGAGCGCGCCGGGTCGATGCGGCCCGGCCTGGAGATGGCGCTGGCCGCCGGGCGGCTCGCCGCCGAGCGCGAGGCCCGGCCGCCGGCGGAGTGGGCGCTGCGGCATGCCGAGGAGGCGCTGGCCCGACTGCGCCGCGCGTACGCGGGTGGTGACACGCCGGGCGACGCGGCCGGTGACGGCGCGGCGGCGGAGCGCGCCGCCGCCGACCTGACCGAGGATCTGGCCGACGACATCGCCGAGGTGGCCGAGGCGCTGGAGGCGCTGCCGGAGCCGGAGCTCCCCGTACCGGCCAAGGAGCTGGTGGCGTACCTGCGAGCCGACGAGGTGCCGGACCCGGAGCGGCACGCCGCGCTGATAGCCGTCGCGCTGCGCGAGGCGCCGCGGGACGCGGAGCTGCTGACCGCGTACGGGCAGTCCACCGCCGCGTTGGAGCTCGCCGAGCTGGCCGTCGGGCCGCTCTGGGCCGCGGTCGAGGACGACCCTGGCGACCCCGGGTACGTGCTGCCCCAGCTGGAGACGCTGCTCCGGGCCGGCGACGCGGACGGGCTGGAGCGGCTGGCCGGCCTGGCGGGCGAGCGCGCACCGGTGCTCGGGCACTGGGTCCGGGCGCGGCTGCGCGCCGCCCAGGGCGAGGCCGAGGGCGCGGTCGAGGAGTGCGCGGCCGTCGCCGAGCTGGACCCGGGGGCGCTCAACGCGCGGCGACTGTGGGCGGACCTCGTGACCGAGCGCGGCGACTGGGCGGCCGCGCACCGGCTCCGCCGGGAGATCGTGGACCTGCAGCAGGAGCCCGAGCCCACCGACTGGTGGGCGCTCGCCGTGGCGGGCACGGCCGCCGGGGCCTGGGCGGACGTACGGGCCGCCGCCGCGGCTCTGGAGCTGGACGTGGACGCCGGTGAGGGGCCGATCGACGAGCAGTGGCATCCCGTGCGGGTGGCCTTCCCCGACCCGGTCGGGGAGGTCCGGGAGGCGCTGGCACTGCGTACCGGCCCGGCCACCGCGCGGGTCGCCCAGGTGCTGCCGCAGGGGCAGGGGATCAACGCGGGTGACCTCGTGCTGTTCGAGCCCGCCCCGATGGAGCCGGTGCCGGAGGAGCCCGAGGAGCGGGCGGCGTACGTGCCGCTGTTCGCGCGGCTGACCGTGCTGGAGGACGCCGGGTTCAGCAGCTTCGTCTACGACGGGGTGTATCCGGGGGACGGGCCGTGGCAGGAGTTCCGCCAGGCGCTCGCCGAGCGCTCCTGGCCGACCTGGGACTACCTGCTGCCGGAGGATGACGGGGGCTACCGGGTCACCGGGCCCGAGGGCACCGTGCACCCGGGGGTGTACGGGTTGCTCGCGCTGCCCCCCGGCACGGATCCGGCGGAGGCCGACCGCGCGCTCACCGAGCTCACCGCGGCCTGGGACGGGCCGCTCGCCTGGGTGGACCTGGCCCGCGCCGCCGGCGCCGACCCCGCGCGACACGAGAAGATCATCACCGACTACGGCCTCTGACCTCGCGGCTCTTCGGTTGCCGGAGGGTTCCGGGGTGGGTTGGGCGAGATCGGGCGGATGCGCTAATCTCTGCGACAGGTCATGAGTGCCAGCGTCAAGCCCCGGCTTGCTGGCCGGCAACCCTCGCTCCGCGGTGGGGTGCCCCGGGTGACGACCGGGCCGCGACACGACCGTGCGCGGCAAGCGCGGACCCTCCGCAGCACACCTACCTGGGGGTCCCCGACCCTCCGGAGGTGTCCCGGTTGCCGGCTCTCGTCGAGTCATCCACCGTCCGTTCCGCCCGTCAGGCCGCCGCGCCGCAGCCCGCTGACCACGCGACCGCCGTGGTCGGCGCCGACCTCAAGGTTCCGCTGGTCAACGGCGAGTGGGTGGGGTACGCCAACTTCGACTACGCGGCGAGCGCGCCCGCGCTGGAGGCCGTCCGCGAGGCGGTCGAGGCGGCGCTGCCCTGGTACGCCAGCGTGCACCGGGGGGCGGGTTTCGCCTCCCAGGTGAGCACGCGGGTGTACGGCCGTGCCCGCGCGGTGGTGGCCGGCTTCCTCGGCTGCCGCGCGGACGACGCGGTGATCTTCACGCGGAACACCACGGACGGCCTCAACCTGCTCGCCCGGGCGCTGCCCGACGGGTGCACCGTGGTCGTCTTCGACGCCGAGCACCACGCCAACCTGCTGCCGTGGGACGCGGCCGCGCGGACCGTACGGCTGCCGCTGCCGGACTCGCCGCGCGCGGCGGTGGAGGCGGCCGCGGACGCGCTCCGCTCCGCGCCCGCCGGCCCCCGGCTGCTCTGCGTGACCGGTGCGTCCAACGTCACCGGCGAGCTGTGGCCGGTGCAGGAGCTCACCGAGGTGGCGCACGCGTACGGCGCGCGGATCGCGGTGGACGCGGCGCAGCTCGTACCGCACCGGCGGGTCGACCTGGCCGGTACCGGCATCGACTACCTGGCGTTCTCCGGCCACAAGCTGTACGCGCCGTTCGGCGCCGGTGTCCTCGCCGGACGCGCCGACTGGCTCGCGGCCGCGGACCCGTACCTCCACGGCGGCGGCGCCACCCGCTCCGTCACCCGCACCGCGCCCTCTGCGGGCGGAGCCGGTGCGTCCCATGCGGCCGGAGTCGGCGCGACCCCTGCGGCGGGGGCCGGCGCGATCCCCGCGGCCGAGGCCGGCGCGACCCCGGCCGCGGGGGCCGACGCGACCCTCGCGGCCGAGGTCGAGGCCGGCGCGCTTCCAGCGGCTGAGGCCGGGGCCGGCGGGAGGCTTGGGGTGGAGTGGGCGGCGGATCCCGAGGCGCGGCATGAGGCGGGCAGTCCCAACGTGCTCGGCGCGGTCGCCATCGCCGCGGCCTGTACGGCCCTGCAGCGCGACTTCGCCGAGCTGCGCGCCGCCGAGGGACGGCTGCTGCGCAGCCTCCGCGAGGGGCTGGCCACCGTCCCCGGGCTGCGCGAACTTCGGCTGTTCGGCCCGGACGCGGCGCGGGTCGGCATCGTGGCGTTCACCCTGGACGGCTGGGAGGCGGGACGGCTCGCCGCGGTGCTGTCCGCGGAGTACGGCATCGGCGTCCGAGACGGACTGTTCTGCGCGCACCCGCTCACCCGCGGACTGCTCCCGGAGGGCACGGGCGCGGCGGTCCGCGCCAGCCTCGGCGCCGGCACCCGCCCCGAGCACGTCGCCCGCCTGGTCTCCGCCCTACGCCGCCTCGCCACCACCGCCCCCGACTGGGACTACGCCGTAATCGACGGCCGCTGGACCCCCATCCCCGACCCCCGCCCCAACCCCGCCACCACCGCGATCTAACGGCCCCCGCCCGCCAACCGACCCCCACCCCGCCCCGCCACCCCGCCAGCACGCCCCCGCGGGGCAGCCGGTACGCGGCTCCCATCGGCGCCCCGACCGGCTCGACGCCCCCGCCGGCACGCCGCCGCGGCCGGGCGCCAGAGGGCTGGCCTGCCCGGATGGTGTTGGTGGTGGTCGGTCAGGCGAGTTCTCGTCCGGCTGGGTAGTCGAGGGTCACGGGAGGCAGGGCGCCGGGGCGGCCGCTGGTCAGGATGATCAGGTCGCCGCGGGTGTCCGCCTCGGACGCGGATGCCGACGCGGATGCCGATACCGATGGCGTTGCGGCCGCCTCCAGCGCGGAGCCGGGCGCGGTGGTGGTGGCGCGGCGGAGGGTTTGGGTGGCGACGGCTTCGGCGGCGGTGAAGAGGTGGGGGTGTCCGGGGAGTAGGGCGGCGATCTCGTTGGCGACGAGGTCGTAGTGGGTGCAGCCGAGCACCACGGCGCGTGCGGACTCCGGTGTGGCTGCGGCCGCCCGCTCCAGGGCTGTGGCGATCTCCGGCCGCGCGCCGCGCTCCAGCGCCTCGGCCAGCCCGGGACACGCCACCGGGGTCACCTCGACCCCCGAGGCGAACCGGGCGATCAGGTCGCGCTGATACGCGCTCCCGGTCGTCGCCACCGTCGCCCAGACTGCGACGGGCCCGCCCGTCGCGGCGGCGGGCTTGATCGCTGGGACCGTCCCGATCACCGGCACGTCCGGCTCGAACTCCGCCCGTAGCCGGCCCAGCGCGTGCACCGACGCGGTGTTGCAGGCGACGACGAGCACGTCGGGCGTGTACGCGGCCGCCGCCCGCGCCCCCTTCAGCGCCAGCTCGACGATCTCCGAGGAGGGCCGGGGCCCCCACGGCATCCCGTCGGGATCCATGGACAGCACGAGGCCGGCCTCGGGACACGCCCGGCGCAGCGCGGCGGCGGTGGACAGCAGCCCCAGCCCGGAGTCGATCACAGCGATCCGCACGCCACGCAGCCTATTCCGCCGACCCCACCCCCATCCGCCACCCCGCCGGGAAACCTCTGCCCGCCGCCGGCCGCCGAGGGCGGTGAACCACTTCCGCCCACCCCACTCCACTCGTGACCCCGCCGGGAAGCCTCTGCCCGGTGTCGGCGGCCGAGGGCGGTGAACCACTTCCGCCCACCCACACCCGCCACCCCGTCGGTAACGCCCCCTGATCCCATCCGCCCGCAGGGACTTGCGCGGCGTCTGCCACCGCCCGGAGGGGCGTGCTCCGCCCAGCGCCGTGCTCCGCCCAGCGCCGTGCTCCGCCCGGAGGGGACGCCGTGCTCCGCCGTGCTCCGCCCGGCTCCGCCCGGAGACGACCATCCGTCGCCGCTCCCACGCACTCCGACCCCCCGACGTCCACGCCAGTAACCCCCACTCCTCTCGAACACGCGCTGTGCCTCACCACGCACGGGGAGGCGCCCCCCTTTCCCGGCGGCCCGACGGGGACCCACCCCTGCCTCCACCGACGGCTGCGGCGAACCAGTCTCGGCGGGCGGAGTCGGGCCCGGATTCGGGGGCGGAGGGGGGGCGCGAGGCGCGGCCGGTTCCGGCCGTGGGTTATTCCCAGGGAGAACCGTGAGGTAATTCATGTGGTGTCTACATATGTCCCCGGGCGCGTTGACTGGCTCCGGGCCTGGCGGGGGTTTACCGTGTCAAGACGTGAACCGCCTGGCCGTCGATCAGCTCACCGTCCACCGTCGCGCCGTCGAGGAGCTCCGCCGGCAGTATGCCGCGCTCCCGCACGACGCCCCCGTGCGGCTGGCGAAGCGCACCTCCAACCTCTTCCGCTTCCGCGACGACGCGCGCACGGCAAGGCTGGACGTCTCCGCCTTCGACCACGTGCTCAGCGTCGACCCGAAGACGCGCACCGCCGAGGTCGGCGGCATGACCACGTACGAGGACCTGGTCGACGCCACCCTCCCGCACGGCCTGATGCCGTTGGTCGTCCCGCAGCTGAAGACGATCACGCTGGGCGGCGCGGTCACCGGCCTGGGCATCGAGTCGAGCTCGTTCCGCGACGGCCTGCCGCACGAGTCCGTCCAGGAGCTGGAGATCCTCACCGGCTCCGGCGACGTCGTGGTCGCGAGCCGCGAGGGCGAGCACCGCGACCTGTTCTACGGCTTCCCGAACTCCTACGGCACCCTCGGCTACAGCCTGCGCCTGCGCATCGAGCTCGCGCCGGTGAAGCCGTACGTCCACCTGCGCCACATCAGGTTCGCCGACGCGGCCGAATGCATGCGGGCCGCGGAAGAGATCTGCGCCGACGGCGAGTACGAGGGCCGCCACGTGGACTTCGTCGACGGCACGGTCTTCGGTCCGGACGAGCTCTACCTCACGCTCGGCGCCTTCACCGACCGCGCCCCGTTCACCAGCGACTACACGGGCCGGCAGATCTACTACAAGTCCATCCCGCGGTACAGCGGCAAGGGCCCGGGCGACTACCTGACCGTCCGCGACTACCTCTGGCGCTGGGACACCGACTGGTTCTGGTGCTCCCGCGCGTTCGGCGTGCAGCACCCCGCCGTACGGGCCGTCTGGCCGAAGCGCTACCAGCGTTCGGACGTCTACCGCAGGCTGGTCGCCCTGGACCGCAGGTACGGCCTCACGGACCGCCTGGAGCGGCGCAAGGGAAACCCGCCCAACGAGCCCGTCATCCAGGACATCGAGGTCCCGGTGGAGCGCGGGGCGGAGTTCCTGGAGTTCTTCCACCGCGAGATCGGCATGACGCCGATCTGGATGTGCCCGCTGCGCGTACGCGAACCCGCCGCCGACGGCGGGAAGCCATGGCCGCTCTACCCGCTGGAGTCGGGGCGGCTCTATGTGAACTTCGGGTTCTGGGGCACCGTGCCCACCCGCCACGGCCTGCGGCCGGGCCACCACAACCGGCTCGTCGAGGACGCGGTGACGGGGCTGGGCGGGCACAAGTCCCTCTACTCCGAGGCCTTCTATACCGAGGACGAATTCTGGCGTCACTACAACGGCGACGCCTACCGAGAACTCAAGCGGGCCCACGACCCCGACGGCCGGCTGCTTGACCTCTACGCCAAGTGCGTAGGGAACCGCTGACCCACCGCATGCCCCCGGCCGTGAAGACGGCCTGCCGGCGGGGAAGGGTTGCAAGCAGCCGCGACCGGCCGTGACGTGGGGGGTCGCCGGAGCCCGTGGCAGGGGAGAGGAGAAGGCAATGCGGCTGGCGGAGGTGTTCGAGCGGGTCGCCGGGCCCGACGCGCCCGTGGAGTTCCGCGCCTACGACGGAAGCCGGGCCGGTCGGTCCGGTGCGGAGCTGTCCGTGGTGGTGAAGACTCCACTCGCGGTCAACTATCTGGCCCAGGCGCCGGGCGCGCTGGGGCTCGCCCGCGCGTACGTGGCCGGCGCGCTCGACATCGAGGGTGACATGTACACCACCCTCGCTCGGATGTCGGACATGGCGCTCGGCGACGTGTCCTGGGCGGACCGACTAAAGATCATCAGAGAAGTGGGCTGGGTGAAGATCGTCAACCGGGTGCCACCACCGCCGCAGGAGATGCGGCCGCAGCGGCTGCTCACCCGGGGGCTGTGGCGGCACACCAAGGGCCGCGACGCCGAGGTGATCTCGCACCACTACGACGTGTCGAACCGCTTCTATGAGCTGGTGCTCGGCCCGTCCATGGCCTACACCTGCGCGGCGTACCCGAGCGAGGACGCCACTCTGGAGGAGGCCCAGTCCCACAAGTTCGACCTGGTGGCCCGGAAGCTCGGGCTGCACGAGGGCATGCGGCTGCTCGACGTGGGGTGCGGCTGGGGCGGCATGGTCATGCACGCCGCGAAGCACTACGGCGTACGGGCGCTCGGCGTGACGCTCTCCAAGCAGCAGGCCGAATGGGCCAACAAGGCCATCGCCGAGGCCGGTCTGTCCGAGCTGGCCGAGGTACGGCACCTCGACTACCGGGACGTGCCGGACGGGGAGTACGACGCGGTCAGCTCGATCGGCCTCACCGAGCACATCGGCAAGGCCAACCTGCCGTCGTACTTCGAGAGTCTGCGCGCGAAGCTCAAGCCGGAAGGGCGGCTGCTCAACCACTGCATCACCCGGCCGACCAACAAGGAAAAGTCCATCAACAAGGACGGCGTGATCAACCGGTACGTCTTCCCGGACGGCGAGCTGGAGGGGCCGGGGCACATCATCTCCACGATGAACGACCACGGCTTCGAGATCCGGCACGAGGAGAACCTGCGCGAGCACTACGCCAAGACGCTCACCGCGTGGTGCGCCAACCTCGACGCCAACTGGGACGAGGCCGTCGCCGAGGTGGGGCAGGGCACCGCCCGGGTGTGGCGGCTCTACATGGCGGGCTGCCGGCTCGGCTTCGAGCACAACGTGGTGCAGCTGCACCAGGTGCTCGGGGTCCGGCTCGGCGACAAGGGCGAGTCCGGCATGCCGCTGCGTCCCGCGTTCGAGCCTCCGTTCCCGGTGTAGGGCGGGTCCCCCCCCGCGTCCCGCGGGGGGAGCCCGGCATAGTGGAGGCATGAGCAACTCGTCCAGGGCCGCCGCCATCGAGCTGGCCGTGGCGTACGCCGAGCGTTCGCCACGGGTGGCCGAACTGGTGGCGGCCCTGCCGCCGGACCAGGCGGAACGGGTCGCCTCCGAGCTGAAGACGCTGTCCGCGTTCCTGACCCTGCGGTTCGCCGAGGCCGGCCTGAAGATCACTCCCGAGCAGGCCCGCGAGGCCATCGCGCACCGGGTGGCCGGGCTGCTGGAGCCGGAGTACGAGCTGGCGGTGCTGACCGCGCTCGACGAGGCCGGGCCGGACGACCCCCGGGGGGCGGCGGACACCACCACCGTGCTGCACCTGCTGGGGGCGTACACGGCGGCGCTGACCGCGCAGCTGGTCCCCTCCGCCGACCTCGTCCCCACGCTCCGCGCCCTCGATGATCTTCCGGAGTAGCGCAGGACCGCACCCTGGGATCGTGACACCGATGGTGTTACGGTCCCCGCCATGACGAGTGACATCCGCACCATCACGGCGGGCGGCGTCGAGTTCGGGTATCTGGCGGCGGGCGACACCGGCCCGCTGGCGCTCTGCCTGCACGGCTTCCCGGACACGGCGTACACGTTCCGGCACCTGCTGCCCGAGCTGGCGGCGGCCGGCTACCGCGCCGTCGCGCCGTTCATGCGCGGGTACGCGCCCACCGCGGTGCCGGAGGACGCCACGTACCAGACGGGCGCGCTGGGCACGGACGCGGTCGCGCTGCACGAGGCGTTCGGCGGCGACGGCGACGCCGTGCTCATCGGGCACGACTGGGGCGCGACCGCCACCTACGCGGCGGCGGCCCTGGAGCCGCGCCGGTGGCGCCGCGCGGTGACCATGGCGGTCCCGCCGCCCGTCTCGCTGATGACCGGCTTCCTCACCTACGAGCTGCTCAAGCGCTCCTTCTACATGTTCGTGTTCCAGACCCCGCTGGCCGAGATCGCGGTCACCGCGGACGACATGGCGTTCATCGACGGCCTGTGGCGGGACTGGTCCCCGGGCTACGACGCGCGCGAGGACGTCGCGTACGTGAAGGCGGCGCTGCGCGAGCCCGCCAACCTCGGCGCCGCACTGGGCTACTACCGGGCGATGTTCGGCGCCACGCCGCCCAACCCGGCGTACGAGCGCGCCCAGGCCGCGGCCTCGCAGGTGCCGGACGTACCCCTGCTCTACCTGCACGGACGGGACGACGGCTGCCTGGGCGTCGGGCTCACCGAGGACGCCGGGGCGCACCTGGGCCCGGGGTCGCGGGTGGAGGTCGTGCCGGACGCCGGCCATTTCCTGCACCTGGAACGTGCCAAAGCGGTCAACCGCCTGATCTTGGACTGGGTGGCCCGTTAGGGTAAGCCCCGCCCTTGACGTAAGTGGCCACTTTGTCAACGATTGCCCGTGAGGGCCACCGGCCCCTGTCCCCCCGGAAGGCGGTGCGCTCCCGTGACCGCGGAGCCGATCTCCCTGAGCGACTGCACCATCGCAGACCACGAGTTCTGGGGTCTGCCGCTGGAGACCCGCGAACAGGCGTTCGCCCTGCTGCGAGCGCAGCCAGAGCCGCAGTTCTACCAGGAGGTCCCGTTCGGCACGATCCCGCCGGGCCCGGGCTTCTACGCGTTCGTCAAGCACGCCGACGTGGTGGAGGCCAGCCGGCGTCCGGACGTCTGGCGTTCGGAGCCGAGCGCGATCAGCATCCCCGACCTGCCGGTGGAGTTCAACGACTTCTTCGGCTCCCTGATCAACATGGACGACCCGCGGCACGCCCGGCTGCGGCGCATCGTCTCCCGCGGCTTCACGCCGCGCATGCTCAAGCAGCTCGAGGACAACGTCCAGCAGTCGGCGGTCACGATCGTGGACGAGCTGCTGGAGAAGGGCCCGTGCGACTTCGTCACCGAGGTCGCCGCGAAGCTCCCGTTGAAGATCATCTGCGACATGATGGGGATCCCGGAGAAGTACCACCAGAGCGTCTTCGAGAACTCCAACATCGTGCTCGCCGGCGTCGACCCCGACCTGCTCGGGGACGACTTCGACGAGATCACCGTGAAGCTGCTCACCGCGGGCGGCGAGCTGGCCGGCATTCTCTCTGAGCTTGCCGACGACCGGCGCAAGTCGCCCGGGGACGACCTCACCTCCGCCCTGGTCAACGCGAACGTGGACGGGGAGTCGCTGACCGACCAGGAGGTCGGCTCGTTCTTCGTGCTGCTCGCGGTGGCCGGCAACGAGACCACCCGCAACGCGATCTCGCACGCGCTCAAGCTGTTCACCGACTTCCCCGAGCAGCGCAAGCTGCTGCTGGAGGACATGGAGGAGCGGCTGCCCGGAGCCGTCGAGGAGATCGTCAGGTACGCCTCGCCGGTCATCTGGATGCGCCGTACCGCCGCCGAGGACGTCGAGATGAACGGCTTCTCGTACAAGGCCGGGGACAAGGCGCTGCTCTACTACGGCTCGGCCAACCGGGACGAGACCGTCTTCGAGCGGCCGGACGAGTTCGACATCCTGCGCAAGCCGAATCCGCACGTCGGCTTCGGCGGCCCGGGGCCGCACTTCTGCCTCGGCGCGCACCTCGCCCGGAGGGAGATCACGGTGATGCTCCGTGAGCTGCTGACCCGGGTGCCGCAGATCACCGCCGGCGAGCCCGACCGGCTGTACTCCAGCTTCATCAACGGCATCAAACGCCTGCCGTGCGACTTCTAGGCGTGTGATTCGGAGGCCCCCATGAGCGTCGTGCCGATGGACATCGACCAGGTCGACATCTCCTCCATCGAGGAGTTCTGGTCCGAACCGCTCGACGTACGCGAGTCCGCGTTCGCGGCGCTCCGGGGGCACCCCGAGCCACGCTTCTTCGCCGAGCCCGACTTCCCCGGCATGGAGAAGGGGCCGGGCTTCTACGCCCTGGTCCGGCACGCCGACATCGTGGAGGCGAGCCGCAACCCCGAGATCTACAGCTCGGTGCCGAGCTCCACCTCGCTGCTCGACCCGCCGCCGGAGTTCAGTGAGTTCTTCGGGTCGATGATCAGCATGGACGACCCGCGGCACGCCCGGCTGCGGCGCATCGTCTCGCGCGGCTTCACCCCGCGCATGCTCAAGCAGCTCGAGGCCGGCGTGCAGACGTCGGCCGCCGCGATCGTCGACGAGCTGCTGGAGAAGGGCCCCTGCGACTTCGTCACCGAGGTGGCGGCCCCGCTCCCGCTGAAGATCATCTGCGACATGATGGGCATCCCCGAGTCGCAGTACGACTTCGTGTTCACCCGCTCCAACATCATCCTGGCCGGCGGTGACGAGGAGTACGTGGACCCCCGTCGCCGGGTCGAGGCCTCGCTCGGCGCGGGCGCCGACCTGGTCGCCCTGCTCGGCGAGCTCGCCGCGGCGCGCCGGGCGCAGCCCACCGAGGACCTCACCTCCGCGCTGGCCAACGCGAACGTGGACGGCGAGTCGCTGACCGACCAGGAGCTGGGGTCGTTCTTCATCCTGCTCGCGGTCGCCGGCAACGAGACCACCCGCAACGCGATCAGCCACGGGCTCAAACTGCTCACCGACTTCCCCGGCCAGCGCGACCTGATGCTGGACGACGTCGAGGGCCGGCTGCCCGGCGCGGTGGAGGAGATCGTCCGGTACGCGTCCCCGGTCATCTACATGCGCCGCACGCTCACCCGGGACCACGTACTGAACGGGTTCCCCCTCACGGCCGGCGACAAGGTCGCCATGTTCTACTGGTCGGCGAACCGGGACGAGTCGGTCTTCGCGGACCCGTACGACTTCGACATCATGCGTGAGCCGAACAACCACGTCGGGTTCGGCGGGCCCGGTCCGCACTACTGCCTGGGGGCGCACCTGGCCCGGCGGGAGATCACGGTCATGTTCCGTGAGCTGTTCGCCCGGGTGCCGCAGATCCACGCGGCAGGCGAGCCGGCGCGGCTGCGGTCCAACTTCATCAATGGGATCAAGCACCTGGACTGTGCCTTTTGACCGCGTTCTGATGGTGTTCCGAGGGGCGTTCTACCGGGAGGGGTTTCGATGACCGTTGAGCCGCTGGACCTGGATTCCGTCGACCTGTCCATGGAGGAGTTCTGGGCGGCTCCGCTGGCGACGCGCGAGGCGGCGTTCGCGGCGCTGCGGGCCCACCGGGCGCCGCGGTTCTTCCCCGAGCCCGAGCTGGAGGGCATCGAGCCCGGCCCGGGCTTCTACGCGCTCGTCCACCACGCGGACATCGTGGAGGCCAGCCGCAACCCCGAGGTGTTCAGCTCGGTGCCCGCCTCCACCTCGATCTTCGACCTGCCGACGGAGTTCAACGAGTTCTTCGGGTCGATGATCAACATGGACGACCCGCGGCACGCCCGGCTGCGCCGCATCGTCTCCCGCGGGTTCACCCCGAAGATGCTCGCCAAGCTCGAGGAAGACGTCCAGCGCGCCGCCGCCGTGATCGTGGACGACCTGCTGGAGAAGGGGTCGTGCGACTTCGTCACCGAGGTCGCGGCCAAGCTCCCCCTGAAGATCATCTGCGACATGATGGGCATCCCCGAGTCGAAGTTCGACTTCGTGTTCACCCGCTCCAACGTCATCCTCGGCGGCGGCGACCAGGAGTACGTGTCCCAGGAGGACCAGCTCGGCCAGCTGCTCACCGCGGGCGCGGAGCTCGCCGCGCTGGTCGGGGAGATGGCCGCGGAGCGCCGCGCCAACCCGACCGAGGACCTCACCTCCGCGCTGGCCAACGCGAACGTGGACGGCGAGTCGCTGGACGACGCGGAGCTCGGCTCGTTCTTCATCCTGCTCGCGGTGGCCGGCAACGAGACCACCCGCAACGCCATCAGCCACGGGCTCAAGCTGCTCACCGACCACCCGGACCAGCGCGAGCTGTGGGCGTCGGACTTCGAGCGGTACGCGCCCGGCGCGGTGGAGGAGATCGTCCGGTACGCCTCGCCGGTGATGTACATGCGCCGCACGCTGACCCGCGACTTCGTGCTGAACGGCAACCCGTTCAAGGAGGGCGACAAGGTCGCGCTGTACTACTGGTCGGCCAACCGCGACGAGTCGGTGTTCGACGATCCGTACACGTTCGACATCACCCGCGATCCCAACCCGCACGTCGGGTTCGGCGGCCCGGGCCCGCACTTCTGCCTCGGCGCGCACCTGGCCCGGCGGGAGATCACCGTGATGTTCCGCGAGCTGTTCGCCCGCGCGCCCGGGCTGCGCGCGGTGGGCGAGCCCGACCAACTGCTGTCGGACTTCATCAACGGAGTCAAGCACCTGCGGTGTGAGGTGGCCTGATGAGCACGGACACGGTCTCCTTCGACCTGGCGGACGTCGAGTTCCTGAAGAAGCCGCCGGAGGTGCGGCTCGCCGCCCTCGCCGAGCTGCGCCGACTGCCCGGCCCGGTGTTCTTCCCGGAGCCGAAGGTGCCGCTGGTGCCGCGCGGCAAGGGCTTCTGGGCGCTGGTCCGGCACGCGGACGTGGTCGAGGCGAGCCGTACGCCCGAGGTCTTCAGCAGCGAGCCCACCGCCACCACCTCCATCGACACGCCGGCGTACCTGGCGAAGTACGTCGGGTCGATGATCAACATGGACGATCCGCGGCACGCGCAGATCCGCCGCGTGGTGTCCCGCGCGTTCTCGCCGAGGATGCTGGCCCGGATGGAGGACCAGGTCCAGACGATCGCCGAGGAGATCGTCGACGACCTCATCGCCCGCGGGCCGTGCGACTTCGTGCCGCACGTCGCGGCGCGCCTGCCCATCCAGGTCATCTGCGACATGATGGGCATCCCGAAGGAGATGCACGAGCGGGTCTTCGACCTCACCAACGTGATGCTCGGCTTCACGGACCCGGAGTACACCGGGCACGACCCCGACTACTCGCTGCGGCACACGCTGCCGGTGCTGGTGCAGCTGGTCCGTACGGGCCGCGCGCTCTACTCGCTGGCGATGCGGCTGGGCAAGGAACGGCAGCGTACGCCGACCGACGACCTCACCTCGGCGCTGGTCAACACGAACGTGGACGGCGAGTCGCTGACCGCGCAGGAGTTCGGCTCGTTCTTCCTGCTGCTGGTGGTGGCCGGCAACGAGACCACCCGCAACGCGATCGCGCACGGGCTGAACTTCTTCACCCGGTTCCCGGACCAGCGGGCGCTGCTGCTGGAGGACTTCGAGGGGCGGATCGGCACCGCGACCGAGGAGATCATCCGCTACTCCAGCCCGGTGAAGGCGTTCCGCCGCAACGTCACCCGGGACCACGAGATGAACGGGCACACGTACCGGCGTGGCGACAAGGTGATGCTCTACTACGGCTCCGCGAACCGGGACGAGGCGGTCTTCGAACGCCCCGACGAGTTCGACATCCTGCGCAACCCCAACCCGCACGTCGCGTTCGGCGGTCCCGGCCCGCACTACTGCCTCGGCGCCCACCTCGCCCGCCGCGAGATCACCGTCATGTTCCGCGAACTCTTCACCCGCATCCCCGAGATCCGCGCCGGCGAGCCCGAATACCTCCGCTCCATCATCATCGAAGGCGTCAAACACCTCGACTGCGACTGGTAACCCCCAATTTGTTGTGGGGGTCGGAGGTGTCGCTGGTGTTGCGGGGGGCTCACCGTGGGGTGATCACCCCTGGACGTGGGCCCGCGACACGGTTACCTTCCCCGAAAGGGCGAAGGTGAGGGTATGCCGCCGATTCAGCGGGACGCTGGACGGACACCGGCCCGTACGGATTCGGCCGGTGCCCGCACCCTGCTGCGCGGAATGCCCGTACGGCAGCTGCTCCGGCTCTCCACGCTGGACGGCACCAAGGTGCTGGCCGGCGCCGAGGGCCTGGACCGGATGGTCCGGCGGATCAACATGATGACCACGCCGGAGATCGTCCCGTGGGTGCAGGAGAACGAGCTGCTGCTCACCACCAGCTACCCGCTGCCCCGGGATCCCGACGTGTTCGCCGGACTGGTGACCGAGCTGGACGTGCACGACCTCGCCTCGCTCGGGGTGAAGCTCGGCAAGTACATCGACCGGATCCCGGCCGCGGTGCTGCGCCGCGCCGACGAGCTCGCGTTCCCCCTGCTGGAGATCCCGCACCAGGTGCGCTTCGACGACATCGTCAGCCAGGTGCTGACCGACATCGCCAACCGGCAGGCCGCGATCCTCACCCGGTCGGAGGAGGTCAACCGGGCGTTCGTGCAGATCGTGCTGGACGGCGGCGGGCTGACGGAGATCACCGACGAGCTCGCCGGGCTGCTCGGCAACGCGGTGGCGGTCCTGGACGGGGACGACCGCATCCTCGCCGAGACGGGGCTGGCGGCCGTACGGGGCCGGCTCGCCGCGCTCGGCATCCTGGATGCGGACGAACGGCTCCGGCTTGACGAGTACACCGCCCTGTTCGAGGGCGCGTACGAGCCCGGCCCGGACGGCACGGCGCCGCGCGACGCCGACCCGCTCCGGCCGCGCATCGGCGCGTACCCGATATCCACCGGGGCGCTGCGACTCGGCCGGATCGTGGTGATCGAGACCGGCGGCCCGCTGCCCGACGACACGCTGATCATCCAGGAGCGCGCCGCCACCGTGGCCGCGCTGGACATGACGAAGAAGCTCGCGGTGGCGGCCGTGGAGCGCAAGTATCAGTCGGACTTCCTGCACGACCTGCTGGTCGGGCGCGGCGCGCCGCAGCGGGACGCGGTCGCGCGCGGGCGCGTGCTCGGCTGGGAGCTGGACGGGCCGCTCGCGGTGATCGTCGCCGAGCGGCACCCCGAGCACGATGAGACCGGGCTGCCGGCCATCGAACGGGACCGCCGGCAGGCGCGGCTCTCCGACGCCTGGCTCGCCGCGGTGCACACGCGGGACCGTACGGCGGCCGCGGCCGCGTTCGGCGACGAGCTGGTGGCGATCGTCCGCGCGGCCTGCCCCGCCAACGCCATCGGAGAGCTGGCCTCCGACGTGGCCGAGGGGATGGCGGTGGTACGGCAGCGGCTCTGCTACGGGGTGAGCCGCGCGGTCCCGGACCTGGCCCAGCTGCCGGAGGCGTACCGGCAGGCCGGGCGGGCGGTGAAGTTCGGCGCGGCCACCCGGGGGCCCGGCGAGGTCACCCTGTACGACGGGCTCGGCGTGTTCCGCCTGCTCAGCGTCATCGAGGACACCGAGGAGCTGCGCTCCTTCGTGTCCGACACGCTGGGCCCGGTGCTGGGCCGGGGCGAGCGGGAGAGCGACGACCTGCTGAACACGCTGACCGTACTGATCGACTGCAACCTCAACGCCGCGGCCGCCGCCAAGGAGCTGCACTTCCACTACAACACGGTGCGGTACCGGATCGCGAAGCTGGAGCGGCTGCTCGGCCCGTTCACCTTCGACCGGCATCTCTGCCAGCGGCTGTCCATCGCGCTGCAGATCATGCAGATCCACGACCTGCGCCGCTGAGGTCTTTGGCTCTCGGTGACATGACCCGGCGGGGTCCTTTGGCGCCGTCCACAATGCCCGCCCCCGCGTTCGGAATTAGCGTCGGTGCGCGATGAACAATTCGCCGCCGAAAGGCGAATTGTCTCGGCCGTGTGAAATCGGCGTTTCCGGGATGTGGGGTGGATGGTGGCGGTCTTCGCCGAGTTCAGCCAGTACTTCGGCAACGGGTTGGCGCTCGGTGCGATCTACGCGCTGATGGCGCTCGGGCTCACCCTGATCTTCGGCTACATGAACGTGGTGAATTTCGCGCACGGCGAATTCTATATGGTCGGCGCGTTCTTTGCGTACACGTTCATCGTGCTGGCCGGGTGGCCGTTCTGGCTGGGGCTGGCCGGGGCCGCGCTGGGCGCCGCGGCGCTCGGGCTGCTGGCCGACCGGTTCCTGCTCCGGGCGCTGCGCCGGCACGACGAGATCGCGATGCCCATGCTCGCCACCATCGGGCTCTCCATCGCGCTGCAGAACCTCGCCACGATCATCTGGAACCCGGTGCCCAAGACGATGGGCTCGCCCGCCTCGGGCGACAGCCTAAACCTCGGCTTCATGCGCACCCGGCCGCAGCTGCTGCTGGTCGTCGCGCTCGCGGCGGTGGTGATCGTGGGGGCGCACCTGTTCCTCAACCGCACCCGCGCCGGGCTGTCCATGCGGGCCACCTTCCAGGACCCGGCGGCCGCCTGGCTGATGGGCGTGAACGTGAACCGGGTGTACGGCATGACGTTCGCGTTCGGCGCCGCGCTCGCCGCGATCTCCGGCGTGCTGATCGCCACCATCTTCCAGATCACCCCCGCGATGGGCGGCCTGGCCACGGCCAAGGCGTTCGTCGTGGTCATCCTCGGCGGCCTCGGCTCCTTCCCCGGCGCGGTCGTCGGCGGCCTGCTCCTCGGGGTCGCGGAGAGCCTCGCCGCGGGCTACCTGTCCAGCGGCCTGCAGGACGCGGTCGGCCTGATGGTGCTGGTCGTGGTGCTGATGCTGCGGCCCCAGGGCCTGTTCGGACGACGGGAGGTCGTGGCGGAGTGAGTGGCGGCGGAATGAGTGCGGTGATGAGCCGGAAGACGCTCTCGAGGCTGCGCCCGCTCGGGTTCCTCGTGCTGCTGTACGCGCTCTGGGTGGCCGGCACGAAGGGCGGCCCGTACCTGGACCAGGTCGTCGTGCTCGCCACCATCTACGTGATCATGGCGGCCGGGCTGAACCTGCTGCTCGGCTACTCCGGCCTGCTCAGCCTCGGTCACCAGGGCTTCTACGGGCTCGGCGCGTACACCACCGCGCTGCTCACGGTGAACGCCGGGCTGCCCATGCCGGTGGGGGTGGCCGCCGCGATCGTGGTGGCGGCGCTGTTCGGCTGGCTGGTCGGCAAGATCACGCTGCGGCTGCGTACCGCCTTCTTCGTCATCGCCACGTTCGCGTTCGGCCAGATCGGCTATCAGGTGGCGCTCAACTGGGTGTCGCTGACGGGAGGCCCGGCCGGCTTCGGGCAGATCCCGCCCATCGGCGCCGGGTCGGTGAAGCTCATCTCCCCGGAGGAGGCCTATCCGGTGGTGCTGGTGGTCGCGGCGATCACCGTGTACGTCGTGGCGCGCATCTCGCACAGCGGCCTCGGCTTCGGGCTGCGCGCGATGGCGGAGAACGAGAACCTCGCCCGCGCCGTCGGCATCGACACCGCCCGCGGGGCCAACCTCGCCTTCGTCACCGGCGCCGCCCTGGCGGGCGTGGCCGGCTCCCTGTACGCGCACACGGTCGGCTTCATCTCTCCCGAGGTGTTCGGCTTCCCGATCATGATCAACACGCTGCTCATGGTGATCGGCGGCGGCCTCGGCACGATCGCCGGGCCGGTCATCGGCGCGGTCGCGTTCACCGCGCTCCCGGAGGTGCTGCGCTTCGGCGACCAGTGGCGGCTCGTCATCTACGGCGTCCTGCTCGTCCTGCTGGTCCGCTTCCTGCCGCGCGGGCTGTGGGGGAGCGTCGTCGCCGCGGTACGGGAGCGGCGCCGGCCGGCGGACGCCGACGACGAACCGGAGGAGCCCGAACCGGCTCCCGTACGGCACACCGAGGAGGAACCGGTCCGGTGAACGACGTCCTCGAGGTACGGGACCTGAGCGTGCGGTTCGACGCGCTGAAGGCGGTCGACGGGCTCGACCTGGACCTGCCCGCCGCCCAGGTGACCGCGCTGATCGGGCCGAACGGCGCGGGCAAGTCCACCGCCTTCAACGCCATCACCGGCTTCGTCGCCGCCGAGGCGGGCTCCGTACGGCTGGCCGGGCGCTCCCTGCTCGGGCTGCAGCCGCACGAGATCGCCGTGCACGGCGTGGTCCGTACCTTCCAGCGCAAGAGCATCTTCCCGCGCCTCACGGTCGAGGAGAACCTGCGGGTCGCCCTGTACCGCCGCCCGACTGACCTGGGCGCGCGGCGGCGCCGGGCGGCCCGCGGGCCCTCCTCCCGCGGCACCGCGGTCGGCACCGCCGCCGCCGAACTGATCGCCCGGCTGCGGCTCGGCGACCCCCGGCGGCCCGCGGGCACGCTCCCGTACGGGCGGCAGCGCTTCCTCGCCGTCGGCGTGGCGCTGGCGGCCCGGCCGCGCTTCCTGCTGCTGGACGAGCCCACCGCCGGGCTCAACGCCACCGAGACGGACCAGATGGCCGAACTGCTCAGTGAGGTCGCCGCCGACGGCACCGGGATCCTCCTGGTGGAACACGACATGCGGTTCGTGATGGGGCTCGCCACCCGGGTCGCCGTGCTCAGCGCCGGCACCAAGATCGCCGACGGCACGCCGCGCGAGGTGCAGGCCTCGCCCCAGGTACGCGCCGCCTACCTGGGAGAGAGGCACCGTGCTAGCTGAAGGACAGCGCATGCTGACCGTCACCGGGCTGGTGGCCGGCTACGGCCGGGCGCACGCGCTGCACGGGGTGGACTTGGAGGTCTATCGCGGCGAGCTCGTCACGATCATCGGCAGCAACGGCGCGGGGAAGTCCACCCTGCTCAAGACGGTGTCCGGGCTGCTGCCCGCGATCGCCGGGCGGGTGGAGCTGGAAGGACGGGACATCACCGGGCTGCGCGCCGACAAGGTCGTCGCCGCGGGGATCGTGCACGCCCCTGAGGGGCGGCGGGTGTTCCCCGCCCTCAGCGTGGCGGACAACCTGCGGATGGGCGGGCACGTACGGCGTGCGCGGGCCGCCGAGCGCGAGCACCTCACAGAGGTGTACGAGCTGTTCCCGCGGCTCGCCGAGCGTGCGGCGCAACCGGCCGGGAGCCTTTCCGGGGGCGAACAGCAGATGCTCGCCATCGGGCGGGCGATCATGGCCGACCCCGCCCTCATCATGCTCGACGAGCCGTCCCTCGGCCTCGCGCCGGTGCTCGTCGAGCAGGTGCTGGCCACCACCGCGGCGCTGCGCGACGGCGGCCGCACGGTACTGCTCGTGGAGCAGAACGCCGAACTCGCCCTCGACGTCGCGGACCGCGGCTACGTACTCGAACGCGGTCGGATCACGCACACCGGAAGCGCGGCCGAACTGGCGGGAAGCGCCGCCATTCAGCGCGCCTATCTCGGGGGCTGAGGACAAGGAGAACCCATGAAACCTCGACGCACACTCCGCGCGCTGCTCGCCGTCATGCTGGCCGTCGCGGCCACCGGGTGCTCGGCCCTGCTGCCCGGCTCCGACGACGAGGCGCAGAGCGGCCCCGGCGGCGGCGACCTGGTGATCGGCGTGGCCCAGCCGCTGACCGGGCCGGTCGCCGACGCCGGCCAGTCCGTCGCGGCCGGCGCCAAGATCGCCGCCGAGGAGATCAACAAGGCCGGCGGGGTCGACGGCCGGAAGATCCGCCTCGACGTCCAGGACGACGCCAACGACCCGGCGACCTGCGTGAACGTCGCGCAGAAGCTCGTCAACCAGAGCCAGGCCACGGCGGTCATGGGCGGCTGGGGCTCGTCCTGCACGCTGGCGATCTCCCCGGTGACCTCCCGTGCCCAGGTGCCGCTGCTGGTGGAGACCTCGAGCAGCGACAAGGTCACCGACCCCAAGGAGTCCGGCAACGACTGGACCTTCCGGATCTCACCCACCTCCAACATGGAGGCGCACGCCACCCGCGACCTGCTCCGCGAGGAGGGCGTGAAGAAGGTCTTCTTCCTGTCCGTGAACAACGACTTCGGCCTCGGCGCCGCCAAGCACTACGGTGAGCTGCTCACCGAGGCGGGCGTGACGAACACGGGCACGGCCAAGTTCGACCAGACGGCGCAGTCCCTGTCCAGCCAGGTCACGCAGGCCATCGGCTCCGGCGCGGACACCTGGGTCGTGACCACCGACGTCGCGCAGATCGCGCTGCTGCTCAAGGAGGCCAAGGGCCAGAACGCCAAGGCCCGGATCATCACCACCGGCGGCTCCAACAGCCCGCTGCAACTGCTCGAGCTGGCCGGGGAGAGCGTCGCCGAGGGCACGTACGCGACCACGTTCTTCCCGTTCTTCGACCCGTCGGCGGCGGCCGACCCCAAGGGTGCCGCGGCCTTCGTGGCGGCCTGGAAGGCCAAGGGCCTGAACTACGGCCAGATCACCGAGGGCGTCCGGGGATACCAGGGGATCAAGGTGATCGCCGAGGCGATGCGCGCCGCCAAGGACCCGTCGGACCGGACCGCGGTGCGCGACGCGCTCACCAAGGTCAGCACCAAGGGCGTGGTGTACGGCGACATCCGCTTCCAGAACTGGCAGAACCTGCGCAACCAGACCGTGCCGCCGGTCTACCTCACCCGGATCGACAAGGGCAAGGTCACGCTCGTCGGCACCGGTGAGCCGCCCTACTGACCGGCCCCGCATCTCGCCCCGTACGGAACGTTCGAGAGGACCCAGATGACCGTGCAGTTCGGCCTCGCGATCGAGAACTTCACCCCGGCACGGAAGGACCCGGACATCGCGGCGATCGTGGAGTACGCGACCACCGCGGAGGCCCTCGGCTTCGACTCGCTGTGGGCCTGGGACCACCTGCTGCTGGGCGCGGGAAGGCCGTTCCCGTTCCTGGAGTCGCTGTCCACGCTCACCGCCATCGCCGCCCACACCTCGCGGGTGCTGCTCGGCACCGGCGTGCTCGTACTGCCGCTGCGCAACCCGGTGGTGCTGGCCAAGGTGACCGGCACGCTGGACACGATCTCCGGCGGCCGGCTGGTGCTCGGCGCCGCCTCGGGCTGGTACGAGCGCGAGTTCGAGGCGGCCGGGATCCCGTTCCGCAAGCGGGGGAAGATCTTCGAGCGGAACCTCGAGGTGCTCACCCGGCTCTGGGAGGAGGAGTCGGTCACCGGCACGTACGACGACATGGACCTGCGCCGCGTGCGCATGCTCCCGCTGCCGCCGAGCCGGCCGCGGCCCCGGCTGCTGATCGGCGGGTACGTGGACAAGGTGCTGCGCCGGGTGGCCACCAAGGGCGACGGCTGGCTCACGTACTTCTACCGGCCCGACTCCTTCCAGCGTTCCTGGACGAAGATCCAGAACTTCGCGGAGGAGGCCGGACGCGACCCGGCGGCGCTGACCAACGTGGCGCAGCTGCCGATCTGCGTGGGCGACTCCTACGACGAATGCGACCGGCTGGCGCGGGACTTCGTCGCGGAGTACTTCGACTGCCCGGAGTGGAGCGAGTCCACCCCGGACAGCGCGATCCGGGGCACCCCGGCGGAGTGCGCCGAGCAGCTCGCGGAGCACATCGCCGCGGGGGCGCAGCACATCTGCCTGGTGCCGCACGAGTATCGGCCGGAGCAGGTGCGGCTGATCGCGGAGGAGGTCCTGCCGCTGCTGCGCGGCATGGGTGATCAGGTGGAGACGATCGTGACGGAGGAGCACACGCGTGCCTGAGACCGTACGGGAGGCCCGGCGGCTGCGCGAGGAGCGCGTCACCCCGGAAACCTCCAAGATCATGTCCGCGGCGGAGGCGATGGCCCTGGTGCGCGACGGCGACCACGTCGCGCTCGGCGGGACCTGTTTCTCCCGCACGCCCATGGCCCTGGTCTTCGAGCTGATCCGGCAGCGCCGCACCGGCCTGACCGTGTCCCGCCCGCTGGCCAGCCAGGAGTGCGAGCTGCTCATGGTGGCGGGGGCCGCGGACCGGGTCATCACCAGCTGGCTGGCGATCGGCCTGCGCTGGGGGCTGTCCCGGGTGCTGCGGGAGTACGTCGAGGGCGGCCACATCGAGTACGAGGAGCTCAGCCACCTGTCGCTGGGGATGCGGTACAAGGCCGGCGCGATGGGCGTGCCGTACCTGCCCACGTACACGATGCTCGGCTCGGACCTGCCCGCCGGCACCGCCGCGCGGGAGGCCGAGTGCCCGTTCACCGGGGACACGCTGCTGCTGCTTCCGGCGATCAACCCGGACGTGGCGCTGATCCACGCGCACAGCGTGGACCGGTACGGCAACGCGCGGATCGACGGGTCCACCCACATGGACGTGGACATGGCGCGGGCCGCCAGCACGGTGATCGTCAGCGCGGAGCGGATCGCCGAGCCGGAGGAGATCGTGGCCGGGGCGGCCTCCACCGCGCTGCCGCACTTCGTCGTCGACGCGGTGGTGGAGGCGCCGTACGGCTCGTACCCGCACGACTGCCACGACCGGTACGAGGCCGACTACGACCACTTCACCTCCTACGTGGACGCGATCAAGGCCGGCGGTACCGCGGCGGTCCGCGACTACCTGGACCGGCACGTGCACTCCCAGCGCGACTTCGCCGGCTTCCTCGGCCTGGTGGGCGCGGAGCGGCTGGCCGAACGCGAGGCCAGTGCGAGGGAGCTGAGCACCCGATGAGCACTCCCACCACCGAGTACACGACGTCGGAGCTGATGGCCGCCACCGCGTCCGGCCTGCTCGAGGACGGCCGGGTGATCTTCGCGGGCGTCGGCATGCCCCTGGTGGCCTCGGCCGCGGCCAAGCGCAGCCATGCGCCGAACCTCACCGTGGTGCTGGAGGGCGGCATCATCGGGCCGGAGATCGCCCCCGGCCGGCTGCCCATCTCCACCAACGACGTGCGCGCCTCGCGCGGCGCGGCCATGCTCACCACGATCACCGACATCTTCCTGTACGCGCAGCGTGGGTACTTCGACTACGGCTTCCTCGGGGCCGCGCAGATCGACAGGTACGGCAACATCAACACCAGCGTGATCGGTGACCGGGCCAAGCCCACGGTGCGCCTGCCGGGCACCGGTGGGGCCAACGACATCGCCTCGCTCTGCAACGAGGTGCTCGTGGTGACCCAGCACGAGCCGCGCCGGTTCGTGGAGAAGGTCGACTTCGTGACCAGCCCCGGGCATCTGACCGGCGACGGGTCCCGGCAGCGCGCCGGGCTGATCTCGCGCGGCCCCACCCGGGTCGTCACCGACCTGGCGCTGCTCGACTTCGACGACTCCGGGCACATGCGGCTGCGCGCGCTGCAGCCCGGTGTGACCGTCGCGGACGTCGCCGCGCGCACCGGCTTCGAGCTGCCCGTGCACCCCGAGGTGTACGAGCTGCCCCCGCCCGGGGAGGAGATCCTGCTCGCGCTGCGCGAGCTCGACCCCGACGGCGAGACCCTCGGCGAGTAGGAGCGTCCCCATGGTGATGGCACCCTTCGACTACGTCCGGGCGGATTCCTTCGCGGACGCCGTGCGGCTGCTCGCGGAGCACGGCGAGGAGGCCAAGCTGCTGGCCGGCGGGCAGAGCCTGCTGCCCATGCTCAACCTGCGGCTGGCCCGGCCCTCGGTGTTGATCGACATCTCCGCGGCGGCGGCCGAGGAGATCACGCTGGACGGTGACCGGCTGCGCGTCCCGGCGCTCACCCGGCATCGCGACCTGGCCGCGTCCCCGCTGGTGCGCCGGGTCTGCCCGATGCTCTCGGAGGCGGCCGGGCTGATCGGCAACCCGCGGGTGCGCAACCTCGGCACGATCGGCGGCAGCCTCGCGCACGCCGACCCGGCGGCCGAGCTGCCCGCCGTGATGCTCGCGCTGTCCGCCGAGATCGAGGCCACCGGCCCGGACGGGACCCGCCGGATCCCCGCCGCCGACTTCTTCACCTCGTACTTCACGACCGTCCTCGACGAGCTGGAGGTGGTGACGGCGGTGCACCTGCCGGTCCCCGGCGCGCGCACGGCCGGCACGTTCACCGAGCTGACCCGGCGGGCCGGCGACTTCGCGGTGGCGGGCGTGGCGGCGGTGCTCACCCTGGACCCCGATGGCACCGTCGGCGGCGCGACCCTGGCGCTGTGCGGGATGGCGGAGCGGCCGGTCCGCGCGGAGGCGGCCGAGCGCGCGCTGCTCGGCGCGCCCGCCACGCCCGCGACCTACGCGACGGCGGCACGGGCCGCCGTCGAAGGGCTGGACCCACCGGACGACGTGCAGGCCTCGGGCGCGTACCGGGTGCGTGTGGCGGAGGTGCTGACCCGCCGCGCGCTCACCACCGCCGCCGCGCAGGCGGAGCGGGGCGCGGCGCGAGCGGGGAACGAAGGGGAGACCCGATGAAGACACGGATCACGTTCACCCTGAACGGCGCCGAATGTGAGGCGTGGGTGTTCCCATACGAGACCGCGCTGGACGTGCTGCGTGAGGAGTTCGGCGCGGGCGAGGTCAGGTACGGCTGCGGCGAGGGTGTCTGCGGCACCTGCACCGTGCAGCTCGACGGGGAGGTCGTCAACGGCTGCCTGCTGCTCGCGGTGCGGCTCGACGGCCGGGACGTGCGGACGGTCCGTGGCCTGCGGAGCCTGCCGTCCGCGCCGGCCGGCGAGCCCGGCTCCGAACTGCACCCCCTGCAGGAGTCGTTCCTCCGTAACGGCGCCGCGCAGTGCGGCTTCTGCACGCCGGGCATGCTGCTGGCCGCCGAGGAACTGCTGCGCGAGGAGCCCCGGCCGGACCGCGACACCATCCGCGGCCGCCTGGCCGGGAACCTCTGCCGCTGCACCGGATACACGAAGATCCTCGACGCGATCGAGGCGTACGCGGGGGAGCGGGCGGAATCATGAGCGAGACCCGAAGCGAGCCCGGGGCCGCGGCCGCGGGGACCGAGAGCATGCGGATCGTCGGCACGTCGCCGGCGCACCACGACTTCGTCGACAAGGTCAAGGGCAGCCTGATGTACGCGGCGGACTGGCGTATGCCGGGCATGCTGCACGGCAAGGTCGTGCGGGCCATGGTGCCGTCCGCGCGGATCACCGCCGTGGACACCAAGACCGCCGCCGCGGTGCCCGGCGTGGTGGCCGTGCTGACCGCCGCGGACGTGCCGTGGAACCACATCGTGGAGCGCGCCTCCGGCGGGCTCGGCGAGCTCTCGGTGAGCATGCCGGTGCTGGCCGAGGACCGGATCCGGTACGCGGGCGAGCCGGTCGCGCTGATCGCGGCCCGGACGCCGCAGGCCGCCGAGGATGCCGCCGAGCTGATCGACGTGGAGTACGACGAGCTGCCGGGCGTGTTCGACGCCGAGGCGGCGCTGGCCGACGGCGCGCCCCTGGTGCACGACGCGGGCAACACGCTGATCACCTGGAACATCGGCCGTGGCGACGTGGACGCGGCCTTCGCCTCCGCCGACGTGGTGGTGCGCGGCACCTACCGCAGCCAGCGGGTGGAGCACGCGTACATGGAGCCCGAGGCCGGCGTGGGCTGGGTGGACACCTCCGGAGTGATCACGCTCCGGGTGGCCACCCAGGTGATCGAGCACGCCGCGCACCTGGCGGCGATGCTGGCGCTGCCGGAGAACAAGGTGCGGGTGATCAGCTCCTACATGGGCGGCGGGTTCGGCGGCAAGGAGGACATGACCGTCGAGCCATACCTGGCGCTGCTGGTGGCCGCCACCCGGCGGCCGGTGCGCATGGTGTGGGAACGGCAGGAGTCCATCCTGGCCAGCACGAAGCGGCACCCGTTCACCATGCGGTACGAGACGGCGGCCCGGTCGGACGGGACCATCCTCGCCCAGCGGGTGGACATCGTCGGCGACGCCGGCGCCTACCCGTACCTGTCGGCGCGGGTGCTGTTCGCCGGGGCGGCGCTGGCGTGCGGCCCCTACCGCACCCCCGCGGCGTCGGTGCGGGCGCGGGCGGTGTTCACCAACACGATGCCGTCCAGCGCGTTCCGCGGCTTCGGCGCCATGCAGGTCACCCTGGGGTACGAGTCGCAGATGGACCGGCTCGCCGCGGAGCTCGGGCTGCCCCGGGAGACCGTGCGGGAGCGCAACTATCTGGAGCGCGGCGACACCATCCCCACGGGGGAGACGGTCGGCACCGCGGTCGCGGTGCGGGAGACGCAGCGCCGCGCGCTGGAGGCGCTCGGTGAGCCGTCGCCGCCGAGCGCGCCCGGCCGCAAGGTGGGCCGCGGGTTCGCGTCCAACATGCAGCCGTACGGCCGGACGATCTGGTTCCGCGACAAGGCCGCCTGCTGGATGAGCCTGGAACGGGACGGCACCCTGCTGATCCGGACGGGCGTCACCGACCTCGGCGGCGGCCAGGCGGCGTCGCTGTGCCAGATCGCCTCCGAGGTGCTCGGGGTGCCTCTGGACCGGATCAGCATCCACATCGGCGACACCCAGCTCACGCCGCTCGCCGGCGGCACCTACGCCACCCGGCAGCTCTACATGTCGGGCAACGCGACGCTGCAGACGGCCTACGAGCTGCGCGACCGGCTGCTGCCGGTGGCGGCCGAGGTGCTCGGCGCCGCCCCCGAGTCGCTGGTCTTCGCCGGCGGGTCGGTGTCGGCGCCGGACGGCGGCACGCTCAGCCTGGCCGAGCTCGTCGCCGCCGGTGAGGCCCGGGCCGTCTCCGCCGCGCACCTGGGGGAGTGGCGGGCCGAGACCGGGGCCTTCGACCCGGACCGCGGGCAGGGCCACAGCTTCCCCGACTACACCTTCGGCACGCACGCCGCCGAGGTGGAGGTGGACACCGAGACCGGCGAGATCCGGGTGCTGAAGTACACGGCGGCGCACGACGTGGGGCGCGCCATCAACCCGATGCGGGTGGAGGGCCAGATCCAGGGCGGTGCCTACCAGGGCCTCGGTTACGCCCTCGGTGAGGACGTGCCGGTGGTGGACGGCAACCCGCAGTCCACGCTGTTCGCCGGCTACCTGATGCCGACGTCGATGGACCTGCCCGACGTGCAGGTGATCATCGTGGAGAGCGGCGAGGGCAAGGGCCCGCTCGGGGCGAGGGGCATCGGCGAGCCGCCCTGCGGCCCCTCGGCCGCCACGATCGCCAACGCGGTCGCCGACGCCGTCGGCGTCCGGCTCGAGGAGCTCCCCCTCACCCCGGAACGCGTGCTCACCGCCCTCGACGCCGCCCGGGACGCCACCCCACCCGCCGCTTGACCGACCGGCGGCCGGCTCGCCCCCCGGTCGACCGCCGGTCCCCCCGACCGCCTCCCGGGCGCCGCAGTCGGCCGCCCGCCGGGCACCGCAGCCGGCCGCCCGTCGGGCACCGCGGCCCCGGCCGGCCCCCGGTCACCCCTCTCCCCGGGGGCCGGCCGGCGGCGGGGCGGCGCCGGGTTCCTCGCCGCCCCGCCCATCAGCTCTCCTGAGGGACGGGGTCGCGGGTGACCGCGCGGAGCAGCGGGGTGCTCAGCGCGTTCGCGCCGAGCACCCCGGCGAACCCGACGGCCACGAAGGCCAGCATCGTGACCGCCCCGGCGGCGCCGAATCCCGCGGCGAAGGGGGCCGCGAAGAACAGCCCGGTCAGCACCGACCCCCCGCCCATCACCGTGAGCGGGATCAGCGTCTCCTGACGGCGCGCCCGGTTCAGCACGGTCAGCGGCGTGCCCATCAGCCGCAGCGCGGCGTAGGTCTGCCGGCGGTCGAGCACGGCCGACGCGCCGGTGATCCCCGCGCTGGTGATGGCGATCAGGAACGACACCACGAGCACGGTGAGCGATCCGGTGCGCAGATCCTCCAGCAGGTAGCGGTTGGCCGCGTCGTCGGTCATGGCCACGGCGACCGTCCCTGGGACGATCCCGGCCAGCGCGGCGCGCGCACGATCGAGGTCGCCGGCACCGCCAGGCACCGTGATCATCACATCGTCCACCCGCCCACCGGAACCGCCGTCGGGTGCCGGGCCTTCGCTGATGGTGACCTTCGCGCCGGTGCCGGAGAGCCGGTCGCGCGCTTCCGCGGCGAGCCCGGGTGCCTTGGCGGCGGGGACGGCGAGCTGGAGCTGCCCTCGTGGTGAGTCGGGGACCGCCTCCCCGGGATTCATCAGGCAGAGGAACCCGGCGACGAAACCGGTGAGCACCACCCCGGCGACGGTGCGCCAGGCCGCCCGGGGGTCGTCCACCAGCCGCCGCCCGGCCAGCAGGCGGGTGGGGCTCCGCGCCACCCGTGCGGTGATGCGCCCGATCAGCCCGACGACCCATGGCCCGACGAGGTTCATGCCGAGGAACGCGAACGCGATCAGCACGACGAGCACAATGGCCCCGGCGGTGCCCATGCCGGTGAGCCCGCCGCTCACGAAGCCGAAGACGATGAGCACGGCGGCGAACACCAGCAGCCGCACGGCCTTCATGCGCGGCGGCGTCACCCGCGCCGCCACGCCCAGTGGCGTCACCACCACCCGGCGCAGCCCGATCACCGCGCTCAGCCCGGTCAGCAGCGGGACCCCGGCCAGCACCGCGGCCACCTGCCACCACGCCGGCCAGAGATCGCCGGTGAACCACACCCCACCGGCGATCGGGATCTGTGCCAACGCCGGCGTCGCGACCGCGTAGAGCAGCAGCCCGACGACGCTGCCCGCCACCGCCGTCAGCACCGCCTCGGCCACGGTGATCCCCACGACCTGGCCGGGCGTCGCCCCGACCAGCCGGAGCGCGGCCAGCCGCTGATCCCGGCGGGCGACCGTGAGCCGCGCCGCCGCACCGCCGAAGACCAGCAGCGGCACCACCATCAGCGCGGACGCGATGAGCGCGAGGACCTGATAGATGGTCGTGGTGTTGGAGACCGCACCGGTCGCGTAGGAGTCGATCGGCGTCGGGATCTCCACGAGGCCGACCCCGATGGACGCCTCACGGGTCGCCGTCATCACCGGATCCCCGGCGGAGCGGCCGACCACGGCGACGAGCTCGCTGGGGTGGGCGACGGCCTCCTTCCCGAGCAGCCCGGAGGGGGCCGCGGGGAACCTGTCCCTCAGCTCCTCGGCGGGCAGCCGTTTCATCAGGTCGGCCAGGGCCGGCGACACCAGTACCTCACCCGGCTCGGGGAAGTGGTCGAGGCCGGGTGGCACCGGTGGCGCGTCTCCGCGGGCGGCCAGATCCACGATGCTGATCGGCGTGCCGCGCACGGAGTCGGTGGACAGGGCCTCGAGGGCGGCGCCGTCCCGCGCGGGGACCGGGTGCCGCCAGGCATCGGCGTCGGCGCGCTGCCCGAAGGCGCTGTTCGCCCCGAGCGCGAACATCAGGAGCCCGGTGCAGACCGCCACCGCGGCGGCGGTGAGGAGTGTGCTCAGCAGGCTGCCGCGGCCCCCGCCGCGCAGCAGACGCCAGGAGAGCTCGAAGATCGTGCGCATCACGCCGCCCCCGCCGCGGCCGGCACCACCAGGCGGCCGTCCCGCCGCCGCCAACGGCGAGTCCCTCGTCTCACCCTCCATCACGGTCCGGCTGCTCGCGCAGCTGGCGCGGCCTTCGGCCCGGGCCGCGGCGGCGCGCGAGCCGGAGGAGCCGCTGACCGTCCGCGAGCTCGATGTGGTGCGCCGGGTGGCCCGCGGCCGCACCAACGAGGAGATCGCCGCCGACCTCGTCGTCGCCGCCTCCACGGTCAAGTCCCACCTCGGCAGCGTGTACCGCAAGCTCGGCGCCCGGAACCGGGTCGAGGTCGCCGCCTGGGCCTGGGAGTCCGGCCTGCTGGGCTGAGCGGCCGAGCGATGGCCGAGCCGATCCGAGGTGACACCACCGGTGCCCTGGACCCGCCGTGCTTTCCGCGGGACCGCCCGATCGCTTGGGGAGTTGGCTGGGGAGCGGATCTGCCCCGGGACGGCGCGCCGCACCCCCAGCCGACTCCCCGGAGGGGCGGCGGTTAGGCGCTCAAGAGTTCCTCGAGCATGCGGCGCCGCGCCTCCTCGTAGGTGAGGCCGTGCCGGATGAGCACCTCGGTGCCGGCGCAGTCGACGTGCGGGGAGAGCAGCGCGAGGAGGATGTGCTCGGTGCCGAGATAGTTGTGACGCAGCGCCTTGGCCTCCCGCAGCGTGTTCTCCAGCGCGCGCTTCGCACCCTTGGTGAATGGCTTGTGCTGGCCGAAGAAGCGCCGCCCCCGGCGGGGTGACGGCGGGGCCTCCGCCAAAGCGCCTTCGCCGAAGCTCCCCTCGACCCGCCGGACGATCTCGTCCGCGTCGATGCCGACCGAGCGCAGCGCGTCGATCTCCTCACCGGTCAGCCCCGCCCGGGCGGCTGCGTCTCCGGCCTCGCCCTCGGCGCCCGGGGTCAGCTCCGCCGGCGTCACCCCGGCCTTGCCGATCAAGCGCCCGGCCAGGCCCTGCCGGTCTCGGGCAAGCGCCCTCAGCAGGTGGTCCGGGGTCACCTCCGGGTCATCCCGTCGCTCGGCCTCCTCAACCGCGCTGATCACCGCGGTGCGCGCGGCCTTGGTGAACTTCTCGAACATCGCCGGCTCCCTCCTACTGACGCTTCTTGCGCGCGTGCTTCTGGTGGACGGCCTGCCGGGTGACGCCGAGCTCGTCCGCGATCGCCTGCCAGGACCAGCCCTGATCGCGGGCGTTGCGGACGTGCAGCGCCTCCAGCCGCTCGACGAGCTTGCGCAGTGCGACCACCGCGCGCAGCCCGGTGCGCGGGTCTCTCGTGCTCGCCGCCTCGGCAAGTACCTGTCGTTCGGTCACCGCGTCAATATATGTTGACGACGAAGGCGTGTCAACATATCTTTACGTACGCTGTCCGTCGAGGGGTCTTGGCAGCATGCGGGCACGTACGTGAGGATGGCGCTACCGCGGGGGTGCGTGCCGGATTCCAGGAGGCCAGAAAAATGCTCAACCTTGCCGTCGTGCTCGAGGACAGTGCCCGTGAGGCGCCGGACCGCGAGGCCGTGGTCTTCGGCGACCTCCGTCTCCCGTACTCGCTGGTCGACATGCTGGCGAATCAGGTCGCCTCGCTGCTCGTCGCGCGCGGCATCCGCCCGGGGGACCGGGTGGCCCTGGCCTGTCCCAACCTGCCGTACTTCCCGTTCGTCTACTTCGGCGCGCTGAAGGCGGGCGCCGCGGTGGTCCCGCTGAACGTGCTGCTCACCGGGCCGGAGATCGCGTACCATCTGGCCGACTCCGAGGCGAAGGCCTTCTTCTGCTTCGAGGGCACCCCCGAGCTGCCGCTGGGTGAGCGCGGCAAGCAGGGCTTCGACGAGGTCGAGGGGTGCGAGATGTTCATCGCGCTGCCCGCGACCGCCGGCGCCAAGGAGTCCACGATCCCCGGCGCCGAGTCGTTCTGGGCGGCGCTGGACGGCATGCCCGGCACGTTCGACACCATCGTCACCGAGCCGACCGACACCGCGGTCATCCTCTACACCAGCGGCACCACCGGCCGGCCCAAGGGCGCCGAGCTGAGCCACGCCAACATGCTGATCAACGCGATGGTCTCGGACGACATGTTCGATGACAGCGGCCACGACGTGCTGCTCGGCGCGCTCCCGCTGTTCCACTCCTTCGGCCAGACGGTCGTGATGAACACCGGCTTCCGCCGCCGCGCCACCCTCGTGCTGATGCCGCGCTTCGAGCCGACCGCCGCGCTCGGCCTGATGGAGCAGGAGAAGGTCACCACGTTCGCCGGCGTCCCCACCATGTACTGGGCGCTGCTGACCGCCGAGGACCGTGACTCCCACGACATCAAGGGCATCGCGGCGAACCTGCACACCGCGGTCTCCGGCGGTTCGGCGCTCCCGCTCGAGGTGCTCAAGGACGTGGAGAGCGTGTTCGGCGTCAAGATCCTCGAGGGGTACGGCCTCTCGGAGACCAGCCCCGTCGCGTCCTTCAACCAGCGGCACAAGCCCACCAAGCCGGGCTCCGTCGGCTTCCCGATCTGGGGCGTACAGATGAAGCTCGTCGACGAGGAGTGGAACGACGTCGAGGGTGAGGGCCCGGGCGAGATCGCCATCAAGGGCCACAACGTCATGAAGGGGTACTACAACCGCCCCGAGGCCACCGCGGAGGTGATGCGCGACGGCTGGTTCCGCAGCGGTGACATCGCCACCCGCGACGCCGACGGCTTCTACTTCATCGTGGACCGCGCCAAGGACATGATCATCCGGGGCGGGTTCAACGTGTACCCCCGGGAGATCGAGGAGGTGCTCATGACGCACCCCGAGGTCAGCCTGGCCGCGGTGCTCGGGTTCCCGCACGAGAGCCACGGCGAGGAGATCAAGGCGTACGTGATCCGCACGCCCGGCTCCACCCTCACCGAGGACGCGCTGATCACCTGGGCCAAGGACCAGATGGCCGCGTACAAGTACCCCCGGGTGGTGGAGTTCGTGGACAGCCTGCCGATGACCGCCACCGGCAAGATCCTCAAGCGCGAGCTGCGTTAGGCGGTGATCTCCACCGGCCGGGGCTCCGCCGGCAGTGTCAGCGGAGCGACCCGGCGTCGTGGACGACCCGGCCGCCCACCACGGTCAGTACCGACCGGATCCGTTTGAGCCCTTCGTCGGGCACCGTCCGGTAGTCGTCGCTGGGCACGGCGAGATCGCCGTACCTGCCCGGCTCGATGGTGCCGGTCACGTCCTCTTCTCGGGTGAACCAGCCGTTGTCCGCCGTGTACAGGCGCAGCACCTCGTCGCGGGTGATCTGCTGCCCGTCGTTGATCAGGTCGCCTGTGGCGTTCCTGCCGGTCGTCGCGTAGTACATGTGCAGCCATGGATTCATCGGCGCGATCTGCATGCCGTCGGAGCTCATGCCGGCGTGGATTCCGCTGTCGAGGATCGTACGGAACGGCGGGCCGTTGTTCTCCGCGGTTCCGGCCAGGTAGCGCCAGCCGGTGAGGGACAGGCCACCGCCGAGCGCCTTCAGCTTCCTTGAGCGTCGCCAGCGCATCGGCGATCGAGCCCGCGTTCTCCAGCGGCGTGTGGAAGCCGGGCCGCAGCCCCATCAGCACGAGGTGGTTGTGGTTGTCGATGATCCCGGGGACGACCGTACGGCCCCTCAGGTCGATCACGCGCATGCCGCCCGCGCGCGCCCGCAGGCCCCGGCCGACCTCGGCGAACCTGCCGGCCCGGATCAGGACGTCCGCGGCGACCGTGCCCTTGCCGTCCTGGGTGAGGATCTTGCCGTTCACCAGGGCGAGGCCCCCGGATCCGTCCCGGGCTGTGGGCGGCCCGGCTTGGCCCGGCGGGCCGGTGGCCGCGTGCGCCGGGCCGGCCGGCACGCCGAGGCCGGCGATGGCCGCGGCGCCCGTACCGTCGGAGCCGGTGTAGACGTAGGCGTCGGAGACGTACTTGCCGGCGCCGATCTTGTCCCAGATCTTCGACGTGCCGAACGTGCCGGTCACCGTCTCGCCGTTGGTCTGGCAGGAGATGTTGGCCGTGGCGCCGTTGGCCGGCGAGCCCGCCGAGCTGTAAGAGGTGCCCGGGCCGGAGCGGACCGTCAGGTTGGCGCCGGAGGTCCGTACGGTCCCCACCGCCCCGCCGCCGCTGCAGTTCTGGCTGGTGACGCTGGTGTCCCCGTAGTAGGCGATGGACTTGCCGTCCACCACCACCCGCTGCGCGGAACCGTTGTACCGTTCCTCGAAGTGCAGGTGCGGCCCGGTGGAGCCGCCGGTGCTGCCCACCGCGCCGATCCGCGCGCCGGTCGTGACGCTGGTGCCGACGGAGACGGCGAACGAGTTGAGGTGCGCGTACAGGGTGGTCCAGCCGCCGCCGTGGTCGATCACCACGTACTTGCCGTAGCTGGTGTTGCCGAGGTCGCGGACGACGGTGACCTTGCCGGTGTAGCCGGCCCGCGCGGCGCGGCCGAGGGCGTCGGACTTCTGGAAGTCCACCGAATTCAATGGGTCGTGGTTGGTTTGATGGAACCCGCCGTGGGGCGTGTCCCGCATACCGGTAAGGCGACGATCCCGCCGGACCTGTCGGTCACTGCGCTACCCTGTGACCATGCGGTCGCGGTTGCTCCTTAGCCAGCCGCGTTGACGAGCCGAGGCGGGCTCGCATGGTCGGTGCCTTCCGGCACCTTCCCTGTTGCCCGCAGTGTTGGCCCGGGGGGCGACCCCCGGACCCCCGGCAGTCAGCGCGGCAACCCCTCGCGTGTCGAGGGGTCTTTTTATGGGCGACCGGCGCTCGAGAAGGCCGACCGCAAGGAACAGACCGGTGAGGACACAACCGATGACAGCCGTCGACGGCAGCTCCGCGGCCGACCCCTTCGACCCGCGGACCGTCCAGGACAAGTGGCAGGCAGCCTGGGCGGAGCTGAACCCGTTCCGGGCGAGCGAGGAGCCGGGCGACGACCGGCCGCGCACCTACATCCTGGACATGTTCCCGTACCCCTCGGGCGACCTCCACATGGGGCACGCCGAGGCGTTCGCCATTGGCGACGCGGTGGCGCGGTACTGGTTCCAGCGCGGGCACAACGTGCTGCACCCGATCGGCTGGGACTCCTTCGGCCTGCCCGCCGAGAACGCGGCCATCCGGGCCGGCACCCACCCGTCCGAGTGGACGTACTCCAACATCGACACCCAGGCCGCGTCCTTCCGCCGGTACGCGACCTCCTTCGACTGGTCCCGCCGGCTGCACACCAGCGACCCGGAGTATTACCACTGGAACCAGTGGCTGTTCCTGCGCTTCTATGAGCGCGGCCTGGCCTACCGCAAGGGCGGCCTGGTCAACTGGTGCCCCAACGACCAGACGGTGCTGGCCAACGAGCAGGTCATCGCCGGCCGGTGCGAGCGCTGCGGCTACGAGGTCGTACGGCGCAGCCTGACGCAGTGGTATTTCAAGATCACCGAGTACGCGGACCGGCTGCTGGAGGACATGAAGCAGCTGGAGGGGGGCTGGCCCGAGCGCGTGCTGCTGATGCAGCGCAACTGGATCGGCCGGTCCACCGGCGCCGACGTCGCGTTCGCCATCGAGGCCCGCGACGAGCCGGTGCACGTCTTCACCACGCGGCCGGACACGCTGTACGGCGCCACGTTCATGGTCGTCGCGCCGGACGCGGCGCTGGCCGAGGAGATCTGCGCGCCCGAGCAGCGTGAGGCATTCGAGGCGTACAAGGCCGAGGTGGCACGGCTGTCCGACATCGAGCGGCAGTCCACCGAGAAGGAGAAGAGCGGGGTCTTCCTGGGCCGGTACGCGCTGAACCCGGTCAACGGCGAGCGCATCCCGGTCTGGGCGGCCGACTACGTGCTGGCCGACTACGGTCATGGCGCGATCATGGCCGTCCCCGCGCATGACCAGCGCGACCTGGACTTCGCCCGGAGGTTCGAGCTGCCCGTCCGGGTCGTCGTGGACACCGGCGAGGCCGACCCCACCGACAGCGGCGTCGCCACCACCGGCGACGGCATGCTGGTGAACTCCCCGGCGATCGACGGGCTGAACAAGGGCGACGCGATCGCCAAGATCATCGAGGTGTTGGAGGAGCGCGGCACCGGCACCGGCGCGGTCAACTACCGGCTGCGCGACTGGCTGCTGTCCCGGCAGCGCTTCTGGGGCACGCCGATCCCGATCATCCACTGCGAGGCGTGCGGCGAGGTCCCGGTCCCGGACGACCAGCTGCCGGTCACGCTGCCGGAGGACCTGCGCGGCGCCGACCTGGCGCCCAAGGGCGAGTCGCCGCTGGCGGCGGCCAAGTCCTGGGTGAACGTGGACTGCCCGAAGTGCGGCGGCCCGGCCAAACGGGACACCGACACCATGGACACGTTCGTCGACTCGTCCTGGTACTACCTGCGGTACTGCTCGCCGCACTTCACCGGCGGCCCGTTCGACGAGGCCGAGGTCGCCAAGTGGGGGCCCATCGACCAGTACGTCGGCGGTGTCGAGCACGCCATCCTGCACCTGCTGTACAGCCGCTTCTTCACCAAGGTGCTGTACGACATGGGGATGGTGAGCTTCACGGAGCCGTTCACCCGGCTGCTGAACCAGGGGCAGGTCATCAACCAGGGCAAGGCGATGTCGAAGTCCCTGGGCAACGGCGTGGACCTGGGCGCGGAGATCGACGCGCACGGCGTGGACGCCGTACGGCTGACGATGATCTTCGCCGGTCCGCCCGAGGACGACATCGACTGGGCCGACGTCTCGCCGGCCGCGTCCGCGAAGTTCCTGGGCCGGGCGTTCCGTGTGTTCGCCGAGGCCGGTGCGGGCTCGGCGCCGGGAGTGGACTTCGCCGCGGGTGACGTCGAGCTGCGCAAGGTCACCCACCGCACCATCGACGAGGTCACCCGCCTGGTCGAGGGGCAGCGGTTCAACGTGGCGGTGGCGCGCCTGATGGAGCTGACCAGTGCCGCCCGGCGGGCGATCGACGCCGGCCCGGGCGCGGGGGACCCGGCGGTACGCGAGGCGGCGGAGGCGCTGGCGGTCATGCTGTCGATGTACGCGCCGTACACCACGGAGGAGGGCTGGCACCGGCTGGGCCACGAGCCCAGCGTGGCGCGGGCCGGCTGGCCGGTGGCCTCGCCCGAGCTGCTGGTGCGGGAGTCCGTGACCTGCGTGGTCCAGGTGGCCGGGAAGGTCCGCGACCGGCTGGAGGTGCCGCCGGACATCGCCGACGCCGACCTGGAGGCGCTGGCGCTGGCCTCGGAGAAGGTGCAGGGCTACCTGAACGGGGCGCCGCCGCGCAAGGTCATCGTCCGCGCCCCCAAGCTGGTCAACATCGTCCCCGGCTGACCGGGCGCACCCCCCGGGTCAGCCGCGGTGCTCCAGAGCCGTGGCGACCCGGTCCAGGATCTCCGCCAGCACCGCGCCGGAGGTGGCGAAGTTGAGGCGGACGAAGCCGTCGCCGCCGGGCCCGAAGGCCGGCCCGGAGTTCACCAGCACCCGGGCCTGGTCGGCGAAGAACTTGCCCGGGTCCTCACCGAGCCCGAGCGCACCGACGTCGAGCCAGGCCAGATAGGTGGCATCCGGGACACGGTAGCCCACCTCACGCGGCAGCGCGTCCGCGAGCAGCCGCCGGTTGCGGTCCAGCACGGCGAGCACGTCGGCGAGCCACGCGTCGCCCTCCGCCCAGGCCGCCGCCGTGGCGATCACCCCCATCACGCCCACCTCACCGCCCAGATGCCGGGGACGCGCCGCCAGCGCGGCCCGCACCTCCGCCGCGCCGATATGCGCCACGGCGCAGCGCAGCCCCGCCAGGTTGAACGCCTTGGTGGCCGAGGTCAGCGTCACGGTACGGGCGGCGGCCTCGGGGGAGAGCGAGGCGAACGGGATGTGCTCGTGCGGCGCGTACGTCAGGTCCGCATGGATCTCGTCCGAGAGCACCAGCAGGTCGTGACGTTCGGCGAGCTCGGCGAGACCGGTCAGCTCCGCGCGGGTGAACGCCCGCCCCGTCGGGTTCTGCGGGTTGACCAACAGCAGCGCCCGGCACCCGCCGGACGCCACCTCCGCGTCGAGCCGATCGAGGTCGAACCCCCAGCCGTCACCCGCCGGGACCATCGGCACGGGCAGCAGCGGCCGCTCCATCTCCTCCAGAGTCCCAAGGAACGGGTGATAGGCAGGGGTATGCAGGGCCACCCGGTCACCGGGCCGAGTGGCGGCATCGAGCACCACCTGCAACGCCTGGTTGATGTCACTGAACTCGCGCACATGCCCCGGGTCGGGACGCCAGCCATACCGCCCGGCCATCCGCGCGGCGAACGGCTCCCCAAGCGCCCCACCAGGCGTATGCAGCCACACCGGATACCCAAGGTCCCGCTCCACCCGATCGACCAGCGCCGCCCGGATCTCCGCAGCCACAGGAAAGTCCATATCCGCGACCCAGGCGGCGATCTCACCACCGCGGGCCCCAGCCCACTTGATCCCCGGCCGCCCAACAAGGTCGCCCAGCCCCACCCGATCCAGCTCATTCAAAGGCTCCGGCCGCACAACCACGAGCGCCTCCCAATCGACCCTCCGGCACCCGCCCAACCGAATGCCACCGCGCCCCCACGGTAACCAGCACCCAGGGGCCAGCAACCGCCGGGACAAGGACCGACGGGCCAGAACCGATGGAGACGGGCCCGACGGGGACGGTACCGACGAGGACGGACGCCGCGGCCACAGGGCGCGCAGCGCCCGAGGACACCGGGGGGTCCGGGGGGTCGTCCCCCCGGGCAAAATGAACCGGGGCCCGACGGGAAGGTGCCGCAGGCACCGACCACGCAGGACCCGGCCCCGGTTCCGCCTTCGCTCAGACGCGGCGCAGCACGGTGACGACGCGGCCGAGGATGGTGGCCTCGTCGCCGGGGATCGGCTCGTACGCCTCGTTGTGCGGCAGCAGCCAGACGTGCCCGTCGTCGCGCTTGAACGTCTTCACCGTGGCCTCGCCGTCGATCATCGCCGCGACGATGTCGCCGTTCTCCGCCACGGGTTGCTGGCGCACCACGACCCAGTCACCGTCCGCGATGGCGGCGTCGATCATCGAGTCTCCGACGACCTTGAGCAGGAACAGCGTGCCCTGCCCGACGAGCTGCCGGGGGAGTGCGTAGACGTCCTCGATGGCCTCCTCCGCGAGGATCGGGCCACCGGCGGCGATGCGGCCGACGACCGGGACGAACGCGGGCCGCGGGCCGCCGCGATCCTCCGCGGCCGGGTCGTAGACCGAGTTGTCGGGGACGTCGGGCGTGCGCACCCGGGGCTGTCCCGGGATGCGGATCTCCACCGCGCGCGGGCGGTTGGGGTCGCGGCGCAGATAGCCCTTGCGCTGCAGCGCGGAGAGCTGGTGGGCGACGCTGGAGGTGCTCGTGAGGCCCACGGCGTCACCGATCTCGCGCATCGACGGCGGGTAGCCGCGCCGCTCGACGGAGTCGCGGATCACCTCGAGCACACAGCGCTGGCGCGTCGTGAGGCCGCTGAGATCGGCCGGGACCTCCGGCAGCTCGAGAACGTTGTCCGCGTCGTCGCCCTTGGCGCCGGACGCGCTCGTCGGGTCGTTCGTCTTCGGCGACACGGTCGGCCTCCTAGCCGGTTGCTTCGGCGTGTCGCGGACCGGCCGTCTCCGGCCCACGTCGTGGTAGCGACGCTAGCGGCTGCGACCCTCGAGATCAAACAAGTGTTCGAGATTCCGTGAAAATGTCGGTGGCGTGCGGTAGAACTCGTACAGGCGTTCGATCGAACACGGGTTCGATCTTGGTCGAGTCGCTTGGAGGTCACCATGCACGCGCACCCCCGCACCGCACCGGTGCCCCGCCCCCGCCTCGGCGACGGCGCCGCGGGCGAGTCGTCCGAACTTTTCGACTGGGCCGTCGAAGAGCCCGAGTGGGCCGGCCGTGGGGCCGGGCGCGCCGCCACGCAGCCCGGCCGGGTCGCCCGGGCGGCGGGCGGTGGGGCCGCTGAGCCCGACTGGTGGGTGCGGGATCGGCCGATCTTGGCCACCGTGTCCCTGGATGGCGGACGGGCTCCGGGCTCCGCGGCTTCCCTGGGGGGTCGCCGAGTTCCGGGGTCCGCGGCCCCTCTGGGTGGTGGCCGCGCTTCGGGGTCCGTGGATCGCCTGGGCGGCGGCGAGGCGGCCGGCGGCGGAGGCCGGGCCGTGGGCTCGGTCCGGGCGTCTCGTGGGACGCGCCCTGTTCGGTTGGGGCGTCCGGCGGAGGATGTGCGGCCGGGGCCTGAGGTCCGGGAGGGCGGGGCGGTCCACCTCACGCGGAGAGGGCGGCTGGTGGTCGTGGGCCTCATCGCGGCCGTGCTGCTCGGCGCGTTCTGGGTCGGCACCCGCGCGGTGAGCGCGGCGAGTACGGCCGCCGGCGCCGAGAGCACCTACGTGCAGAACGGCGACACGCTGTGGGCGGTCGCCGAGCGGACCCGTCCCGAGGTCGACCCGCGTGTCACCGTGGCGCGGATCCGTGACCTCAACGGACTCGAGGGCACGCTTGTTCAGCCTGGTCAACGGCTTGTTCTCCCCGCCCGCTAGGGCCGGCTCAGAGTTGATGATCTATCGCGCCGCGCTCGGCATGACGCGGCGCGGACCGGGGGACGCCCCCCCGGGGGAGTTCCGGCGCGCGACACGCCCGCTGAGTGCGACTCGCCGAGGTGACCTGCGTCTTCCCCTCCGGCCCGGGGCACCGACTTGCGAGCGCCCTCGAGCCGCCGTAGGTTAACCACAACATCTAGTAGTTACAGCGGTGTGAGTTCCCTACAAATTGTGTTTCTCAGTGTTGAGAGTCGTACACTGTGGGTAGCGCCCAACGTGGGGAACGGCGAGCCGCGGTGGCATGGGGGAGTCGACACCATGCGGTCGTCATACGGGGAAGCGAAGGGGGAGTGGTCGCGTCATGCACTGCCCGTTCTGCCGCCATCCTGACAGCCGGGTGATCGACAGCCGTGCCTCCGACGACGGCACGGCGATCCGGCGCAGGCGCACTTGCCAGGACTGTGGCCGCCGGTTCACCACCCAGGAATCCGTCCTGCTGATGGTCGCCAAGCGTAGTGGCGTCACCGAGCCGTTCTCCCGCCAGAAGATCATCGGCGGGGTCCGGAAGGCCTGCCAGGGGCGTCCGGTCGGCGAGGACGCCTTGGCGCTGCTCGGCCAGTGCGTGGAGGAGACGATCCGGGCACGGGGCAACGCGGAGGTTCCCGCGCACGAGATCGGCCTCGCCATCCTGGGGCCGCTCCGCGAGCTCGATGAGGTCGCCTACCTACGATTCGCCTCGGTCTACCGGAGCTTCGAGACGCTGTCCGACTTCGAGGCCGAGATCGAGTCCCTGCGCGCGGTCCGCGCGGGGGAGGGTGGCGCGCCCGCACCGCAGGCGGCTCCGCATGCAGCGAAGAGGACGTAGATGGTCAGCCGAAGTAGGCGTCCGCGCAGGAACAGCACAGCGGCGGACGAGGTTGAGGGCGTTGGTCCCGGCGGGGCCGAGAAGGGGGAGGACATGACGGAGACGACGAGCGGGGCGGCGACGCGTGGTGGCAAGGGCCGCAACGGGCTGAAGGTCGCCCGGATCCACACCAAGCCCGGTGTGCATCCCTACGACGAGATCGAGTGGGAGCGCCGCGACGTCGTCATGACCAACTGGCGTGACGGGTCGATCAACTTCGAGCAGCGCGGCGTGGAGTTCCCGTCGTCCTGGTCGATGAACGCCACCAACATCGTGACCAGCAAGTACTTCCGCGGTGCCGTGGGCACGCCCGAGCGGGAGTGGAGCCTCAAGCAGCTCATCGACCGGGTCGTCGGCGTCTACACCGAGACCGGCCGGGCCAACGGCTACTTCGCGACCGACGACGACGCCGAGGTCTTCGACCACGAGCTCAAGCACGCGCTGGTCCATCAGCTCTTCAGCTTCAACTCCCCCGTCTGGTTCAACGTCGGCACCAAGTCCCCGCAGCAGGTCTCGGCCTGCTTCATCCTGTCCGTGGACGACACGATGGAGTCGATCCTGGACTGGTACAAGGAAGAGGGGATCATCTTCAAGGGCGGCTCCGGCTCGGGTGTCAACCTCTCCCGCATCCGGTCCAGCAAGGAGCTGCTCTCCTCCGGCGGCACCGCCAGCGGCCCCGTTTCCTTCATGCGCGGTGCGGACGCCTCGGCCGGCACCATCAAGTCCGGCGGCGCCACCCGCCGGGCGGCCAAGATGGTCGTGCTCGACGTGGACCACCCCGACATCGGGGAGTTCGTCCAGACCAAGGCCCGCGAAGAGAACAAGATCCGCGCCCTCCGCGACGCCGGCTTCGACATGGACCTCGGCGGCAAGGACATCGTCAGCGTCCAATACCAGAACGCCAACAACTCGGTGCGCGTCTCCGACGAGTTCATGCGTGCCGTGGACGCCGGGGACAGGTTCGGCCTCCGCGCCCGGCTGTCCGGCGACGTCATCGAGACGGTGGACGCCAAGGCGATCTTCCGGGAGATGGCCAAGGCCGCGTGGGAGTGCGCCGACCCCGGCCTGCAGTACGACGACACCATCAACGACTGGCACACCACGCCGGAGAGCGGCCGGATCAGCGCCAGCAACCCCTGCTCGGAGTACGTCCACCTGGACAACAGCTCCTGCAACCTGGCCTCGATCAACCTGCTGAAGTTCCTCCGCGAGGACGACACGTTCGACGTGGAGACCTTCGTCAAGGTGACCGAGCTGATCATCACGGCGATGGACATCTCCATCACGTTCGCGGACTTCCCGACGGAGAAGATCGGCGACACCACGCGGGCGTTCCGCCAGCTCGGCATCGGCTACGCCAACCTCGGCGCGCTGCTCATGGCGACCGGCCACGCGTACGACTCCGACGGCGGCCGGGCGCTGGCCGCCGGCATCACCTCGCTGATGACCGGCACCGCCTACAAGCGGTCGGCGGAGCTCGCCGGCGCGGTGGGGGCGTATGAGGGTTACGCCAAGAACGCGGTGGCGCACAAGCGGGTGATGCGCAAGCACGCCGCCGCCAACGACAACGTGCGCACCCTGCACGAGATGGACGCGGCGATCCACGCGGCGGCCACCAAGGCATGGCAGGACGGTCTCAAGATCGGCGAGCGGTACGGCTGGCGCAACGCCCAGGCCAGCCTGCTCGCGCCCACCGGCACCATCGGCTTCATGATGGACTGCGACACCACCGGCATCGAGCCGGACTTCTCGCTGGTCAAGTTCAAGAAGCTGGTGGGCGGCGGGTCCATGCAGATCGTCAACCAGACGATCCCGCGGGCGCTGATGAACCTCGGCTACCAGGAGGAGCAGTCCGAGGCGATCGTCGAGTACATCGCCGAGCACGGCCACGTCGTGGACGCCCCGGGTCTGCGCCCGGAGCACTACGAGGTGTTCGACTGCGCCATGGGCCGGCGCTACATCGAGCCCATGGGGCACGTGAAGATGATGGCGGCGGTGCAGCCGTTCCTGTCCGGGGCGATCAGCAAGACGGTGAACGTGCCCGAGTCCGCCACCATCGAGGACTTCGAGCACATCTACTTCGAGGGCTGGAAGCTCGGCCTGAAGGCGCTCGCCGTCTACCGCGACAACTGCAAGGTGGGCCAGCCGCTGTCCGACGGCGGGGGCCGGAAGGCCGCCGAGGAGAAGGCGGAGCCCGAGGTCATCGAGGTGCACCGGCCGGTCCGTAAGCGGCTGCCGAAGAAGCGCCCGAGCCAGACCGTGTCCTTCTCGGTGGCCGGTGCCGAGGGCTACCTCACCGCCGGCTCCTACCCGGACGACGGGCTCGGCGAGGTGTTCCTCAAGCTCGGCAAGCAGGGGTCCACCCTGGCCGGGGTGATGGACGCGTTCTCCATCGCGATCTCCATCGCCCTGCAGTACGGGGTGCCGCTGGACACCTACGTCGAGAAGTTCACCAACATGCGGTTCGAGCCGGCGGGCCTGACCGACGACCCGGACATCCGCATGGCGCAGTCGGTGATCGACTACATCTTCCGCCGGCTGGCGCTGGACTACCTCACGTTCGAGGAGCGCAGCGGGCTCGGCATCTTCTCCGCGGAGGAGCGGGCGATGCAGGCGGCGGGTGAGGACCCGGCGGCCCTGCAGGCCGAGGTGGAGGGCTACCGGCAGTCGGCGCCGGTGAGCCGGCCCGAGGTCCAGGAGCGGCGTCCGCAGGAGATCGCCGCGCCCGAGGCCGCCCAGGCCGTCCCGGACGCCGAGGAGTCCGCCCACACCACGATGGAGCTGGCCGAGCTGCAGCTCGGCCGCACCGCGGACGCGCCGCTCTGCATGACCTGCGGCACCAAGATGCGCCCCGCGGGCAGCTGCTACGTCTGCGAGGGCTGCGGCTCCACCAGCGGCTGCAGTTAGGCGGACCGGACGCGGGCCGGGCCCTGCGTGGTCGGTGCCTTCGGCACCTTCCCCGTGGGGCCCGCGTCCATATATCCCGGGGGGACGACCCCCCGGACCCCCCGGTGTCCTCGGGCGCTGCGCGCCCTGTGGTCCTCGCCGCGTTGCGCCCCTGCGGTCCTCGGGCGTTGCGCCCTTGTGGTCCTCGAGGCAGCGTGGATGGGAGGGTGGTGGAGTGCGTGATGTCGTGGGGGTCGCGGTCGAAGTGGTGTTCGAGGTGGTCAGGTGTTGGCCGGGTGTGACCGTGTGACCGCGAGGATGTCACTGAGGACGCCCTGGCCTGCGAGTCTTGGGCCGGCGCCGGGTCCGGTGATCGTGATCTCTCCGACCGGGTCGGCCTGGCATACCAGGGCATTGGTGACGCCGTCGATGCGGGCGAGCGGATCACCGGCGGGAACGGCTTCGGGCCGCACGCGGGCGGTCACTTCTCCGGCGCCCTCGGAACCGGAGAACGCGAGCGTCGCGACGTGTCGGAGCCGCTCTCCGGCCGACGCCGCCTGGCGGGCCTCCCGGCCGGTGATACCGGTGATGCCGCGGCAGGTGACATGGTCGCGGCTCAACTGCCTGCCGAAGACCAGCGCCGAGAGGATCATCACCTTCGCGACCGTGTCCTGACCCTCGACGTCGGCGGCCGGGTCCCGCTCGGCCAACCCGGCGCGCTGTGCCTCAGCCAGCGCGTCCGCATAGGACAGGCCGTTCGCCATCTGGGACAGGATGAAGTTGGCGGTGGCATTGAGCACTCCCCGCACCGCGGACGGTGCGGCCCCCGCCAAGCCCTCGATCAGGGTGCTGAGCACGGGGGTGCCCGACATCACCGTGGATTCGGCGCGGCCGCACCGGGTCGCGACCCGTTCCCGCTGCGCTTCAAGGCTCGTGGCCAACCCACCTGCCGACCGTGCCGAAACCGATCAGCCAGATCCGCAGAGGACTTTCCAGGTGCTCTCGCACGCGGCGAGCATAACCCCGGCCCTCCCGGCGTGGGATCGCCCGCAGTGGCGGGTGTGGGCAGCCGGCCCCGGCCTCCCTCCCGCGCCGGGGAGATCGTCGGCGGCCAGGTGGCCTTCTCTCCTGGGGCGGTACGGCGTAGCTTGCGGAGCATGAGTTCCGCACAAGCCCAGGATGCACAGCAGCCCGACGTCCTCATCGAGTCCGATGGTCCGTACCGTGTGATCACGATGAACCGGCCGCGGCGGCGTAATGCGTTGTCGTTGGAGCACATGAAGGCGCTCACCGCCGCGTTCCGGGAGGTCGGGGAGACCGACGCGCTCGGGATCGTGCTCGCCGGGAACGGGCCGGTGTTCTCGGCCGGGCATGACTTCGCGGACATGGCCGGGGCGGATCTGGCCACCGCGCGTGACCTGCTGCTGACCTGCCGGGAGTTGATGGAGACCATTCAGTCGGTGCCGCAGGTCGTGGTCGCGCGGGTGCATGGGCTCGCCACCGCGGCCGGCTGCCAGCTCGTCGCCACGTGCGACCTGGCCGTCGCGGCGGATGTGGCCGGGTTCGCCGCGCCGGGGGGCAAGGGGGGCTGGTTCTGCCACACCCCGATGGTCGCGATCTCGCGCAATGTGGGGCGGAAGCGGGCCATGGAGATGGCCCTCACCGGTGAGGTCGTAGACGCCGCCACGGCGATGGACTGGGGGCTCGTCAACCGCGTGGTCCCGGCCGAGGAGCTGGAGAAGGCCACGCGGGACCTGCTGGAGAAGGCCACCCAGGGCAGCCCGCGCAGCAAGGCGCTGGGGAAGCAGGCCATGTACGCGCAGCTGGACCGGCCCGAGTCCGACGCGTACACCTACGCGATCGAGGTGATGGCGGCGGCCAGCCAGACCCCGGAGGCGCAGGAGGGCATGCGCGCCTTCATGGAGAAGCGCCGCCCCGAGTGGCCCGCCTGACCGGACCGCGCGGCCCCACCAGGGCGGAAGCGGATGTGGTCCGGCGGGGTTGAGGTGTACGTGAATCACGGTGAGTACAAGGTCCCGGGCGGCAAGCTCGTCGTGGTGGACCTCGAAGTGATCGACGGGCTGCTCCGCCACCCGCGCGTCAGCGGCGACTTCTTCCTCGAGCCGGACGACGCCCTGGAGGCGATCAACGGTGCGCTCGACGGGTTGCCCGCCGGGCTGGAGGCGCGCGACATCGCCGCCCGGGTGCAGGCGGCGCTGCCGCCGGGGACCGTCATGCTCGGTCTCACCGCCGAGGCGGTGGGCGTGGCGGTCCGGCGGACGGTGACGCACGCGTCGGACTGGCCGTGCTGCATCACGTGACGATGTCGTACGACATCGACGTGGACAAGATGCTGCAGGTGCTCCGCATCGGCCGGGAGAAGGTCTCCGACAAGGGCATCGCCAGCGCGGGCAAGCGGGTGGACCCGCTGCGCCGGCAGACCGGCCTGCCGCGCGAGGAGATCATCGATCGGATGACCGCCCACTTCCGCGGCCGTTACGGCCTCACCGAGGATCACGTCACCGACGACGAGCTCCGCCGCGCGGAGAAGTACGTCGCCGAGAAGTTCGCCACCCCCGAATGGACCGCCCGCGTCCCCTGACGGCCCGCCGCCCACCGGCATGAGCCGTGCTCGTGGTAATTTGTAAACAGTACTGTTCTGTTTATATTTTCCCGAGAGGGGGCCGCGGTGGATCGCACCGAGGTGCTCGTCGTCGGCGCCGGGCCCACCGGCCTCACCCTGGCCTGCGGGCTGCTGGCCCAGGGCGTATCCGTACGGGTCGTGGACAAGGCCACGGGCCCCGCCACCACATCGCGGGCGAACATCCTGCATGCCCGCGGCGTCGAGGTCCTCGACCGGACGGGGGTCTCCGGCGAGCATCTGCCGCGCAACGTGGCCGCCACGCGCATGAGCATGTACGCGGGCCGGCGCCGGCTGGCCACCATGCGGTTCCACGAGGTCGACGGCGCCCGGCTCTCCGCGCTGTTCGTCTCCCAGGCCGACATCGAGGGCGTGCTCCGCGAGCGCCTCACCGAGCTGGGCGGCTCGATCGCCTGGGGGACCGAGCTGACCGGGCTCCGGGAGGACGCCGACGGCGTGACCGCCGAGCTCGCGGACGGGGGAGCGCTCCGCGCCGGCTGGGTTGCGGGGTGCGACGGCGCGCACAGCGCCGTGCGCCGGCTGGCCGGCATCGCGTTCCCCGGCGTCCCGGTGGTGGAGCGGTTCCTGCTGGCCGACGTGCACGCCGCGTGGGACCGGGACCGCACCGGGTCGCACGCCTGGTTCCACTCCGACGGCATCCTCCTCGCGCTGCCGATGCGACCGCGCGGCGAAGGGCCCGACGACCTCTGGCGGCTCATGGCCGACGTGACGGTGTTTCCGGAGAACGCGTCCCCGGAGAACGCGTCCCCGGAGAACGCGTCCCCGGAGGACGCGCAGCCGGACGAGGAGGCGATCCTCGCCACGTTCCGCCGGCTGCTGCCGGAGCGCGCCGCCGAACACGGCGTACGCATCCACGGCGCCGAGTGGACCTCGGTCTTCCGCATCCAGCGCCGCCTCGCCGCGGACTACCGGCACGGGCGGATCCTGCTGGCCGGCGACGCGGCGCACATCCACAGCCCGATGGGCGGCCAGGGCATCGTCACGGGCATGGGCGACGCGGAGAACCTCGCATGGAAGCTCGCCCTGGTGGCCCAGGGCCGCGCGGACGCCACCCTGTTGGACACGTACGCCGCCGAGCGCCGTCCGCTCGCCGCGGAGGTGCTGCGGAACATAACCGCACAGACCCGCGTACTCGTCGGCGGCACACGGACGCTGCGGCTGCTGCGGGATCTCGTCTTCGTCCCGATCACGAACCTCGCGCCGGTGCAGCGGCGCGGCACGGAGATCGCGTCCCAGCTCTGGGTCACCTACCGCCGCGGGCCGCTGGGCGACGCGTCCCGCTTCGCCCGGTTCGCCAGGGGCGTCCGGCCCGGCGACCGGATGCCCGACCGGCCGTGCACCGGGCCGGGCGGCGGCCGTACGCGCCTGTACGCGGTCCTCCGCGAGGGCTGGGCCCTGCTCGGTCCGGCCGGGGCCACGGCCACCTGCGCGGCCGTCGTGGAGAAATGCCTGGGCGTGAACTGCCCCCCACTCACCCCCCGCACGGATGCGGCCGACGCCACGACCGAGCCCGGGGAGGTCTGGCTCGTACGGCCCGACGGGCACCTCGCCTGGCGCGGCGCACCCGACCGGAGCGCGCTGGAGCGCCGGCTGGAGGAACTCGCCGACGGAGGACGCAACCGGTGACCAGGGCTGATACAAAAACGACACGCGGCCGCGGACGGCCACGCGACCCCGGCACCGACGTGGCGATCCTCAAGGCGGCCCTGGAACTCTTCGCCGACCGCGGCATCGACGCGACGAGCCTGGAAGGAATCGCCCGCCGCGCCGGGGTGGCGCGACTGACCCTCTACCGAAGGTGGAACTCCAAGGAGGAGCTGATCGCCCAGGCGATCGAGTCCGCGCTGGCGAGCATCCCCCGCCCCGCCGAGGACGACGCCCGCGACGGCGACCCCGTCTCGGACCTGGTCGAACGGAGCATCCCGGCCTCCGCCGCGGTGCTCGCCGACCCCCTCTTCTCCGGCATGGTCGCCCAGATCCTGGGCTCGGCCGTCCGGTACCCGCTGCTCATGGAGATCTACTGGGAGCGGTACGTGCTGCCACGCCGGCGCGCCACCGCGGTCCTGCTGGACCGCGCCAAAGCGGAAGGGCTGCTCGCCGCGGACGCCGACGTCGACGTGCTGACCGACATGATGGCGGGCGCGGTCCTCTACCGCGCGGTCCGGCCGGGCGCCCTCGACGAGGCGAAGGCCCGCGCCTACCTGGAGGCGGTCTACCGCGAGGCCGGGCTGCTCCCCCGGGAGGCGGGTCAGGCGGGCTCGTCCGTGCGGGGGGACTTCGGGTTGTCGAGGGGAACGTCGTAGGTGAGCGGTACGGCCTGACGCCACCCGGTGTCGCCGCCGGGCCGCACCTCGAACGCCACCTTGCCGTTCCGCAGCAGCTCGTGCGGGCGCGGGACGACGAGCTCGTGCGAGGTCTCGGTGTCGTCGCGCGGCGGGCCGAGCGGGACGATGACGTCCTCGGGCTCGGGCATGGGGGCCTCCTCAGGGCTCACCGTTGCTGGCAGCATAGCCGGGCAGGCGGCGGATCCGCCGGGCCGCCGAGCGGCGTGATCGGAGGAGGCTCGCAGATGGGCAAGGACGGCGCGCTGCCGCCGATGGACGGCAAGACGATCTTCATCACCGGGTCCACGGACGGCCACGGCCGGTACGTGGCCGTACGGCTGGCGGAGGCCGGGGCGGACCTGATCCTGCACGGCCGGGACCGGCAGCGTGCCGACAAGGTGCGCGCCGAGGTCCGCGCGGCCTCCGGGCACGACCCCGAGGTGATCCTCGCCGACCTCGCCGACCTGCACGAGGTGGACCGGCTCGCCGACGAGGTGCTGAAGCGCGGGGACCGGCTGGACGCGTTCGTCAGCAACGCCGGCATCGCCACCGCGCCGCGCGGCCGGGGGCTCAGCAAGGACGGTGTGGAGCTCCGCTTCGCGGTCAACCACCTGGCCGGATACCACCTGGCGCGGCGGCTCACGCCGCGGCTGACCGCGTCCGCACCGGCCCGGGTCGTCAACGTCGCCTCCGCCGGCCAGCAGGCCATCGACTTCACCGACCCGATGCTGGAGCGCGGCTACTCCGGCATGCGCGCGTACGCGCAGAGCAAGCTCGCGCAGATCATGTTCACCGTGGACCTCGCCGAGGAGCTGCGCGACGCGGGTGTCCTGGTCAACGCGCTGCACCCGGCCACGTTCATGAACACCCGGATGGTGCGCCGCGCCGGCGTCCCGCCGATCAGCACGGTCAGGAAGGGCGGGAACGCGACGCTGCGGCTGATCGCGGACCCGGAGGTCACGGTCAGCGGGCGGTACTTCGATGGCATGCGGGAGGCCACCCCCAACACCCAGGCGGCCGACCCCGAGGCGCGCCGCCGCCTGCGCGAGCTGTCCGACCGGCTGATCGCGGAGGCGCTCGGCTGAGCGGCGCGAAAACCTCTCATCGGCGCGCCGATGAGTTTCCTCGGCCTCCGGCGTTCCACCGGTAGAGCATGACGCCACAGGCTCGTGCTCGAAGTGACCGCGACGACCGGACACCAAGGAGATCGATCATGGACTTCAAGCTGGAGCTCGTGCTGCTGCCCG